>DATIWM010000361.1:0-11374 GCA_035519355.1 Thermoanaerobaculia bacterium | reverse complement strand
TCTTCAAGCTGACGTCGCTCAAGAAGGAGCGCGACCTCTCGATGGCGCTCGTGCTCTGCGCCTTCCTCTTCGTCGCCTCCGTGTCGACGTCGTTCCACGTCTCCATCCTCCTCTTCGTGGCCGCCTTCGGAGCGGTGGCGTGGCCGGTTCTCGTCCGCTGGTCGATCTTCCGCGACCTCGCCGCCGCGCCGGACGAGTGGCGGCGCGACCCCCGCGCGCAGGAGCTGCCCGGCCGGGGCTCGCTCTCGGCGTCGGTGGCGGCGACGCTGCTTCTCGCGATCCCCTTCTTCATCGGCCTGCCGCGGCTCCGGGCCCCCTACGTCCGGGGCGTCGCGGGCGGGCAGGAGATCACGACCGGAATTTCCGACACGGTCGAGCCCGACCTGTTCGGGACGCTGAAGCGGAGCGACCGCGTCCTCGCCCGGATCACGGCGGCCCGGTCCCTGACGGAGCAGGACGCCGGCCTTCTCCGCCTCCGGACGATCGCGTATTCGGCGTGGGACGGCCGCGTCTGGCACAGCCCCGAAGGCCGCGGGCACGTCCAGGCGGCCGGCGCCGAAGCCCTCGTTCCGCTCGGCGGGAGGCGGGCGCCCGTGACGGACGAGAGGGCGGCCCTCGAGATCGACCTGCTCCCGCTCGACTCCCGTTACGTCCCCTTCCCCGTGCGGGGGACGGCGCTCCGGTTCCCCGAGGGGACGTTCCGCGGCTGGACCTGGGCCCAGGTGGAGCGCGACGAGGCACGAAACGTGAAGCTCTTCTTCCGGCCCGACCGGACGCTCCGGTACGTGGCGTACTACGGCGAGGAGGCCGAGCGCGACCTCTCGCGCGGCTCACCTGTTTCCGCCTCCGCCGCGCCGGCGTCCGGCCTCCTCGCGCGGATCGCCCGGGAGCGGACGGCCGGCATCGATCCGGCGCACGACCCCGAGGCGGCCGCGGCGGCGCTCGAGAGCTGGCTCCGCTCCGACTTCTCGTATGCCCTCGAGAGCCTTCCGGCCGGACCGGGGGCGGTCGAAGCCTTTCTCGTCGAAAAGAAGCGCGGCCACTGCCAGAGCTTCGCCACGGCGATGGCCCTCCTTCTCCGCGAAATCGGCATCCCGAGCCGGTTCGTCGCCGGTTTCGCCGGAGGAGAAGTCGGCCCGTTCGGCCGGTATCTCCTCGTCCGGGGCGAGCATGCGCACGCCTGGGTCGAGGCGTGGTGCGGCGAGAAGGGCTGGGTGGCGTTCGATCCGACGCCCGCGGCCGGCGTACCCGGCGTGACGCGCGTTCCCCTCTGGTCCCGCCTCCGGCAGATGACGGACGGCGTCGAGTTCCTCTACGACCGGTATCTCCTCGGCTTCTCGCAGGGCGACCAGATCGAGCTGATCCGCGTCGTCCGGGAGACCGCCGGGGCAATCGCCGCGGCGGCACGAGACGCCGTCGAGCGGCTGCGCGCCGCGGCCCCGGGCGTCGGGGCGACACCGGCGCGCGCGACGCTCGCAGCCCTCGCGGCCTTCGCTTTCGTTGCGGCCGTGGTCCTCGCCTCCCTCGTCTTGGGCCGCCGGCGGGTCTTTGCCTCCTCCCGCGGCCTGCCGCCGGCGGCGGCCGCCTACCGGAAGCTGCAGAGGATCCTCCGGCGTCGGGGCGTGCCGCTCACGGTCGCTGCGGCGCCGGCCGAAACCCTGGCGGCCGTGCGCCGGCTCTTCCCGGGTGCCCACGCCGCGGCACGGGACCTCGTCCAGGCTTACGTTCGCGAGTCCTTCACGACCACCCCGCGGGATTCCACGGAAGCGGCCGGCGTTCGCGAGACGCTCCGTTCGATTCGCGCCGCCATGCGCGGCGGCGTCGCCGGCTGAACGTCAACGTCCCGAGGCCGTGGCGATCCGGAGGAGCGACTCGCCCGAAGCGTCGAGCCGGAGCACCGCGCGCATCTCCAAAGACTCCCCGCGATAGAGCTCTGCGAGGCGGCGCTCCACGTCCGGGCCCCCGACGACGAGCGCGGGCCAGACGGACGTGGCCATCCGGAGAGACTCCGGGTCGGCGGCTTCGGCGAGGATCGGCGGCGTGCCGGCGTAATCGGCGAGCAGGGCGGAATAGGGGCGCGCGAAGGACGAGCGGGGAACGACGAGACGACGCGTGTCTCGCTGGTTCCAGAGCGAGTGGAAGAGGGCGGCGACATCGGCGTCCTGATGACCCGCGTCGGGAGTGAGCGCGGCCGGGCGGAGAGTCCAGGAGACCGTCTTCCTCTTTACGGCGAAGCCCGCGAGGAGGGCCGCCGAGAGCCCGATCGCGAGGAGACCGTCGGAAGCCCGGCCCGGGAGCGCGCGGTCGGCGGCGTCGTCGACGGCGAGCACGGCGAAGAGGCCCCAGAAGGGCGCCGTGAGCCACTGCGGGACGTCCTTGACGAGATCCCAGATGTGGCGCGGGGCGAGCGGCGGCGCGGGGAGGCGGGCCAGGACGAGCCCGGTCACGGACACGACGAGCGGCGCGAGGGCCAAAACGACGAGGGACGGCTCCCGGCGCCGGGGAGGGCGCAGGAGGTAGAAGAGGGCTCCGGCCAGAGAGGCGACCGCGAGGACGTGGCGCGGCCCGCTGCCGGCGATCAGATAGAGCGGGAAGGGAGTCCGGCCGTTCAACGGAAAGTGCGCCTCGAGGATCGGATGGCCCGCCGCGTCGAGGCCGAAGGGGATTTCGAGACGAGTCGGCATCAGGAGGAGGCCGGCGAGGGCGAGGAGGGCGAATAAGAGAAGCGGCACGAAACGAGCGAGCTTTTCCGGACTCCCGGTCCGGATCGCGAAGGGCCTGTCGGGGAGGGCGAGGAGAAGGATCACGGCCGCCGCAGCGAGCGCGAACAGGACGCCCGGAGGGACCCGGCTCATCGTGAGAAGGGCGGGGAGCGCGGCGGGTACCGCGACGAGGGCGAGCGCCCGGCCCTCGCCCCGGAGGCCGCCCTCCGGAAGGCGCCGGGCCAGGTCGAGGGCCGTCACGACGGCCAGAAACGGCAGCGTGATGACGCCGAGGAGGACCGCGGCGCCGAAGAAGAGGGCGCGGTCGCGGCGGCCCTCGGCCGGGCGACTCCGGGGAAGGGCCGCGGCGTAGGCCATCCCGAAGACGAGGCCGAAAAGGGAGTCCTTCCCGAGCTCGAAGAGCCCGACCCGCCCGACGGTGCTGCCGAGAAGCAGGAGGAGGAAGAGCCCGGTGCCGAAGGCGATGCGGCGGACTCCGGCCGCAAGGAGAAGGGCCCTGGCGGCGAGGAACGCGAGAAGAAAGAGGGGGAGGCGCGCGCCCGCGCCGCTGCTGACGAGGGGGAGGGGACTCGCGAGGAGCCCGGGAAAGAAGATCCAGGCCGAAAAGCCCGCGGCACCCGAGTTTCCGGCGATGGGAACTCCCGTCAGGAAGCCCTCGGCCCAGGGGACCTGCGGACAGTCGGCGACGTACGGAAAGGCCCGGAGTGCGACGAGGCCGCAGGCGATGGCCAGTCCGGCGAGGAGCGGCGGGACGCCCCGGAGCGCCTGGAGCAGGAGGTCGCGAAGGCGTCCGCGGCGCAGGAGGAACGCAGCGAGCACGAGGAGGGCGTCGGCACCGAAAACCGCGGCGGCGACCGCGGCGCGAGGGATGGGGCCGGGCGGCCAGAGGGCGAGGACCGCAGCCAGCTCAGCGGTGTTCCAGAGAACGCCGGCCGCGGCGAGCCGGAGAAGCGCGCGCGGCCTCCCGCTCTCGTCGTCCGCCGGCGGGAGGAGCGAGAGCGCGGCGGCGCCCGGGAGGAGGACGCCGAGGAGGAAGAAGGCCGCGTGGAGGAGGGCGGCTTCGAGAGGCCAGCTCACGGCGCCGCCTCAGTAGGCGTTCTTGTGGGTGAATCCCCAGCGAAGCGTGAGCCAGAGGATCTTCAGGTCGAGACCGACGCTCCAGTTCTCGATGTAATAGAGGTCGTACTCGATCCTCTTCGAGAGGCTCGTGTTCCCGCGCCAGCCGTGCACCTGCGCCCAGCCCGTGATGCCGGAGCGGACCCGGTGGCGGAGCATGTACTGCGGGAACTTCTCCTTGAATTCGTGGACGAACTCGGGCCGCTCGGGGCGGGGGCCGACGAGCGACATGTCGCCGAGAAAGACGTTGATCAGCTGGGGGAGCTCGTCGAGCGAGGTCTTGCGGAGGAAGATCCCCACGCGCGTCCGGCGCGGGTCGTTCTCCCGGGCCCACTGCGCGCCGCTCTCCTCCGCGTCCACCCGCATCGAGCGGAACTTCAGCATCCGGAAGAGCCGGCCGTCGAGCCCCATCCGCTCCTGCGCGTAGAAGACCGGGCCGCGGTCCTCGATCCAGATGGCGAGGGCGATGAACGGGTAGAGGACCGCCAGGGCGGCCAGTCCGAGCCCGGAGAGGACCACGTCCATGCTCCGCTTGACGAGGGAGTTCCATCCCTCGAGCGGCACCTGCGTCAGGTTGATGACCGGAAGGCCGTCGAAATCCTCCACGCCCGCCTTGAACGTGACGAACTGGAAGACGTCGGGGACGAAGCGGATGTCGATCATCTCGTTCCCGACGTCCTGGAGGATCCGCAGCATGGTCCGGTGCGCCTCGACGGGCAGGGCGAGGAAGACGGTGTCGACCTCGTGTCGGGAGAGGAGCTCGCGGAGCTCCCGGGTCGTCCCGACGACGGAGAGGCCGCGGTAGTCGTCCGCCCGTTTGACGGGGTCGTCGTCGGCGAAGCCGATCGGCTTCAAGCCGGTCGCGGGATGGTCGAGCAGCTTGTCGGCCAGAGCCTTCCCGGTGTGGCCGGCGCCCACGATGAGGGCGCGGCGGACGCCGACGCCGGAGGCCCAGACGATCTCGAGGTACCGGTGGATGGCGAAGCGGACGGCGCCGACCAGGAGGATGTCGAGGATCAGGAAGACCACGAGGAGCGGCCGGTTGAAGCTGAACGTCCGCCAGAAGGAGAGGAGGCCGACGAGGAGGATCGTCCCGAGCGCCACGGCGACGACGATGGCGAGGGCCTCGTCGATCATCGAGCGGTCGCGCCGGATCTGGTAGAGGCGGTGGAAGTAGAAGACGACCGGCCAGAGGAGGGCGATGACCGGGAGGAGGACCGCGTAGTCGTCGAAGGACTGCCGGCCCTTCGGGGTCGGCCAGACCGACTCGAACCGGATCAGAAAAGCAGCCGCCAGCGCCACCCACGAGGCGACGACGTCGGCGAGGAGGAAGACCGCCTGGAGGCGGCGCGTCTGACGTCGGATCATCCGAATCCGGCCTGCCGGATTCTACGGCCGGAGGCCTCGAGGCGTCGGGCGGCCTCCTCCGCGAGGTCGGGGCGGCCGGCGCTCCGGAGGGCCGTCTCGAGCGCCCGGGAGAACTCCTCGCGGAAGCGCTTGCGGGAGAAACGGGCGGCGTTCCGGACGGCGTCCGAGGGGTCGAGGCGGAGGTCCCGGAGCCGCGCGATTCCCGCTGCCAGAGAGTCCGCGCCCGGCTCGGCGTAGAGGATGCCCGTTCGCCCGTCCGCGACGGTCTCCGTCGCCCCGCCCCGCCCGAGGGCGACGACCGGCGTGCCGCAGGCCTGCGCCTCGACGGGGACGATGCCGAAATCCTCTTCGCCCGGCATCAGGACCGCCTCGGCGGTGCGGTAGAGATCACGAAGCTCCTCGTCCCTGGGAGTGCGGACGAACCGGACCGTCTCACCGGCCAGGCGCCTCAGGCGCGCCTCCTCCGGCCCGAACCCGGCGACGGTCAGCGCCCAGCGGTTCCGGTTCGCGGCCTCGATGGCGTCCTCGAGCCGCTTGTAGGGGGCGAGGGCCGAGACGACGAGGAAACCCCGCCGCGTCGCGGGCGGCCCCGGCGCGTAGAAGCCGGTGTCCGCCGGCGGGAAGACGACGGCGGCGTCTCTTCTGTAGATGCGGCGGATCCTGCCCTGGACGTTCCCCGAGTTGGCGAGGAAGGCGTCGACACGGCGGGCCGTCCGTTCGTCCCACCTCGCGAGCGGGAGCCGGGCGGCCCGCCCGAGCGCCCGGACCCACGCCGGCCTCGCGCGGAAGTAGTCCTCGAACTGGTCGTGCAGATACCGGACGGGGGTGTGGCAGTAGCAGACGTGGACGGCGCCCGGCTCCTTCTTCGCGTTCTTGGCGACGCAGTGGGAAGAGGAGATCACGAGGTCGTGGCCCGCGAGGTCCCAGCTCTCGGCGGCGGGGAAGAAGAGGGGGAGCAGCCTCCGGTAGTCGCGCGCGGGCGAGACGAGGCGCTGGAGGAAGGTCGTGCGGATCTCGAGACGTTCGATCTCGGCGGGAACCGTGCCTGGGAAATGGAAGAGGGTGAAGAGGGTGGCGTCCGGGAAGAGGAGCGAAAGCTCGCGCAGGACCTTCTCGCCACCGCGCGTTCCCGTCAGCCAGTCGTGGACGAGGGCGACCTTCATCGTCCGAGCACGTCCCGATAGACCGCGGAGGTCCGCTCGGCGGTGCGGTCCCACGTGAACGCCGCGGCGCGGACGAATCCCGCTTCCCGAAGCCGCGCCTGCGCGGCCGCGTCGTCCAGAAGCCCGCCCACGGCCCGGGCGATCGACTCCGGGGCGTGCGGGTCGAAGAAGACCGCCTCGCCTCCGGACGCCTCCCGGAGCGCCGGAAGGTCCGAGCACGCCACGGGCGTTCCCGCGGCCTGCGCCTCGAGGACGGGGAGGCCGAACCCCTCGGCGAACGACGGCAGGACGAGCGCCCGTGCCCCGGCGACGAGCGAGGGGAGGTCGGCGTCCGGGACGAATCCGAGGGCCTCGACCCTCGGGGCGGCTCGCCGCCCCGGCGGGACGCCCGCGAGAAGGAGCCGGAGGGCCGGACGCGCCCCGCGGAGGATCGCGAAGGCCGAGAGGAGGCCGTCGAGGTTCTTGTGGAGCTTGTCGTTCCCGAGAAAGAGGAGATACGGGGCGCCTTCCCCGGCCGGCCTCGCGCCGCGGAACTCCGGCCCCACGCCGTTCGGAATGACGACCAGCTTCGCGGACGCTTCGGGAAACGCCCCGGCCACCTCCCGGCGCACCGCGTCGGAGACCGTGATGACCCGGGACGAGAGCCTCACGGCGCGGTGGATCATCCACGTCGCGTAGGCCCGCTTCGGAAGGGAGCCGTGCTCGGGACGCGAGAGATGCATCAGGTCGTGGATCGTGACGACCGTGGAGGGCGGCGGGAAGAACGGGACGACGTAGTGCGGTGCGTGGAAGAGGTCCGGCTTCACGCGCGCGATCGCGCTCCGGACGGCCACCAGTTCCCCGGCCGTGTAGCGACCGGCGCCGGAGACGACGGGCGTCACGCCGGCCGGAAGAAGCGCGGCGTCGTCCCGGAAGACGACGGCCGAGAGCCGGAATTCCCCGCGCCTCGAAAGGGCGCGGAGGAGGCCGAGGAGGTAGCGCCCGATCCCGAAGTCCCGCGCCTTCCGCGCGTCGATCAGGACGCTCGTCACCGGAGCGCTTCCTCGCAGAGGGCCCGGAGCCGGGCGGCCGACGCCTCCCAGGTGAAGGCTTTCGCCCGCTCGATCCCGCGAGAGCGCGCCGCCGCCCGCCACGGTTCATCGTCGTTCGCCCTGAGGAGGGCCTTCGCGATCTCGGTGACGCTCTCGGGGTCTGGAAGAAGTCCGGCGTCGCCGATCACCTCGGGGAGCGAGGACGAGGAGGAGCCGACGACGGGGGTTCCGAGAGCCATCGCCTCGAGCGGCGGCAGGCCGAAGCCCTCGTAGAGGCTCGGGTAGGCGAGAAGACGCGCCCGGCGGATCAGCCGCGCGCTTTCGGCGTCGGTCGTCCATCCGAGCCGGCGGATCCGGGAGGCGTGCCGAGAGCGCTGGAGGCCCTCCACGAAGAGAGGGAGGCCCCAACCCTCGCCGCCGGCGAGGAGGAGGTCGGGGAAGTCGGGCCTCCGGTCCCAGATCGTTTCCATCGCCGCCACGAGGCGCGGCAGGTTCTTCCGGGGCTCGAGCGTTCCGAGAAAGAGAACGTAGGGGCGCCCGTCGTTCGGCGGCGGTCCGCCCGGATCCTCGGGGGGCGGCGCGAGACCGTTCGGGACGACGAACGTCTTTTCTGCGGCCCCGGGGAAAAGGCGGAGGAGGTCGTCCCGGGTCGCCGCGGAGACGGTCGCGATTCGCCGCGCGCGCCGGACGCTGCCGGGGAAGAACGGGACGAAGCCGAGACGGTTCTTCCAGGAGTGCCAGGCCGGGTGGAGGAGGGGTGTCAGGTCGTGGACGAGCGCGACGGACGGAAATGCGGAGGCGACCGGCACGATGGAAAGCGTCCCGAGAAAGAGGTCGGCGCCCGAGCGCCGGGCCGCGCCGGCGGCGACGGCCTGGAGCCAGAGCGTGCCGGGCAGGGGCGGTCCCGTCCGGACCGCGACCGCCGCGTCGAGAGCGAGCGACGGCGGCGTGAAGATCCGTCGCGGCGACAGGAGGACGAACTCGTCGGCGGGGAAGGAGCGCCGCCACGCCGGGAGGAGCCCTCCGAGGACCCGTCCGGCGCCCGTCGGTCGCTCCTCGAACGGCCGAGCGTCGACGGCAATTCGCATTCGCCGGCATTATTCCCTATACTCCGCGGTCCGCCTCGGGGAGGGCCGATTCCATGGATCTCGATCTCGAGAAGGCTCTCGACGAGCCCCTTGATCTTTCTCAGCAGTTCGATCTGACCGGCGAACGACTCGAGCGCGACGAGCTTCTCTCGCTTTCCCCGGTCCGGTTCTCCGGCCGCCTCCGGCGTGCCGAGCCGGGCTTCGTCCTGGAGGGACGCCTCGAGTTCGAGGGGACGGTCTCCTGCGCCCGCTGTCTGAAGCCGGTTCCGTTTCGGCGCGCGGGCCCGGTGTCGTGGGTCTTCGCCCCGGCGTACGAACGGCACCAGCCGGCGGCGGCGGGAGACGAGGAGGTGGAGCTCCAGGCCACGGACCTCGACATCGTCTTCTACGACGACTTCACGGTCCCGTTCGACCCGCTCATCGAGGAGCAGCTGCAGCTCGAGATCCCGATGCGCGCTCTCTGCCGCGAGGATTGCCGGGGGCTCTGTCCGATCTGCGGATCCGACCGGAACGACGCCCCGTGCGACTGCGCGCCGCCGACCGACGACCGCTGGACCGCCCTGAAGGCGCTCCGGCCCAAAGACTCCGACACCTGAGCCAGGAGAGTTCCGATGCCGAATCCCAAGCACCGACACAGCAAGACGCGTCGCGACATGCGTCGCGCCCACGACTTCATCAAGCCGAAGCAGACCTCGGTCTGCCCGAAGTGCGGCGTCGCCAAGCTGCCTCACCGCGTCTGCCCCGCCTGCGGCTATTACAAGGGGCGCGAGGTGATGGCGGGGACCGAGTCGGAGTAACGGAAGACAGGGCGGTCCGCCGCTCATGACGATCGCCGTCGACGCCATGGGCGGCGACCTCGCGCCCGGCGCTCTCGTCGAGGGCGCGGTCGCCGCCGCCGTGGAACTCGGGCTCGATACCCTCCTCGTCGGCCGCCGGCGGGAGATCGAACCGGAGCTCCGGCGCCTCGCCTACTCGGGAAGCCGCATCTCCCTCGTGGAGGCGGACGAGGTCGTCGCGTTCGACGAGCCGTCCATCACCCCGATCCGGAAGAAACGCCGGGCCTCCGTCCGCGTGGCGGCTGAGTGCGTCCGGAGCGGCCGGGCCCGCGGGATGTTCACCGCCGGGCACACGGGCGCCGCGATGGTCGTCGCGAAGATGATCATGGGCGTCCTCGACGGGATCGACCGGCCGGCGCTCGCGGCCGTCCTCCCCGGACTCGGAAGGAAGCGCGTCCTTCTGGACGTGGGCGCGAACGTGACCTGCCGCCCCGAGCATTACCGGGAGTTCGCCCTCATGGGCCATTTCTACGCGCAGGAGGCCCTCGGGGTCGCGACGCCGAAGATCGGCCTGATGTCGGTCGGCGAAGAAGAAGGGAAGGGGACCGACACGACGCGGGAGGTCTTCGGCCTCCTGAAGGCGTCCGGCCTCCAGTTCGTCGGAAACGTCGAAGGACGGGACGTCTACTCGGGCGACGTCGACGTCATCGTGACGGACGGCTTCACGGGGAACGTGATTCTCAAGGTCTCCGAGAGCCTCGCCCACATGGTCGAAGAGGCGCTCAAGCAGGAGATCACCCGGAGCCTCCAGGCCTCGATGGGCTATCTCCTCTCGAAGGACGCCTTTCGCTCATTCAAGAAACGCCTCGACTACAGCGAGATCGGCGGCGTGCCGCTCCTCGGCGTGAACGGCGCCTGTCTCATCGGGCACGGCCGCTCTACGGCGAAGGCGGTCCGGAACGCCATCCGAGCCGCGCACGACTTCGCGGCGCACGGCATTGCGGAGAAAATCCGGGTCAAGGCGCTCGAGTTCGCGCCCGAGTCGCACAGCCGCTAACATCCGGGCTTTCGGGCCAAGGGGGGACCGATGTTTCACGCCACGATCGCGGGCACCGGCGCGGCCGTCCCCGCCCGCATCCTGACGAACGCCGACCTCGCGAAGATGGTCGACACGAACGACGAATGGATCACGACCCGGACGGGAATCCGCGAGCGGCGGATGGCGGAGGAGGGGGAAGTCCTCTCCGATTTCGCCGTGGCCGCTGCGAAGAAGGCGCTCGAGGCGGCGGAGGTCCTGCCCCGCGAGCTCGACGCCGTCATCCTCGCCACCGTCTCCCCCGACCAGCTCGTTCCGTCGGCGGCCTGCCTCGTCCAGCAGAAGCTCGGCGCGAAGAAGGCGGCGGCGTGGGACCAGAACGCCGGATGCTCCGGCTGGCTCTACGGCCTTCACGTGGCCGACGGCCTCATCCAGTCGGCCAAGGCGAAGAACATCCTCCTCGTCGGCGCCGAGTTCCTGACGCGCTTCACGGACTACACGGACCGCGCGACCTGCATCCTGTTCGGCGACGGCGCCGGCGCGACCGTCCTCAAGGCGACGAGGGCGGACCACGGCGTCCTCGCCACGACGATCCGGTGCGACGGCGAAGGCGCGCAGTTCATCTCGATGCCCGGCGGCGGCTCGAGCTTCCCGCCGACGCAGCCCGCGACGCTGGAGAGCCGCCTCCCCTTCATCAAGATGATGGGGGGCGAGACCTTCAAGACGGGCGTCCGCGCGATGACGGATGTCTGCCGCGAGGTGCTGAAAGAGAGCGGGTTCACGCCGGCCGACGTCCAGTGGCTGATCCCCCATCAGGCCAACGACCGGATCATCCGGGCCGTCGGCGAGCGGCTGGAGATCCCGCCGGACCGCTGCGTCGTCAACATCTCGCGCTACGGGAACACCAGCGCGGCCTCCATCCCGATCGCGCTCGACGAATACGTCCGCGAGGGGCGGATCGAGCGGGGCGACCTGATCCTCTTCGTCGCTTTCGGCGCCGGCCTCACATGGGGCGCCGCGCTCGTCCGATGGTGACGGGGGGCGCGCTCCTCTTCCCCGGTCAGGGGTCGCAG
>DATIWM010000360.1:0-6955 GCA_035519355.1 Thermoanaerobaculia bacterium | reverse complement strand
GCGACCTCTTCGGCCGTCGTGAATCGGCGCATCGGGATCGAGTCGCGGATCCCGGAGGCGAGGGCCTCGTCGAGCCAGAGGTTCTTGTCCGTCCCCTCGGAGCGGAACGGACCCGGCGAGACGGCGTTCGCGCGGATGCCGTAGGGCGCCCATTCCACGGCGAGCGTCCGGGTCATCGCGAGGACCCCGGCCTTCGCCGACGCCGAATGGATCACGCCCGGCCCGGCGCCCCACGCATAGTCCGCCACGACGTTGACGAAGCTCCGGGCCCGGCCGTCCACGGCATGAGCCTCGATCATCGCGAGGCCGAACGCCCGTGACACGAAGAACGTCCCGTTCAGGACGATCTCGATGACGGCGCGCCACCCGTTCGGAGAGAGCTTCTCCGCCGGGCAGATGAAGTTTCCCGCGGCGTTGTTCACGACGACGTCGAAGGCTCCCCACGCTCCGTGGAGCGAGGAGGCCATCCTCGCCACCTCGTCCTCGTACCGGACGTCGCAGGTCACCGCGCGGGCCTCGACCGCTCCGGCCGCGCGGAGCAGCTCCCGGGTCTCCTCCAGCGGCCCCTCCCGACGTCCGCAGACGGCCACGCGCGCCCCTTCGCGGCCGAAACGGAGCGCCGTGGCCCGGCCGAGCCCGCCTCCCCCGCCGGTAACGAGAATGCTCTTCGCCGCGGCCACCTCAGAGGCCCGCTTCGCGAAGGACCTGTCCGTCCGTCATCGGCTCGTGGGTGCGATGGCGGATCTTTCCGGTCGGCTCGTAGACGACCCAGAAGGGCGTACGCTCGATCTCCAGCGCCTTCTGCAACTGGCCGTCCGGGTCGAGGAGCACGGGGCGGCGAAAGGCCCGCGCCACCCGCGCGCACTCCTTCAGCACGTCGCCCGTCACGACGAACGTCGTCTCCACGCCTTGCTCCTCGAGCGTCTGCGCCATCTCGACGACCGACGGGATGGCCCCCTGGGACTTCGGATCGGTCCCCATCATGACGAGGAGGCACCCCCTCGCCCGGCAGTCGAGCGGCGAGCCCTGCTCGAGGTTTGCTTCGAACGTGATGTACTTGGCGAGCGTCACGACGGGCAGACGCTGCGGGGGCCGGAAGATGAACCAGGCGACGACGGCGACGGCGGCGATCGACCCGAAGATCGTGCTGAGCTTCGGGCCGAGCGGCATCTTCTTCTCGGGAATCCGGATGCGCCGCGTCGTCTGCGTGGCGAGGGAAGCAGCCTCCGGCGAGAGCGGCTCGCCCTCACCCTCGGGCGGCGGCGGGGCGGGCGGTTTCGGGGCGCCCGGCGTGCTCACAGTCCCCATGCCGGTAGTTTAGGGTAGGACGCGGCCCCGCAGGGATCCTCCCCGTGTCAGGGCGCTGCGGGACCCTTCCGGATCCGGACGACGCCCGCCGCCGTGCGGACCGTGATCTTCGGCCCGCCGCCGCCGAGCTTTCCCTCGGCCCGCTGGGTCCCTTCGCGCTTGACCACCGCGATCTCGGGGAACTGCGAGAGGATGTAGTCCCCTTCGGCGTCGACGCCCGTCACCCGGATGTCCAGGTCGCCCCGGTAGTTGGCCGGGAGGACGAGCGTCACGTCCCCGCCTCCGGTCGTCACCTCGACGCCCGGCTTCTCGGCCGAGACGATCTCGCAGACGACCGTCCCGCCGGACGTCTGAGCGACGACGGGTCCGCGGACCCTCCGAAGCGTGATGTCGCCCGCGGCGGTCCGGGCCGTGACGGCTCCGCCGACGGCTTTCACCACGATGTCGCCGCCGCTCGTCGAGAGGCGCGCGTCGCCCGAGACGCTCCCGGCGCGGATCTCACCGCCCATCGTGGTCGTCGTCAGGTCGCCGGTCACGGCGTCGATGGAGATCTCCCCTCCGGCGGTCGAGAGCTCGGCTCCCTTCCCCGCCGACGCGATCCGGATCTCGCCCCACTGCGTCGCGACCTTCACCTTTCCGGACACCCGCCCGAGCCGGACGTCGCCCTGGATGTCCGTCGCGACGAAGTCCCCGGCGACGTTGCCCCGGACCAACGGCCGACCGAAGTCGGGCGGCTCCGGAGGCTCCGGCGGCTCGGGAGGCTCCGGAGGCTCCGGAATCGCGAGGTGCGGCGCCGGGACGCCCGGGGCCCGGGCCATCCGCGGCGCCTGCGGGATCTCGACGATCTTCGCGTGCCGGGCCGGGAGGAGAGGCTTCGCCTGCGCCTCGGCCGTCCCTTCGGCGAGCAGGGCGATCCGGCCACTCAGGTTCGACATCCTGACGAGGGCGCCGCCGCCGCCGACCGTTCCCTCGAATGAGCGGTTGAGGTCGAGCATCGTGAGCCGGGCCATCTCGGTGCCCAGGAGCGCCATCTCGTGGCTCATCTCGGCCAGCCGCTCGAGGTCCGCCAGATCCGTCGGCGAAAGCGCTTCGCCGGCGCTCCGCCGGACCTTCTCCTTCTCCGCGGCGACCCTCGCCTTATCGGCCACGACCCGCTCGCGGTCGACCCGCACGACCTCGGCCTCCGGCTTCTCACCCGCCGGTCCCCGCGCCGGGAACGGGAAGGTCGAAACGATCTCGCCGCTCATCGTCCGCCCGTGGAAGCTGAACGCCGCGGCGGACGGGAGCTTTAGGAGGAGGTTGCCGTTCACGGCCTTCAGCTCGACCTCGGCGCCCTTCGGCAGGACGGCGAGCGCGACGTCGACGCTGCCGTTCACGGTGTTCACCTTCAGTCCCTTCCGCGCGCCGGAGACCTCGATCTTCCCGTTCACGGTGGAGAGCTTCAGGTCGGCGGCGATCCCGCGAACGGAGACCGGGCCGGAGACGACCGAGGCGTCCAGCGCGACCGTGGCGGGCAGCGTGATCCGGTAGCGGGCCTCCACCCGGAAGCCGTCGGTCTCCCGCGCCCGCACGCTGAAGCCGCCCTCCTTCTTCCGCCGGACCCTCACGCCCGGCGGCTCGGTGACGAGCGTCAGCTCGCCGTCCTCGTTCTCGATCCGGCACTGGGTCTCGTCGAGGATGCGACGGGCTTCGCGGTCGGTCCGGGCGCGGGCCGTCAGGTCGACCGTGGCCGCAAACGTGGGCCCGGCGACGACCTCGACGCTCCCGTTCAGGGTCTCGACCGAGAGCGAGCGGAGCGTCCCCGACGCGTTGAACTCCTGCCGGCGGGTGGCGGACCCGGGAAGGCCCTCCGCACCGGCATGCAGCGCCGCCGCGAACGACAGGAGGAGGAACCCCGAGATGAGCGCCACCCAGAGAAGGACGCGCCGCGTCGGGGCCATCGCCTTGTTCTCGTGTCTCATGCCCCTAAGACGCGCCGGGCGGTGGAAGGTCACGGCTCAGAGCTCCAGTTTCGAGAGGGCCTGCGCCGCCTGGACGCGGACGTAGCCGTTCTCGCGCTCGTCGGAGGCCCGGGACCGGAGGGCGTCCAGCGTCGCCGCGTCCTTCATGACCGTCGCCCCCCGGGCGAGCCCGTCCACCGCGAGGATCCGCACGGCCGGGTTCTCGTCGCTCTTCAGGGCCAGGATCAGCGCGTCGCGCGTCGCCTCCGAGGGCGGAAGCTGCGCCAGCGCCTCGACCGCCTTCTTCCGGACGCCCGGGTTCCGGTCGTGCTTCACGGTCTCCGCGAGCGCCGCGACGATGTCCGGCGACGGCCCGGGAGATCCCTTCGTGCTCTGCGAGACGAGGTCGATGACGCGCCCCCGCGTCCCCTCCGTGTCGGCGGCGCCGGACATCAGGTAGACGAGGAGGTCGGCAATACCTTTCTGGTCGGGGCGGCCCGTGACCGTGTAGCGCGTCGTCACGTCGAAGGCGACGCCGATCCGCCCTTCCGGATCGGCCGGCCGGAAGGCGACGTTGGCGAGGCGCGGGCGGTTCGAAAGGTCGGGAGCGGCCTCCGAGACGTCCACCGACCGCTGCGCGACGACGGGAAACGTCGCCGCGACGGAGGCGGCGGGAGCCCCGATGCGGGGCGCCGTCCGTGCGAAGAGGAAGCCCCCGGCCGCGGCGGCGACGAGGGCCGCCGCCTGAAGAAGCGGCCGCAGGCCGAGGCGGGCGGACGGGCGGATCGGCACGACCGGTGCGAACGGCGGGGCGGTCCGGCGACGAACCTCGTCGGTCAGCAGGGCCTCCGTCCGCGCGAGAAACGAGGGCGAGGGGGGCTCGACGCGGTCCTCGCCGAGCCGCTCCCACGCCAGGGCGAGCCGGCGCTCCTCGTCCCGGCAGACGGGACAGCCGGCCAGATGGTCGTCGAGCCACGCGCCTTCAGCCGTCGGCAGCTCGCCGGCCAGGCGGAGGATCGCGGCCTCACGGAATCTCAGGACGTCACGGCAGTCCATCGGGAGTCTCCCTCCGAGAAGACGTCTTTCAGCTTCTCCATCGCCCGGAAAATCCGGGTCTTCACCGCCCCCTCGCTGATCGCGAGCGTGCGGGCGATCTCGGCGTAAGGCAGGTCGTGGTAGCGCGCGAGGATCAGCGCCTCGCGCTGGTCCTCGGAGAGGCGGAGAAGGGCCCTCCGGACGAGGCGCCGCCGCTCGCTCTCGAGAAGCGCCCGGTCGGCGGGCGGGTCCTGCGCGGCCGTTTCGGCGACGGCCTCGAGCGAGACGGACGTCCGCCGCCCGGACTTCCGGAGGCGGTCCCGGCAGGCGTTGGCCGCGATGGCGAAGAGCCACGAAGCGACCGGAGCGCGCCCGTCGTACTGGTCGACCCGCGCGATCAGCTTCAGAAAGACCTCCTGCGCGACCTCTTCGGCCTCGGCCCGGCTTCCGAGGAGCCGGTCGGCATACCGGAGGAGGGGCGCCGAGTACTTCCGGAAGAGCTCCGTCGCCCCCTCCGGCTCGCCCCGCCGGACCATCTGGAGAAGGGACCGGTCCTCGTCCGCGTCCAAAGGAGCCTCCATCGCCGGCCGGGCCGATGCCATCGCTTCCGGGAGACGTACCGCGGCCCGAAAGGTTACGGCCTTTTCGGCCGTCAGCGGGCTGCGAGCTTCAGGGTCCCCTTGTAGGTCGAGAGCGCCAGCCTGGGCCCGCCGCCGTTCAGGGAGGAGCGGAGGCGCCCGGTGGTCCGGAGGGGTGAGCCGAACTCGGACCGGAAGTCGCCCCGGCGTCCGGCGTCCGCGTCCAGCTCGAAGGCGGCCGTCTTCGGCAGCGAGACTTCGATCGACCCCTTGTAGGTCTCGAACCGGCTGTCGCCCCGGAGGCCCGCAAAGGAGACCGCCGCCTCGCCCTTGTAGGTCTCGAGCCGGATCGAACCGTCGAGCTCCCGGACGGTCATCGTCCCCTTGTACGACTCGAGGCGGAGGTCTCCGGAGAGCCCGGTCACATTCACCTTCGACTTGTAGTCCTTCAGCTCGAGGTCGGCCTTCTTCGGCATCCGGATCCGGTAGGCGACGAACGGCCGCGCCGTGCACCAGCTCAGGAAGCCGTGGGGGTGCGCCGAGAGCCGGCTGTAGTCCGATTCGATCCGGACCGCCTTCCCGAACGTGTCGATCCGGACCTCGGTCATCTCCACCCATTCGGCCTGATCCGCCGCGCTGCCGCACTCGGTGTCGGCCGTGACCCGCGCCTCGATGGCGACGTCGGGCCTCTCCTCGGCGACCAGGTCGACCGAGCCCTTGTACGTGTCGATCTCGACCCGCCCCCCGGAGGGGAGCGGAAGCGTTTTCCTGACCTCCTTCGACGGCTCGGCGGCCTGGGAGGTGAGAGCGACCGCGAGGGCGATGGCGAGGAGAAAGAGCGGGAAGAGAAAGCGGCGGCTCCGGCTCATGTTCCTAGGAACGAAGGAGCCGGGAAAAGGTTTCGGTCCGCTCAGGCCGCGAAGACGTACTTCCGGGCCCGGGCCGCGTTGCAGAGCTCGGTCCGGAAGTCGGGGTGGGCGATGTCGATGAGCGCCCCGGCGCGCTGGCGGATGTTCTTTCCCCAGAGGTCGGCCACGCCGTACTCCGTGACGACGTAATGGATGTCGCCGCGGCTCGTCACGACCCCGGCCCCCTCCTCCAGGGCCGGACAGATCCGGCTCACCTTGCCGCCCTTGGCCGTCGACGGGAGGGCGATGATCGGCCGCCCGCCCCGGCTCCGGGAGGCTCCGCGGATGAAGTCGACCTGCCCGCCGATCCCGGAGAAGAAACGGCCGCCGATCGTGTCCGCGGCGACCTGTCCCGTCAGGTCGACGGCGAGGGCCGAGTTGATCGCGACCATGTGGTCGTTCCGGGCGATCTGGAAGGGGTCGTTCGTGAAGCTCGACGGCCGCATCTCGAGGGCCGGGTTCTCGTGAGCCCACTCGTAGAGCTTCTCCGAGCCCATCAGGAACGACGTGACCATCTTGCCCGGCAGCAGCGTCTTCTTCTTCCCGGTGATCACGCCGGCTTGCGCGAGCCGCATGACGCCGTCCGAGAGCATCTCGGTATGGATTCCGAGATCGCGCCGGCTGCCCAGACAGGCGAGGACCGCGTCCGGGATCCGGCCGATTCCCATCTGCAGCGTCGCCCCGTCGCCGATGAGGCCGGCCGCGTGCAGGCCGATCTGCCGGCAGACGTCGTCGATCGGCTCCACCGGAAGCTCCGGCAGCGGGTAATCGACCGGGACGAGGTGCGCGATCCTGTCGACCTGGACGAAGGAGTCCCCGTGCGTCCGCGGCATCCGCGGGTTCACCTCGGCCAGAATCAGCCCCGCGGTGTCGACGGCGGCCCGGACGATGTCCACGGCGACGCCGAGGCTCACGAAGCCGTGGCGGTCCGGGGGACTGACCTGCACGATCGCCACGTCCACCGAGACCCGCCCGCTCGTGATGACCTGCGGAATCTCCGAGAGGAAGACGGGCATGAAGTCCGCCCGGCCTTCCTGGACCGCCTGCCGGACGTTGGCGCCGATGAAGAAGGCGGTGTGGCGGAAGCGCTCCTGCAGGCCCGGAGCGACGTAGGGCGCGGGGCCCAGCGTCAGAAGGTGGACGACCTCGTTTCCGAACAGGTGGGTGCCGTGCTCGACCATCGCCT
>DATIWM010000359.1:0-4980 GCA_035519355.1 Thermoanaerobaculia bacterium | reverse complement strand
GAGACCGAAATAGCTGACCGCGAGATCCTGGAGGATCTTCCCGTCCGTTCCGGCCGTCTGGGGGGTGATCGCCTTGGCCGGGTCGATCATGACGGTGAAGCCCCAGTCCGACCCGAGCTTCCCGCTCATCCGCATCTCGGCGCGGCGGAGCCGGAAGGTGTTCTGGCCCGTGCCGTTGCCGAGCCAGTCGCTCCCGGAGCCATAGGGCGACGTGTCGCCGACGAACCAGCCCTGGAACAGGCCGCCGAACCAGAGTTCGCCGTTCGACCCGATCTTCAGCCGAGTCGGGTTCGACGGCGGCGGGGGCGGCGGCGGGGCCGGGCGGTTGTAGGCGGGCCGATCGTGCTTCAGGTTATAGAGGTCGATGGCCGTCTCGTTCTCCGCGACGACCGTCTCGCCGTTCGGGCCGTGGCCCACGAGCGTGATCGCCACGCCCATGTCCCCTGACTTCATCCAGGCGTCGTACTTCTTCGACGTGTTGAAGACGTAGATCCGGCCGTCCTTCTCGACCTCCTTGTACCAGAGCCCCTGTGCGGACGCCGCACCCACCGTGAGGACGAGCAGGGCGGCCACGAATCCGTGAGCCCGGCGCTTCAGAATCCCTTTCATCCCTTGTTTCCTCCTTCCGTGTTGATGGGAGAGGCTCGACGAAGGGCGTTAAGAGGAACCGGTCCGCGACGTTCAATCGGGGTAAAGACTCTCGGCGCGAGGATTAAGAAGGGGTCAACTCCGTGTGAAGAAGCTGCGGTATCCTCCCGACGCTCAAGGAGAAGGGAGGGGAACCTCTTGAAGCTCCTGCCCCGCGAAGAGAACTTTCTCGGCTATTTCAACCGGACGGCCGAAATCATCCTGGAGGCCGCCACGGCACTCGACGCCCTCGCGACGGACTTCTCCGACGTCGAGGTGAAAGTCGGACGGATCAAGCATCTCGAGCACGAAGGCGACCAGGTCACGCACCAGACCTTCGCCCTCCTGTCACGGACGTGGATCACGCCGATCGACCGCGAAGACATCCACGACCTGACGAAGCAGCTCGACGACGTCCTCGACCTGATCGACGCGGCCGCCGCCCGCCTCGTCCTCTTCAAGATCCCCGCCCCGACGCCGGAACTCCGCGCCCAGACGCACCTGATCGTCCAGTCCGCGCAGGCCATCCAGCGCGCCCTCGGCCTCCTGAAGGACCTGAAGAACTCGAGAGCCATCCTCGACGCCTGCATCGAGATCAACCGGCTCGAGAACGAGGCCGACGCCGTGAACCGCCGGGCCATCGGCCGCCTCTTCGAGAAAGAGAAAGACCCCTTCACGCTCCTGAAATGGAAAGAGATCTACGAGGTGCTGGAAGCGGCAACCGACGCCTGCGAGGACGTCGCGAACGTTCTCGAGCAGATCGTCCTCAAGTCGTCCTGAGCCCCATGACCTTCGTCGTCGTCGTCGTCGCCGCAGCCCTCGTCTTCGACTTCGTCAACGGCTTTCACGACGCGGCCAACTCCATCGCCACGGTCGTCGGCACGCGCGTCCTGACCCCGCGAATCGCCGTCATCTGGGCGGCCTTCTTCAACTTCGTGGCGGCTTTCGCCTTCGAGACGCGCGTGGCCCAGACGATCGGGAAGGACATCGTGAATCCCGCCGTCGTCGACCCGGTGCTGATCCTCGCCGGCCTTCTCGGGGCCATCGTCTGGAACCTTCTGACCTGGCTCTGGGGACTCCCCTCCTCGTCGTCGCACGCCCTCATTGGCGGCTTCGCCGGCGCCGCGGTCATGAAGGCCGGAGTGAAGGTCCTGGTCCCGCATGGACTCGTCAGGACGGTCGCCTTCATCGTCATCTCGCCTCTTCTCGGCCTGACCCTCGGGTTCGCCTTCTTCCTCGCCGTCATCTGGATCTTCCGGAAGATGCGGCCGGAACCGGTGGACCGCCTGTTCCGGAAAGTGCAGCTCCTCTCCGCCGCCTCCTTCTCGTTCGGCCACGGCCTGAACGACGCGCAGAAGACGATGGGGATCATCGCCGTCCTCCTCTACTCGGCCGGCTACCTGCCGCGCATCATGATCCCCTTCTGGATCATCCTCATCTGCCACGCCGCGATCGCGCTCGGGACGCTCGCCGGAGGCTGGCGGATCGTCCGGACGATGGGGATGCGGATCACCGCGCTGAAGCCCGTCGGCGGCTCCTGCGCCGAGTTCGCCGGGGCCTGCTCGCTCTTCGGCGCCTCGTGGGCGGGAATCCCGGTCTCTACCACGCACACGATCACCGGCGCGATCATGGGCGTCGGCTCCGTCCAGCGCTTTTCTGCGGTCCGGTGGGGCGTGGCCCGGAGAATCATCGTCGCGTGGATCCTCACGATCCCGGCCGCCGCCCTGGTCGCCGCCATGTCGTGGAAGCTCCTGGCGCTGCTGAACTCCACGGGCGCCCTCTATCTCGCTCGCCCGTAACGAAAAGCACCCCTTCACGCCGTCTTCACACCAACCTCACATAAACAGCGTCCCGGGTCCGGAAACTCCGCCGCGTCAGGGAAAGAGACGATGGAAGGAGGACTCATGAAAAGCAGGTGGAAGAAAACGGCGGGCGCTCTGCTCGCGCTCCTGTTCACGGGAACCCTCGCGGCGCAGACGGTCAAGGTCGACCCGTCCATTGCGGGTTACCAGCGCGTCTCGGGCGTCTCGGGGAACCTCAACTCGATCGGTTCCGACACTCTCAACAACCTGATGACCTACTGGGCCGAGGGCTACAAGAAGAGCTACCCGAACGTCAACATCCAGATCGAGGGGAAGGGCTCCACGACCGCGCCTCCGGCCCTCATCGAGGGAACGTCGCAGCTCGGCCCGATGTCGCGCGAGATGAAGGGGGCCGAGATCGACCGGTTCGAGGCGAAGTACGGTTACAAGCCGACGCGGATCCGGGTCGCCCTCGACGGCCTCGCGGTCTACGTCAACAAGGACAACCCGATCGAGAAGCTGACCTTCAAGCAGCTCGACGGCATCTTCTCCTCGACCCGGAAGCGGGGCGGCAAGGACATCAGGACCTGGGGCGACCTCGGCCTGACGGGCGACTGGGCGTCGAAGCCGATCTCGATCTTCGGGCGCAACAGCGCCTCGGGCACCTACGGCTACTTCAAGGAGCAAGCGCTGGAAAACGGCGACTACAGGAACAGCGTCAAGGAGCAGCCGGGCTCCTCCTCCGTCGTCCAGGGCGTCGCCGAGGACAAGTACGCGATCGGCTACTCGGGCGTGGGGTACACGACCTCGGGAGTCAAGACCGTTCCCCTCTCCGCGAAGGACGACGGGCCGTTCGTCGGCGAGTCGTACGAGAACGTGCTCGCGGGGAAGTACCCCCTCTCACGCTACCTGAACGTCTACGTCAACAAGGCGCCGGGGAAGCCCCTCGATCCCCTCGTGAAGCAGTTCCTCCTCTTCGTTCTCTCGAAGGAAGGGCAGGAGATCGTCGTCAAGGATGGTTTCTTCCCTCTCACGGCCAAGGTCGTCGGCGACGAGCTTTCCAAGCTGAACTGACGCAGGATCCGGGCGGCGCGCCGCTCCGCACGCGCGCCTCCCGCCATTCATGAGCGAAAAGACCCAGCGCTTCCTCACGAAGCTCGCGGACAAGGCGTCGACCGTCTTCATCACGGGCGGCGGCTGGCTCATGATCGCGAGCCTCGTCCTGATCTTCGCTCTCATCCTCTCGCAGACGTTTCCGCTCTTCCGGAACCCCGAAGCGACGCTCGAGGCCTCGACGGCGCTCGCCGGCGGAAGGGGCCCGACCCTCGACGGGATCACGAACGAATACCGGGACCTGGTCGCCCTCGTGACCGCCACCGGCGGGCTCAAGGTCGTCGACCTCGCGAAGGGCGCCGTCGCGAAGGAAATCCCTCTTCCGGAAACCGGCGGCAGACACGTCACATCGGTGGCCAGGACGTTCCGCGGGGAGCTGGCCCTCGGGCTCGAAGACGGGCGCGTCCTCCTCCTCGCTCCGAGGTGGCAGACGACCTTCCCGGACGGGAAGCGGCGGTCGGAGTTCTTCGCGACCGTGACCGGGACCCTCGCTCCCGACCCGCTGAGCCGTCCCGTCCGGGTCCTCGCGCTCTCCCGCCCCGAATCGGGCGCCGACGTCGTCGCCTCGTCCCCGGCGCCCGGATCCCTGTTCCTCGCGGCGGCCGCCGGGGACGAGCCCGGTTCCGCCCCTTCGTCCTTCGACCTCTCCCCGCTCCTCGGGGGCGAATCCGTCTCGGCCCTTTCGTTTCACGACAGGGGCCGGCTCCTCGAGGCCGGCACGACCTCGGGGAAGATTCTCTCTTTCGACGTGAGCGAGCCGAACGAGCCGAAGGCCCTCGGGGCGGTCGTCATCCACCCGGACGCCCCCGCGCCGGTGACCGTTCTCGGCTCGCTGATCGGCGGCCAGACGCTCGTCGCCGGAGACGAGAAGGGCCGCGTCGCCGGCCTGGGACGGCAGAGGATCAAAGGTGGAGGCGAGGGAAAGACGCTCGGCGTCACGAAGGTGTTTCCTTCCCACAGGGCCCGCGTCACCGCCTTTGCCGCGTCCCCCCGCGGCAAGACGTTCCTGACCGGGGACGAGACGGGCCGCGTCCACGCGACTTTCGCCACGAACGAACGTCCTCTCGTGGACGTCGCGTCCGGGAGCCCGATCGTCTCCCTCGCGGTCGCGCCGAAGGGGGACGGCTTCCTCGCGCTCGGTCAGGCGGGGCTGAAGGAGTTCCGTCTGAACGCTCCGCATCCCGAGATCTCCTGGCGCAGCCTCTTCGGCAAGCAGCTCTACGAGGGATACGACCAGCCGGAGTACGTCTGGCAGTCGACCGGCGCCACGGACGACTTCGAGTCGAAGATGTCGCTCGTCCCGCTGATCTTCGGCACGCTCAAGGGGACGCTCTACGCCCTCCTCTTCGCCGTCCCGATCGCCCTTTCGGCGGCCCTCTACACCTCGGTCTTCGCGCCTCCCAACGTGAAGGCGTTCGTGAAACCCGTCGTCGAGGTG
>DATIWM010000358.1:0-16538 GCA_035519355.1 Thermoanaerobaculia bacterium | reverse complement strand
GAAGGGCCCGCCCGGGCGCGAAAAGTGAAGCGAGGGGCCGGCGAAGATCCGCGCGCCCCCCTCGGCCTCCTCGGGCTCCCAGAACCCCTCGAGGTCCTGTGCGACGGCTTCGACTCCCACGTGAAGGGCCGGCCCGACGTGATAGAGCCAGCCCGCCGTCGCGATGAGATCGATCTCGTCGCGACCGGCCTCGAAGGATTTCTCGACCCGCAGGTTTCCGTAGAGCCACGAGGAGCTGAGAGCATGGCCGAGCACGATCCTCCCGAGCCAGGTAGCCGTGCCGTCCCACTCCCGGCGGACGCCGACGCCGACGGCGAGGCTGGGTCCGCCCGGACGCGACAGGAGGTCCTTCAAGAGCTCGATCTCCTGGGAGCTGCGCGTGCCCGCCTCGCTTTCGGTGGCCAGGCCGAACTGGCCTCGGACGGTGAAGCCTGCTCCGAGCGCTCCCTGCACGCTCACGCGCTGATCGACCCCTTTTTCGGCGATCGCCTGGACCGTCTGCTCCCCGAAACCGGCGTCGTACTGTACGGTCCAGGCATCCGCCGGCGACGGCCGGATCGTCGTCACCGAGAAGACGAAGGCGCGGGACTGCGCCTCCATCCGCCGGGCCCCGAGCACGAGGCCGAGAGCGATCAAGGCCGCGGATAGCCCCGGGTGAGGGGCGGCAATCATCGCGGCAAAGGCTACAGGATACCGATGCGCGTCCCGGAGTCGTCGAATCCGGGTCGCCGGGATGATCAGCTCCCGGGCGCGAGGCCGAGAAAGAGTAGAGCCTCGGACCGGCTGAAGGCGACGTTCAGGTAATTGTCGAGGCGGGCCAGACCGAGGAGCCGCGCCACGGGCCCGGGTCCCGGGATGACGGCCACCGGGAGCCTGCGCGCTTCCAGCGCCTTGCCGACGTGGACGAGAAGGGCGACGCCCAGGCTGTCCATGTGAGAGACGCCGCTCGCGTCGACGAGGGTCGGAAGCCCGGCTTCGATCGCCGCGTCCACCTCGGGGCGGACCTTCCGGACCTCGTCTCCGGTCATTCGGCCGACGAAGACGAGGGTCAGGAGGCGGCCGTCGGCCGCCCCGGCAAAGGTGAGAGGGCTGGAGGGGGCGTTCATCGCGCGGACCCGAGATTACGTCACCGCCGGTCCGGCCGCCTTCCCCGAGAACCTCGGAGGGGGGAAATGCGTATTCTTGTTGCCATGAACTTCTTTAAGTCGGCCTCCTCCCTTGTTATCGTCTCGTGTCTCCTCTCCTTTTCCGCCACCGCCGATTCGCCGGCCGAGGCGCGCCTCCTCCGCTTCCCCGACATCCACGGCGACACGGTCGTCTTCTCGCACGGGGGAGACCTCTGGTCGGTCCCGGCCACAGGCGGGACGGCCCGGCGTCTCACCTCGGGCGACGGCCTCGAGCTCTTTCCCCGCTTCTCCCCCGACGGAAAGTGGATTGCCTTCACCGGCCAGTACGACGGCTCCCTCGACGTCTACGTCATGCCGGCCTCGGGGGGCGAGCCGCGCCGCCTGACCTGGTATCCGTCAGAGGACAACAACGACCGGATGGGCTTCGACAACATGGTCCTCGGCTGGACGCCGGACGGAAGGATCCTCTTCCGCGGCCAGCGGGGGCCGATCCGCGGCTTCATCGGCGAGCCTTACACCGTGAGCCCGGTCGGCGGACCCGTGCAGCGCTTTCCTCTCCCCGAGTCGGGCGCCATCTCCTTCTCGCCCGACGGGAACCGCATCGCGTACACGCGCATCTTCCGCGACTTCCGGTCGTGGAAGCGCTATCAGGGGGGGATGGCGCCGGACGTCTGGATCGGCGACCTGAAGACGAAAGGAGTCCAGCGGATCACCGACTGGCCGGGCGCCGACACGCAGCCGATGTGGATCGGAAACGCCATCTACTTCCTCTCGGACCGCGAGAACTGGAAGCTGAACCTCTGGAGGTACGACCTCGCGACGAAGGCCACGTCGCGCGTGACGAACTTCACCGAGTACGACGTGAAATGGCCGCACGCCGGCTCCGGGAAGATCGTCTTCGAGAACGGCGGATACCTCTACGTCCTCGACCCCGCGGCGGGCACCCCCGTGAAGCTGAGCGTCACCCTCCCCGACGACCGGAAGCTGGCGCGTTCGCGCTGGGTGAAGGTCGAGGACCGGATCACCTCGGTCTCGCTCGCGCCCGGGGGCCTCCGCGCGGCCTTCACCGCCCGGGGCGACGTCTTCACGGTCCCCGCCGAGAACGGCACGACGCGGAACCTCACCCGGACGCAGGGCGTTCGCGAGAGGAACGCGGCCTGGTCGCCCGACGGAAAATGGATCGCCTTCATCTCCGACGCCACCGGAGAGGAAGAGCTCCAGATCGTGGCCGGCGACGGAAAAGGGGCGCCGGTCGCCCTGACCTCGGGGTCCTCCTCGTGGCACTTCCCGCCTGTCTGGTCCCCCGACTCGAAGAAGCTGGCCTTCGCTGACCGCGCCATGCGTCTCTGGGTCGTGGACGTCGGTACGAAGGAGAAGACGCTCGTCGACACGGCGAAGATCTTCGAGATCTCCCAGTACGCCTTCGCACCCGACTCGCGATGGCTCGCGTACAGGAACTACGTCGACACGGACTTCAACGCGATCTTCCTCTGGGACGCCGGGACGAAGGTCTCGACGCAGGTCACGCCGGCGGCCGTCGAGTCCGGCAGCCCGGTCTTCGACCCGGACGGAGAGTATCTCTACTTCTTCTCCGATCGGGACATCGCCCCGATGCTGGGCGAATTCGACTTCTCCTTCACCGTGAACAAGACGACCCGGCCCTACGCGCTCATTCTCAAGAGCGACGGCGCCTCTCCGTTCGCTCCGAAGAGCGACGAGGCGAAGGCGCCGGAGATCGAGTCGAAGGAGAAGGCGGACTCCGGGAAGAAGGACGCTGACAAGAAGGACGCCGACAAGAAGGAGGTCAAGAAGGTCCCGTTCCGGATCGACCTGGCGGGCCTTCCGGATCGGGTCGTGGCTTTCCCCGTCCCCCCTGGAGACTACGACCGGCTGACGGCCGCGAAGGGGAAGCTCTTCTGGCTCGCGTTCCCCCCGCAGCCGCTTGCGGAGGACGACGGGCCCCCCAAGGGGACGCTCCAGATGTTCGAGCTGGAGAAGCGAAAGGCGACGGACCTTCTCCAGAACGTCGAGCGGTACGCCCTCGCGCCGGACGGAAGCCGCCTCGCTTACCTCGCCGAAAAGAAGTGGTTCCTCGTCGAGCCGAAGGAAGGGCTCAAGCCGGGCGACGGAAAGCTCGACCTCTCCGGCCTCGCCATGGAGCTCGACCCGCCGAAGGAGTGGGCGCAGATCTTTCGCGAAACGTGGCGCCTCTACCGCGACTTCTTCTATCTCCCCGACATGGGGAAGGTCGACTGGCCCGCGATCCGGAAGCGGTACGAGCCGCTCCTTGCCGACGTCTCGCACCGGATCGATCTGAACTACGTGCTTGCCGAGCTCGCGGCCGAGCTCGGCTCCGGCCATGCGTACGTCGGGGGCGGCGACTACCCGAAGCCGGACCGGATGCCGGTCGGAACGCTCGGGGCCGAGCTCGTCCTGGACGAGAAGGCCGGACGATGGAAGATCGCCCGGATCCTCGAGGGGCAGAACTGGAACGAGAAGCGCCGCTCCCCTCTGACGGAGCCGGGAGTCAAGGTCTCGGCCGGGGACTACCTCCTCGCCATCAACGGCCGCGACCTGACCGCTGCCGACGAGCCGTACCGCCTCCTTGCGGGAACCGTGGGTCCGACGGGGGAGAAGAGCGTGGCGGCGGGAGGCGGCCTGACGGTAACCCTTCTCGTCAACGGCAAGCCCGAGAAGGCCGGTGCGCGCGAGATCGTCGTCCGCCCCATCGCCAGCGAGGAGGACCTGCGGTACTTCAACATGGTCGAAGACAACCGCCGGAAAGTGGAGAAGGCCACGAACGGCCGCGTCGGCTACATCCACATCCCCGATATGGGCGCCGACGGGCTCGTGGAGTTCATCCGGCAGTACTACCCACAGCTCCGGAAGGAAGGCCTCATCGTGGACGTCCGCGCCAATGGCGGAGGGTTCGTGTCGCAGGTCATCCTGGAGCGGCTCCGGCGCTCCGTCGTCGGGATGGAAAGCGGGCGGAGCAAGCGGCCGAACACATATCCCTACGCCGCCTTCAACGGGCCGATGGTGGCCCTCATCAACGAGTACTCGGCGTCGGACGGCGACATTTTCCCCTACTACTTCCGGCATTACGGCCTCGGGCCTCTCATCGGGAAGCGGACCTGGGGAGGCGTCGTCGGCATCCGCGGCCTCGGCGGCGGGATGGTGGACGGCGGCTACACGCACGTCCCCGAGTTCGGGACCTACAACATGAAGAGCGAGTGGGTCATTGAGAACCGGGGCGTCGACCCCGACATCGAGGTGGACAACCTCCCGGCCGACGAGCTGGCCGGAAAGGACACCCAGCTCGAGCGGGGGATCGAAGAGATCCTCAAGCGGATCCAGGAGCATCCCCCCGCCTGGCCGCCCGAGCCGAAGTCGCGCGACCTCGCGAACCCGGTGCCGAAGAAGGGGAGCTGAGGCTTCAACCCGCCGGACCGCCCGCCGCCGCCGGGCGACGGCCGCCGCGGCGGCGGCGCCGGCGCCGGGCGGGCGGGATCTCGTGCGGGAGCGGCAGAATGTGCGGCTCGGCGTGGGCCCGAAGGAGCGCCGGAGGCGGCACGAGCGCCTCGGGAAAGGGAGCCGCCGCCGCGAGCGGGTGGCGCGGCGATTCGGCGGGGAGGCGTCCGGCGCGTTCGAGGACGTCCTGCCACGCGGCGGCGACCTCGTGATAGCGCCCCGCGGCCTTCGAGTAGAGCGACAGGAGGGCGAGCGCGTGGGGGAACCACGAGCGCGTCACGAGCCGCCGCGCGGCCGGCTGGTCCGGCCGCGTGGCGGTCAGCGAACCGAGCGTGTAGAGCGACTGCTTGACGAGGTGTGTCGCGAGGTTCGGGAGGGACATCCGGAGCGCGAGGGGGTTCACGACGTTCTCGAGGACGAGGAGGATCTGGGAGGGATCCACGCGCCCTCCGGGGCCGCGTTGCCGGATCGCCGCGAGAACGAGGGGGAGGAAGAGGACGCCGAGCAGGACGGGATCCCCCGGACTCTCTCCCGCCTGCCGCCGCGCGTCGAGATCGTGGAGCATCCGCCAGAAGAGCGTCGCGAAGGGAGCCTCGGGCGCCGACGGGCTGACGGCGTCGGCCAGCTCGGGAAGGACGACGCCCAGGAGTCCGGTTTCGCTCCAGAGACGGTACGTGTCGTGGCCCCAGCCGCGGCGGAGCGGGTCGAGAAGCTCCTCGGTCACGCGCGGGGCGGCGCTCCGGCGGAGCTCCTTCTTCAGCTCGCCGAGCGCTTCCACGAGGCCCGGCTCCATCCGGAACTTGAGCCGCGCGGCGAACTCGCCGGCGCGAAGCATCCGGACGGGGTCCTCGCGGAAGCGGATGTGCGGATCGCCGATCGTCCGGATGAGGCGCTTCTCGAGGTCCGCGGCGCCGCCGACGTAGTCGAGGACCGCATAGGTCGCGATGTCGTAGAAGAGGCCGTTGATCGTGAAGTCCCGCCGGACGGCGTCCTGCTCCGGCGTGCCGAAGACGTTGTCGGACCGGATCAGGAGGTCGGCCTCCCCTTCGGTCCCGGACTCCGCCTCCTCGCGCTCCGGCGTGCGGCGGAAGGTGGAGACCTCCACGATCTTGCCCCCCTCGAAGAGGATGTGGGCCAGCCGGAAGCGTCGGCCGATGATCCGCGAGTTCCGGAAGAGGCGCCGGATCTCCTGCGGGCGCGCGTCGGTCCCGACGTCGAAGTCCTTCGGGGTCCGCCCCGTCATCAGGTCCCGGACGGAGCCGCCCACGAGATACGCCTTGAAGCCGGCGCGGTGGAGGCGGTAAAGGACGCGTAAAGCGTCCGGATCGATGTAGCCGCGCGAGATGGGATGCTCGGCGCGAGGGATGATCCGTGGAATCGTCATCCCGGAAGGTGCCGGAGCCGCATCGCGTCCATTGTATCCGACGTCACGTCACCGGAACGCCGAATCCGTAAGATGGGGGCACCCGTGCCCCTTCGCCGCCTCTCCGGGCCGATCGACCGTCGTGAGGATCCGCCGACGTGGCTGGTCGTTCTCTTCCTCGGCGTTCTCGTCGCCTCGCGGTTCCCGGCTCTCGCGCGCTCGCCCGGCGAGGTGGACGAGGCGATCTTCGCCGGCGCCGTCACCCACTTCGATCTCTTCGAGCTCTCGCCCCCGGCGCCCGGCTTCCCGGTCTGGATCCTGATCGGCCGCGCGCTCCTCCCGTTCTGCGTCACGCCGTTCAACGCCCTCGCGACGGCCTCGACCCTGCTCGCCGCGGCGTCGCTTCCGGCGCTCTACGTCTGGGGACGGCGAAGCGTGGGGGGCTGGGCGGCTCTGGGCGGGACGGTCTTCGCGGCGTCTCTTCCGGTCGTCTGGGTGAACGGAGGGCGCGCGTTCGCCGACACGCCGGGCACGGCCTTCTGCCTCCTGGCCGCGGCGCTCCTCTCGCTGACGGAGGAGCGGCGGGTCTTCAACATGACGCGCTGGCGCGAGTACGCCTCGGCGCGGCGGGCGCGGGTTCTGGCGGTCCTCGCGGGCCTCGCGGCCGCGGCCGGCTTCGGGGTCCAGCCCCGCCTCGTCCTGGCGTTCGCCCTCCTCTTTCTCGTGGCCGCGTGGCGACTCCTGGAAAGGGTCAACCGGCGCGACGTGGCCGTCTCGTTCGTCGGCGCGGCGCTGGCGGGCTCGCTGGCCTGGTTCGTCTGGCTCGCGGCCCAGGCGGGGGGCCTTTCCGGGACCGGGATCGGCGGGGCGGGGGGGACCGGCTTCCCGGCCCACGCCCTGACGACCGGGAGCGTCGGCGGGTTTCTCGACTCCTTCCTGGTCCGCGACTTCCTCTCGCCGCGGCGGGCGGCCGTCTTCTGGCTCGTCGCGGCCGTCGGCGTGGCGTCTCTCGCGCGGCGGCGAAGCCGCGCCGCGATCGACCTGCCGGTCGTCCTGGTGCCGCTCTTTGGGTCGCTCTGGTTCCTCGGCAACCGGACGATGTCGGAGGGATCGATCCCCTTCGCCCTCGTCGCGAGCCTTCTCTTCGGCGTGGGACTCGAAGCGCTCTTTCGGCGGCGGGTCCTCGGGTTCGTGGCGGCCGTCGCCATCGCGGGGCTCTTCGCTTTCGAGAGCTGGCCCGAGGTCCTGCGTTCCTCGCGCCAGACGACGCCGCCGATGGCGGCGCTCCAGGAGCTCGAGCGCTACGTCCACCCCGGGCGCGAGACGATCGTGGCCGACGAAACCTTCCGGGCGTTTCTCCGGATGGAAAGCTGGGAGGGCCGTCTCGTGGTGCCGGCCTGTACGACGACTGACTTCGTCTCCGGCTACGTCCGCACGAACGAGCGGCTGGTTCGCCTGGCCGACCTCACGGGCGATCCGGGCCTCCCCGATAGCGGCGACCCGGCCTGGAAGACGTGGTTCAGGAGCGGACGGGTCGCCGAGATGCTGGGCCGAGGACGGCTGCTCGCGGTCGGCGTTCGCGACCCGGCCCCGCCGCTCTTCGGCCCGGGGTTCGGCGTCGCCGAACGAGGAGGCGGCCGGCCGGCGTTCCGCTGGGCCGGGCCTTCGGCGCGCCTCGTCGTCCCCGGCCTCGTCGGACCTCCGGCGGTCTCCCTCGCCGGCGAGCGGGACGCCGACGCCGGACCGACGACGCTCCGCGCCATGGACGGCGCCTCGGGCGACGTGCTCCTTTCGCGGTCCGTCGGTCCCGGCCCCTTCGAGGTCGTCATCGTGCCGCGCCCCGTCTTCGGGCCTCTCGCGCGGCCGGCCGTCTTCGTCCTCTCCTGCGACCGCCCGCGGCCGCTGCCGCCGGTCGAGGGCGTGCGGCGCCCCGGCCTAGGGTGCTTCCGGATCGTCGGGGCGACTTTCTTCGACGCGCCCGGGGCGGTGCACCGCCGTACGGCCCCCCCGTGACGGAGTTCAGCCCCGCGGCGCCCGGTCGTTGAGCGTGTCGCGGAGGACCGCGCCGAAGGCGAGAAGGACGAGGGCCATCCCCGCGAGCGCGAGGGCGATCTCTCCCCCCGACAGCGAGGAGAGGCGGCTCGACCAGAAGCCCGTCGCGAACGCGGTGAGAAGGATGGCGCCGACGTAGAGGAGCAGAAGAAGCCGCACCCTCCGGACGAGGGCGCGGCGGAGGCGTGGCACGAGCGCCAGGAGGAGCGGCACCCCGGCGAAGAGGAGGAGGAGCGCCGCCCGCTTCATCCCGTGATCCGGGACGCCCGCCGTGTCAGGACGGCTTCGCCGTCAGCTTCGAGTGATTCCGGCTGTAACTGAAGAAGACGACGAGCCCGATGACGAGCCAGACGAAGAGCCGGATCCAGGTCACGAGGCCCAGGTTCGTCATCAGATAGAGGCAGGAGATCGCGCCGAGGATCGGGACGGCCGGCACGAAGGGCGTCCGGAAGGGGCGGTGGGTGTCCGGGTTCGTCCGCCGGAGAATGACCACCGCCGCACAGACGATGACGAAAGCAAGGAGCGTCCCGATGTTGACCATCTGGCCGAGGTCGTCGATCGGCGTGAAGGCGCCCAGCAGCGCGCAGACGCTGCCGACGATCCAGGTCATCTTGAAGGGCGTCCGATAGCGCGTGTGGACCTCGCCGAACACCTTTCTCGGCAACAGGCCGTCGCGCGACATGGCGAAGAAGACGCGCGTCTGTCCGAGGAGCATGACGAGCATGACCGAGGTCAGGCCGGCGAGCGCGCCGCCGGTGATGATGAAGACGGCCCAGCCGAGGCCGTAGCTCTCGAAGGCCTGCGCGATCGGCGCCTTCAGGTCGATCTGGTTCCACTTCATCATCCCCGTCAGGACCGCGGCGACGGCGATGTAGAGGACGGTGCAGATCAGGAGAGATCCGATGATGCCGAAGGGCATGTCCTTCTGCGGGTTCTTCGCCTCCTGCGCGGTCGTGGAGATGGCGTCGAAGCCGATGTAGGCGAAGAAGATGTAGGCCGCGCCCGAGGCGATGCCCGGAATCCCGTTCGGCGCGAAGTCGGACCAGCTTCCGCCCCAGTTGGCCGACTTGACGAAGAAAGCCCCGACGAGGATCACCATCACGACGACCGAGACCTTGACGGCCACGATGCCGGCGTTGAAGCGGGCCGACTCCTGGATGCCGACCGCGAGGACCGAGGTGACGAGGATCGCCACGAGGAGGGCGAGGAGGTTGAAGACGATCGGGACGCCCAGGATCGCGGGAGGGGCGGACCAGGCGTGACCGTCCGCCGCGGCCGCCGCGGCGGCGCGGGTGTAGGTGGCCCAGTCGTTCGTGAGCCATTCGGGTATGTGGAGCCCGAAGAGCTTCAGGAACTTGACGAGGTAGCCCGACCAGCCGACCGACACCGTCGCCGCTCCCATCATGTACTCGAGGACGAGGTCCCAGCCGATGATCCAGGCGAAGAGCTCGCCGAGGGTCGCGTAGGCGTAGGTGTAGGCGGAGCCGGCGAGCGGGATCATCGAGGCGAATTCCGCGTAGCAGAGGCCGGCGAAGACGCAGGCGACGCCTGCGAGGACGAAGGAGAGCATCAGCGCCGGGCCCGCGCCGAGGATCTTCACCGTCCCGTCGTCGTTGAGGGAGCCGTGGGCGCCGATGCCGGTCATGACGAAGATGCCGGCCCCGATGATGGCGCCGATGCCGATGGCGACGAGCGACCAGCGGCCCAGGGCCCGCTTCAGGCTGTGTTCGCCCTCTTCGGACCCCTCGGCCAGGAGCTGCGCGATCGGTTTCGTCGCAAAGAGGGTGTTCTGGGACACGGTTCGACCTCCTCCGCCAGCTTCGGGGAATGTCCGGGACCCGCAGAAGATACACCAGCCCCTTAGAATCGAGCCCGGAAGGATTCACGATGAGCACCCCCGCGACACCGGTCCTCCCCCCGTCGGCCGTCGCCGGCGAATTCCGGACGGACGTCAAGACCTACCCGGCGAAGACCCCCCTCGACGGAGTGAAGACGCTGCGCCTGGCGCGGCACGTCGACGACCGGGGCTTCTTCCAGGAGATCTACCGGGCGAAGTCCGATCATCCCGGGAGCGACGCGCTGGTGGATTTTTTCCGCGACGTCCCCGTCGCCCAGATGAACTTCACGATCGTGGACGCTCCGAACCACGTCAAGGGGCTCCACTACCACCTGAAGCAGCAGGACGTCTGGTACTGCCCGCATCCGTCGAAGGCCAAGTTCGTCCTCCTCGACGTCCGAAAGGCGTCTCCCACGTTCGGACGCACCCAGGTGATCGTGGCGGGCGACGGGCTGGACCTGCTCGTCCGGATCCCGGAGGGGATCGCCCACGGGTACCGGCCGCTGACGAATCCCTGCGCGCTCCTCTACATCGTGACCCGGACCTTCGACCCGAAGGACCCGGACGAGTTCCGGATCGCGTGGGACCACCCCGCCGTCCGCGACCTGTGGGAGATTCCGAACGGTTGAGCGCTAACGCTTCTCGCGCACGGTGAGGACCGGCACCGGCGAGAGGCGGAGGACCCGCTCGGCCGTCGAGCCGATCAGCAGCTTCTCGAACGCGCCGCGGCCATGGGTGCCGAGGACGACGAGCGAGGCTTTCATCTTCGCGGCCGCCTCGACGAGCGCGTCGGAGGGGCGGCCCCAGACGATGTCCGACGTGGCCGTCACGCCCCGCTTTTCGGCCGAGGCGACGGCCCGCGCGAGTCGCTTCCGGGTCGCATCCTCCCATTCCCTCTGGGTCGTCACGTCGAGGTAGGGGAGGGCGCCGGCCACGTCGAAGGCCTGGATCGGCTCGACGAGCACGTGGAGGAGGTGGATCCTCGCCCCCTGCGAGGCGGCCAGGGAGATCGCGATCTCGAAGGCCCGCGCGGCGCAGAGAGAGAAGTCGGTGCCGACGAGGATCGACTTCAGGAACGGTCCCGGCTTTCGGCGTGGCATGCGAAGCCCTCCTTGATCCCCTCTAAAGATGGCACCTGGCCGCCAGTTTTTCCACCGCGGCGGACACCTCGGCCGCCGACGGGCGGAGGGTCGCGGCGCTCGACGGCGCGGCGCGACGGAAGAGAGCCCGCCCGTCGGCGTACGTGGCCGCGACGTGGCTTCGGTCGAACGACCAGACGATCGGGCCGTAGGGGTCGCCGCGCCACGAGGTCGGCGCGGCAAACCCCGACTCGGGGTCGAGCAGGACGAAGTCGGCGAAGTGGCCGGCCTCGATCGTCCCCGTCCTTTCGAGTCCGAGCGCTTTCGCCCCGTCCGCCGTCGCCATCCGGACCACCTCCCAGGCCGACAGGGGCGGGCTCCCGGGAGAGACGCGCGAGAGCTGGGCGGCGAGCCGCATCTCGGCGAACGGGTCGAGACGGTCGTTGCAGGGGGCGCCGTCGGCGCCGAGCGTCACGCGGATGCCCCTCGCGAGGTAGTCCGCCGCGGGGCAGATCCCGGAGCCGAGCTTCAGGTTCGAGGAGGGACAGTGCGCGATGTTCGTCCCGCGGGCGGCGAGGAGCGCCCGGTCGTCCTCGTCGGCGTGGACGACGTGGGCGAGCACGACGTCGGGCCCGGAGAAGCCGGTCTCGTGGAGGTACCGCAGGTTCGAGCGGCCGGTCCGCTCGCGGACGAGCCGCGCCTCCTCGCGGTTCTCCGCCGCGTGCGTCTGGAGGAGGAATCCGCCCTCGCGCGCCCGCGCCGCCGCGCCGCGGAGCCCCTCCTCCGTGCAGGAGAGGGCGAAGCGGGGGGAGTAGGCCACGCGCAGCCTTCCGCCGCCGGCCCCGTGCCAGTGCGCCGCGAGCCGGCCGGTCTCGTCGAGGCCCTCGCGCGTCGTCGTCCGGAGAGCGGGGGAATTCACCGCGGGGTCGTCCATCAGGGCGTTCCCCGAGGTGACGCGCGCCCCGGAGGCGGCCGCGGCGCGGAAGATCGCCTCGGTGTGCCGGACGGAGCCCATGTCGAGGAGGGAGGTCGTCCCGCCGGCGATCAGCTCGGCGAGCCCGAGGCGCGCCGAGACGTCCATCGTCTCCTCGTCGAGAGCGGCCTCGCCGGGAAAGACGTGCTGCCGGAGCCACGGGAGGAGCGGAAGGTCGTCCGGTCCGTTCCGGAGGAGAGTCTGGCAGAGGTGGACGTGCGTCTGGACGAAGCCGGGAAGGAGCCAGAAGCCGGTCGCGTCGAGGCGCTCGAGCGGCCTCCCCGCGGTCGTGATCTCGCCGGCCCGCTTCCGCGCCTCGTCGTGGAGCGCCACGATCGCGCCGCCGTCGGCGAGAAGCGCTCCGTTCGGAACGACGTCGCCTTCGCGGGTCATCGCGATCACGAGCGCGTTCTCGACGAGGAGGGACGTCACGTTCCGATTATGGACGGGCCTCCGCCCCGTTCAGGGCGCCGCCGGCTCCGGCGGCGCGGGCTCGTCCGCGAGATCGGCGGCCGGCGCGCCGCCGAGGCCGATCCGATCGGCGATCGGGACCTGCGCCGCGAGGACGAGGGCGATGAGTTCCGGGAGCGGCACGCCCCACTCCTCCGCCCCCTTCGTCACGTAGCTCCGGTCGACGGTCCGCGCGAACGACTTCTCCTTCAGGCGCTTCAGGACCGATTCCACGGGGACGTCGGCGATCTTCTTCGAGGGGCGGATCAGCGCGCAGGCCCCGACGAAGCCGGTCAGCTCGTCGGCGGCGAGGATCGCCCTTTCCATCCGGGTCTCGCGCGGGATCCCGGTGTAGAAGGCATGGCCTCCGATCGCCTTGACGAGGGCCTCGGGCCAGCCGCGCTGCCTCAGGATCTCCATCCCGCGGAAAACGTGGTCCTGTTCGGTGGGGTAGGCCTCGTAGTCGAAGTCGTGAAGGAGGCCGACGAGCCCCCACGTCTCGAGCTCGGCGGGGTCCGTGACGCCGGAGCTGCGGGCGAGGTGCCGCATGGTGGCCTCCACGGCGAGGGCGTGGCGGCGGAGCGGCTGGGACTTCGTGTATTCGCAGAGAAGAGCCCAGGCGGCGGGGCGGGAAGGGACGATCATGGTCCTATGGTGCCATTTCCGGGTGGCCGTACCCGTTCTCAGCCTCGAGAGGCCCCCGGGGGAACCATGGCCGGTTCCCCGGCTTCCTCAGAGCGAGAGCTTCGTCTTCGCCGCCGCGAGGACCGCGTCGACGGCGGCCGGAAGGCCGAGGTCGAGCGGGTTGAGGATCAGGTCGTAGCCCGCCGGGTCGTCGATATCCCGGTTGAAGGCCTGGCGGATGAACTTCCTCTGCGTCAGGTCGTTCTGGTCGACGTTCTTCCGTGCTCTCTCGAGGGGGATCCCCTCGGCCTCGGCGAGGACGGCGGCCCGGGCGTCGCGGGCGCCGACGGACCGGATCCGAAGGCCGCAGGAGGGAGTCAGGATCCAGTTGGCGCCCCGGCCGACGAGAACGGTGCGCCCCTCCCGGGCCAGGCGGGCGATCACCCGCGTCATCTCCTTGAGGTACCGCGCCTGGCCGGGGTCGTCCGGCACGATCAGCGGGGCGAGGTACTCGTGGAACTCGGTCACGCCCTGCTCGTCGAGGCGGCCGAGCAGATGTTCGTCGCTCCGCGTGTCGGCGGCGATGGCGGCGAGGATCTCCCGGTCGCACACTTTCCAGCCGAGCTTCTCGGCGACCTGGACCGCGAGTACGGATCCTCCCGAGCCGAGCTGGCGGGAGATGGAGACCCAGGGCCCCTCCGCGCGGAAGGTCCCGGACGGAACGGCGTCCTTCGAACGGCGACGCACTTCGGTGAAAAGCCCCTGACGGTCGGCCATCTCCAGGACTTTCCGGTTAGAGGTCATGGCCCTCTCCTCTCTCCGGGAAGCCGACGCCCCGCCCGCCTTCGGGGTCCCGGGACCTGTCTCTAATCTAGTCCCCGCCCGGCTCGAGTCCAACCCTATTTTTTCGGTCCCCAGAGCTCGGCGAGGCGGGCGTCCCGCCCACACCCGTGACGGTAGTACCTGTACCGGATCGGATTCTTCTGGTGGTACCTCTGGTGATACTCCTCCGCGGGCCAGAAGATGGTGGCCGGAACGATCTCGACGACGACGGGGCCCGCGAAGGGTTTGTTCTTCTCGAGCGCCGCCTTCGACGACTCGGCGAGCCGGCGCTGTTCCTCGTCGTGGACGAAGATCGCCGGACGGTACTGGGATCCCTTGTCGCAGAACTGGCCGGTCCGGTCCGTCGGGTCGACGTTGTGCCAGTAGACGTCGAGGAGCTTCTCGTAGGCGATCTTCGCCGGGTCGTAGAGGATCTGAACCGACTCGGCGTGACCCGTTCCTCCGGCGGAGACCTCCTCATAGGTCGGATTTTCCTTCCAGCCGCCGGTATAGCCGGAGGTGACCGAGACGACGCCGGCGAGCTCCTCGAACGGGGGCTCCATGCACCAGAAGCAGCCGCCCGCGAAGGTGGCCTTCGCCAGCTTCTTTCCGGCCGGCGCGTCGGCCTTCCCTGCCGGCGGCTCGCCCCGGAGCGGCGCAGTGAAGGCGAAGAGGAGAGCGAGGAGGGCGAGGACGGCGAGGACGGCGATCTTCTTCACGGGATCTCCTGTCCTTCCCACTACGAACGGGCACGCCCCGGCGGACGTCCGGGACGCTTCAGGGCGTCAGGACGAGGAGTTCGGGAGGCCGGGTGGAAAGAGGCTCGTAGCCGCCGTCGGTGGCGGCCGCGTCGTCCTCGATCCGGACGCCGAACCGGCCGGGAAGGTAGACGCCCGGCTCGATCGTGCAGACGTTCCCGGCGGCCAGCGGAACCCGGTTCCCCCGGACGAGATACGGGGGCTCGTGCCCGTCCATGCCGAGGCCGTGCCCGAGTCGGTGCGTGAAGAAGTCGCCCCAGCCCGCGTCCTCGATCACCTTCCGCGCGGCGCGGTCGACCTCCTCGGGAACGGCCCCCGCGCGGAAGGCGTGAAGGCCGGCTCGCTGGGCCCCGTCGACCGCCGCGTAGACCTTCCGGACGTCGTCCGGAGGCGTCCCGAACGCGACGGTGCGGGTCACGTCCGAGGAGTAGCCGCGGACGCGGCAGCCGCAGTCCATCAGGACGGCGTCCCCCCGCTGCAGTCGCCGCTCGCCGGGGCCTCCGTGCGGAAGAGCGGCCGAGGCGCCGAACTGGACGAGCCCGCCGCCGCGGACGAGAAGCGTCCGGAATTCGCCGGTGAGGATTTCGCCGACCTCCTGTTCGGTCATCCCCTCGCGGAGGCGTCCGTGCGTCGCGGCGATGGCCGCCGTCGTTCGCCACGCGGCGTCGCGGATGAGCTCCTTTTCCGCGTCGGATTTCACCATCCGGAGGGCGTCGAAGACGGCCGTCGCGTCCGTGAGGGAGGCTCCGGTCGCCGCGCGGAGCCGCCCGGCGGTGAAGACGTCGGTGGTTCCCTCGAGGCCGATCCGGGAGGCGCCGGAGAGGAGCTTCGCGGCGAGCGCCGCGGGATCCTCGTGCTCCCGCCAGGAGACGGTCCGGCCGACGACGGCGTCCTGCTTCACCCGCTCCTCTTCGAAGAAGGGCGTCAGGAGGGTGGCGGGCGCTGCGGACCGGAGGATCAGCGCGATCAGCCGCTCGCTCCTCCCCGGGTCGGTGTTCGCGACGTAGCGGAGGTTGGTCGACGGAAGGACGACGAGCGCCTCGAAGCCTCTCTTTTTCGCCTCGGCGAGCGCCCGCTCCTGCCGCGCACGGAAGACGTCCGGAGAGAGCGGCGGCGGAAGCGGCGGGACGGCGGGCGCCGTGCCGGACGCCGGCGGCTCGGCGCCGGCCGCCGCGAGAAGCGGCGACGCGAGCGCCAGCGCCCCGGCGGGCGCGGCGACGAGAAGGCGGCGTCGGGAGAGGGTGCTGCGGTCGCGCGTCATGAGGGAACTCTAGCTCAGGGCGGCGCGCCGCGCGCCCGGTTCCGGCCCGTGGCTCATGCGATGAACATGGCATCGCCGTAGCTGAAGAAGCGGTACCCCTCCGCCACGGCCGTGCGGTAGGCGGCGAGGACGTGCTCGCGTCCGGCGAAGGCCGACACCAGCATCAGGAGCGTCGAGCGGGGGAGGTGGAAGTTCGTCAGGAGGGCGTCCACCACGCGGAACGGCGCGCCGGGAAAGAGGAAGAGCTTCGTCTCGAAGGGGCCGCCGACGACCGCTCCGTGCGCCGCGGCGGAACCCTCCAGCGTCCGGACGGTCGTCGTCCCCACGGCCACCACCCGCCGCCCCTCGGCCCGGGCGCGGCGGACCGACTCCGCCGTTTCTTCCGGGATCTCGCCCCGCTCCGGCTCCATCGAATGCTCCTCGACCCGCTCCGACTTCACGGGTTTGAACGTGCCCAGCCCGACGTGAAGCGTGACCCGCGCCGTCTCCACCCCGCGCCTCGCGACGGACGCGAGCAGCTCCGGCGTGAAGTGGAGCCCCGCCGTCGGCGCCGCGATGGCGCCCGGCTTCTCCGCGTAGACGGTCTGGTAGTCGGCCCTGTCCCGCGCGTCGGCCCGGCCGCCGGGGCGGTGGATGTAGGGGGGAAGGGGAGCGGAGCCGAGAACGGAGAGGTCCGACAGGAGAGATTCTCTGCTCCCGTGCTGTTTGAACCGGAGAGCGT
>DATIWM010000357.1:0-19926 GCA_035519355.1 Thermoanaerobaculia bacterium | reverse complement strand
GCGAGCGGTCGAGGTCCTTCGTCTCGCGGCGGTAGAGGAGGAGCGTGAAGGCGGGCTCGTTCTCGGCGAGGACGACGCCGTTCCGGTCCAGGATGAAGCCGCGCGGCGCCGTGACGGGCACCGAGCGGAGGCGGTTGTTCTCGGCCTGCCGTGCGTACTCCTCGCCGCGCAGGATCTGGTGGACCCAGTAGACGCCGACGAGGATCGCGAGGACGATCCAGGCGCCGGCGGCGACCCGGTCGATCCGGACGAGGAGGGGGCGGCGGTCTTCGCGGGCGCTGGGTGTCGTCATCCGAGCTTCATCCTCCGGCGCGCCTCGCGCCGCTCCCGCCACGGGACGCGGGAAGCCGCCTGGAGGGCCCCGGCGAGCAGTCCCGTCGCCGCCGCGCGCGCGAGGACGAGAAGCGGCGCTGGCAATAGCGCCTCGCCGCGCAGGATCCAGAGGAGCAGGACGAGGGCGAGGCTCTCGAGCACGACGGCCCCGGCGAGGAGCCCGCCGACGGCCGCCGGTTTCTCGACGACCGTGCGCGCGGCGATCGTGGCGAGCACGTAGCCGACGAGGACCTTCGTAAAGGCGTGGAGGCCGAGGAGCCGGCCCGGCACCGAGACGAGGTCCTCGAGAAGTCCGGCCAGCAGGCCCGCCACCATCGCGAGGGGCGCTCCGCCGCGGCGTGCGGAGTCGGCCACCGGCAGGAGGAAGAAGTCGGGCGTGGCCGGGAGCCCGACCGCGCCGAGGCCGAGGGTTCCGAGCGTCGAGAGCGCGAGGCCGATGGCGAGGCGGAGCGAGTTCAACGGGCCGTCCCCTCTAGCGCCGCGCCGCGGCGCCGGCGGGGATGTCGGAGGTCCGGAGGGGGGGAAGGACGAAGACCCGCGCGGTGCGGGCCGGGTCGGCGGCCATCGCCACCTGGATGTCCCAGAAGAGGGAGTCGGCCTTCCGGGTCACGGAGAGGACGCGCCCCACCGGGAGGTCGGTCGGATAGAGGCCGTCGGTCCCCGACGTCACGATCGGGTCGTTCGTCTCGACGGCTTCGATCGTCGGAACGTAGAGGATGGTCGCGCCGCCCTTGCCGTCGCCGCGGGCGACGGCGGCGCGCCCCTGCCGGGCGAGAAGGACGCCCGCGGCGGCCACCCGGTCGGAGAGGAGCTGGACGCGGGCCGTGCCGGCCCCGACGGCCACGACGCGCCCGAGGAGCCCTTCCGCCGCGACGACGACGGCGCCGAGCTTGACTCCGTCGTCGGCGCCGCGGTCCAGAAGCGCGGTCCGGAAGGGGCCCGCGGACTCCACCTCCACGAGCCGGGCCGCGACCGTGCCGGCCGGCGGCGTGGCGTGGGTGCCGAGGAGGGCGAGGAGGCGGTCGCGGTCCCGCTCGACGTCTCGGAGGCGCAGAAGCGTGGCCTCGAGCGCCTCGGCGGTTTCCCGGAGCTGCCGGTTCTCCGCGAGGAGCGCGCGCCGCGAGGAGGACCACTCCCCGACGTCGCCACTCGCGGTCCGGACGCCCGCGACGACGTCCACGAACGGCGCGAGGACCGACTGCAGCCACCGCTCCCCGACCGTCTCGCCGGTCGGGCGTCGCACCTGCAGCGACAGCGCCACGAGACAGGCCGACAGGAGGATCGCCAGGAGGATCTCCGGCCGGCGGCTGGTGAGCGGAGGAGTCGACATCGGGCGCGCGCCTTCAGTCGATCGAGATCTTGCGGAGGAGGTCGACGTCGGCCAGCATCGCTCCCGTCCCGAGGGCGACGGAGGAGAGCGGATCGTCAGCGAGCGAGATGGGAAGACCGGTCTCCTCGCGGAGCCGCTTGTCGAGGTTCTTCAGCATCGCTCCGCCGCCGGTCAGGACGATCCCCTTGTCCATGATGTCGGCCGAGAGCTCCGGCGGCGTCCGCTCGAGCGCCACCCGGACGGCGTCCACGATGATGCCGACCGTCTCGGCGAGCGCCTCGCGCACCTCGGCGTCGGTCAGGCCGAGGGTCTTGGGAACGCCCTCCACGAGATCGCGTCCCTTGATCTCCATCGTCAGCGGTTCGTCGAGCGGATAGGCCGACCCGATCTCGATCTTGATCTGCTCGGAGGTCCGCTCGCCGATCAGGAGGTTGTACTTGCGCTTGATGTACTGGATGATCGCCTCGTCCATCTCGTTCGAGGCGACGCGGACCGACTTCGAATAGACGATGCCGGCGAGCGAGATGACGGCCACGTCGGTCGTCCCGCCCCCGATGTCCACGATCATGTTTCCGGTCGGCTCCGTGATGGGCAGGCCGGCCCCGATGGCGGCCGCCATCGCCTGCTCGACGATGAACACCTCGCTGGCGCCCGCCTGGAGCGCGGAGTCCTTCACGGCGCGCTTTTCGACCTGCGTGATGTCCGAGGGGACGGAAATGACGATCTTCGGGCGGACGAAGAGGGAACGGCCGTGCGCCTTCTTGATGAAGTAGTCGAGCATCCGCTCGGTGACCTCGAAGTCGGCGATGACGCCGTCCTTCATCGGCCGGATCGCGACGATGTTCCCCGGCGTCCGGCCGAGCATCTCCTTGGCCGCGCTCCCGACCGCCTCGACCTTGTTGGTGATCTTGTTGACGGCCACGATCGAGGGCTCGCGGACGACGATCCCCCGCCCCTCGGCGAAGACGAGCGTGTTGGCCGTCCCGAGGTCGATGGCGAGGTCGTTGGAGAAGATCGAGAAGAACGAACGGAAGGCCAAGAAGATTCCTTTCCCGCGAGGGTCAGTCCTGGATCAGAACGCTTTCCTTCTTCAGCGTCTCGAAGCCGGCGCTGTTGACCGCGCGGATCGTGATGACTTTGAGACCGTCGCCGCTGACGGTGATGACCTTGCGGAAGACGCCCGTGGCGTCGACGTCCGCGGACTCGCCGGCCACGGTGACCGTCGCGCCGGGCTCGGTCTTTCCGGAGACGATGACCGTGTTGCCGATGACCTGCGGGCGGTAGACGACGAGGTCCGGCGGAACGCCGGATTTCTCCACCGTCGTGTCGGGCGAGACGACCTTGAAGCGGCGGGGCACCGACCAGCCGGACACGAGCTCCTTCGGATCGCGTCGAACGGTCTGGACCCGCCAGAAATAGAGCCCCGTCTCGTTCACGCGCATCCGGGCTTCGGTCTTCACCTTCGCGAACTCGGTCGTGGACCCGAAGAGCGAATCCGGGACGAAGAGGCGGCTCCGCGCGATCTGGAGCTGGTAGGCGGAGGCGTCCTTCACGGCGGTCCAGCGGAGGACGACCTCTTTTCGTCCGAGCTCGAAGAGGGCGTTGTCCTCGGGCTCGAGGAGCGCCGCCGCGTCCGGCAGGCGCTGCTTCTCGCTGATCGTCCCGCGCTCTTTCGAGGCCTCGGCCCGTTCGTGGTCGCCCAGGGTCACGCTCCGGCCGGAGGCCGTGGAGAGCTTTGCCTCGCCGCGGAACGTGCTGACGCCTGTCCGGAGAGCGTCCGCCTCGACGGAGACGTTCGAGTTCTTTCGGATCTCGACCTGGGCGGCGTCCGTCGTCAGGACCGACCGGCCGTTGTCGCCGGTGTCGAGTTCCACGTTTCCGACGACCGCCTTGGCCCCGGACGTCCTCTCGCCGCCGGCCGTGGAGCCGGAGCGGTGGACCTCGAAGAGCGTCTCCGGCTTGATCCGGTAGAGCGTGCCGTTGGCAGCCATGACTTCGGCGGTGCCGCTGGCTCCCGTCTTGACGAAGTCGCCTTCGCGGAGGGTCGTTCCCCGCCCGAGCGGCTCCCATTTCGTCGTGCCCGCGCGCTGGAGCTCGGCTTTCCCGGCCACCTCGATGACGCTCGCGTCCCCTTTCTCGGCGCTCTTTCCGGAGAGGACGTTCCGGGCGAGCTGCTGCGCGGCCACGGCCTGCGTCCGCGCGCGCTCCGTCTCCCGGGCCTGGAGAAGCTTCTGGGCGTCCTGGATCAGGCCGCCGACGCGCGCGATCTCCTCGCCGTACCGGTCGGCGTCGCGCAGCGCCCGGACCTCGGCGAGGCGTTCCTCGGCGCGGAGGATCTCCTCGCGTGCGCGGATCGCGGGACCCGAATCCTCACGGGTGACGTACCAGATTCCCGCGACGACCAGAGCCGCCACGGCCACAAAGCCCGCGAGCACGCGGTAGACGCCTCGCCTCGAGATGTAATACCAGTCGAGGCGGGACTCGAGGTCTTCTCCGAGCTTCTTCGCCATAACACCCGCCGCCAGAGAGGCTTGCGCGGAAATCGCATTCTAGCGTATCGTCCCGCCTTCGCTGCACGGCCGCGGCTCCAGCCAGAAGCTGCTCCGTTCCCGGAGACACCATGCTCACGACCCTCCGCCAGAACTTTCACAACCTCAAATGGATCCTCTGGGCGGTCATCGTCGTCTTCGTCCTCTTCGTCTTCGTCGACTGGGGGATGGGCTCGGCCGGCCGCGGCGGCGACCCGACGTGGGCCGCCCGCATGGGAAGCACGACCATCCCCGTGGCCGAGTTCCAGCGCGAGTATCGCGACGCCGAGGACCGCTACCGGCAGCTGTACGGAAAGAATTTCAGCCCCGAGCTCCTGAAGATGATGAATCTTCCCGACCAGGTCCTGAACGGCCTGATCGACCGCCGCATCATGAGGGAAGAGGCCGACCGCCTGAAGCTCCAGGTCACGGACGCGGAGCTGACGGCGAAGATTCTCGGCTTCAAGGATCAGCAGGGACGTCCCCTCTTTCTCCGCGACGGCGTCTTCGTGGGGGAGGCGGCCTACAAGCGGATGCTCGCGTCGATCGGGAGGACCCCCGAAGCCTTCGAGGCCGAAACGCGGGACCAGGTCCTCCTCGAGAAGCTGAACCGCTTCTATACGGAGTCCGTCTTCGTCGGGGACGCCGACGTCGAGGAGGACTTCGCCTCGCGCAACGTGAAGGCGCGGATCGAGTACGTCCTCCTGCCGCCGCCTCCCGCCCTTCCGGGCGGCGTGACCGACGCCGAGGCCGAGGCGTACTTCAAGGCGAACCCGGCCGGCTACCTGCAGGGGGAGAAACGGAAGGCGAAGTACCTCCTCGTCGAGACCGGGAAAATCCGCTCCGCGATCCAGGTGACGGACGCCGACATCCAGAAGGACTACAACGCGAACGCCGAGACCTACCGGAAGAGCGAGCAGGTGAAGGCCCGCCACATCCTCTACCGGGCCGACGCCGCCACCGACGCGGCGGCGCATGCGAAGGCCGAGGCCGCCGTGAAGAAGCTGAAAGGGGGCGCCGACTTCGCCGCCCTCGCGAGGGCCGAGTCGGACGACCCGGGCTCCAAGGCCGGCGGCGGCGAGCTGCCGGTCTTCGGACGGGGGCAGATGGTGAAGGAGTTCGAGGACGCCGCCTTCGCCGCCGAGCCGAATCAGATCGTCGGCCCGGTGAAGTCCGCCTTCGGCTGGCACGTCATCCGGGTGGAGGAGAAGACCCCGCCCCGCGTCCAGCCGCTCTTCGAGGTCGCCCCGGCGATCCGCGCCCGGCTGCAGGAGTCGCGCGCGGCCGAGCAGGCCAAGCGGATCGCCCGCGACCTGTCCGACCGGATCGCGAAGATGACCCGGCCGTCCGACGACGACCTCCGCAAGCTCGCGACCGGCGTCGTGACCTTCAACGAAACCGAATTCCTGGGCCGGAGCGACGTGGCGGCCGGCATCGGGCAGAACCCGGAGTTCTCGGCGGTCCTCTTTTCGCTCAAGACGGGCGAGGTTTCTCCTCCCGTGTCGACGGCGCGGGGCGAGGTCCTCGTGAAGCTCGTCGACACGAAGAAGCCCGGACTTCCTCTCTTCGCCGAGGTGAGAAGCCAGGTCGTGGCGGATCTCACGAGGAAGAAGCAGGAGGACGCGGCCGTCCTGACGCTGAAGCAGGCGCTCGCAAAGGACGGGTCGCTGGAGGCCGTCGCGAAGGACCTGAAGCTGACGCTCGAGAAGCCGGAGGCCTTCGGCAAGGCCGGTCCGGTCCCGGGCCTCGGTGCCCAGAAGGCCGTTCTCGACGCGGCCTTCGGCGGGAACGCGGGAGAGACGGCGGGGCCCGTGGGCCTCGCGGGGCGGGGGGCGGTCGCGCTCCGGATCCTGGAGAAGACGGCCTTCGACAAGGCGGCCTTCGAGGCGCAGAAGGAGCGGCTCCGCGAGTCGCTTCGCTCCCAGAAGGCGTCGCACCTGATGCAGGCGCTCCTCCAGCAGCAGCGCGCCGAGCGGAAGATCGAGATCAACCGCGACGTGCTCCGCCGCTTCGACGCGCGGACGTGATCGCAAGGCTGAGCGGCACGCTCGTCGAGGTCCGGCCCGACCGGGTCGTCCTCGACGTCGGCGGCGTCGGGTACGACGTCGCCATCCCCCTCGGCACCTTCACGGCGCTTCCCCACGCGGGGCAGAAGGCGACGCTCTTCGTCCACACCCACGTCCGCGAGGACGCGATCCAGCTCTTCGGTTTCATCTCGAAGCAGGAGAAGCTGGTCTTCGAGACCCTCCTCGCCGTTTCCGGGATCGGGCCGAAGGTGGCCCTGGCGATCCTCTCGGGGCTTCCGCTGCCCGAGCTCGTCGGCGCGATCGCCGCACAGAACGTGGGTCTCCTCACGTCGATCCCCGGCGTCGGGAAGAAGCTGGCCGAGCGGCTCGGCGTGGAGCTGAAGGAGAAGATGGCGAGCTTCGGATTCGGCGAGGCGCCGGCGAAGACGTCGCGGACCACGGTGACGGAGGACGCCATCGCCGCCTTGAAGAACCTCGGCTACAAGGCGGCACAGGCCGAGTCGGCCGTCACCGCGGCCGCGCGGAAAGTCTCGGTCCACGACCTCAATGCACTTCTCGAGGCCGCCCTGAAGTCGCTGGCCCGATAATCGCCTCCGATGGACGAACGAATTCTCTCCGGGGTCCTGCAGAGCGAGGAGCAGGAGGCCGACGTCACGCTCCGGCCCCGGACCTTCGGCGACTTCGTCGGCCAGCCGAAGCTGAAGGAGACGCTGGGCGTCTTCATCCAGGCGGCCCTCCGCCGGCGCGAGCCGCTGGACCACGTCCTCCTCTCGGGGCCGCCCGGCCTCGGAAAGACGACGCTGGCCCACATCGTCGCGCGGGAGATGGGGGCGCAGATCCGCGTCACCTCCGGCCCCGTCCTGGAGAAGGCCGGCGACGTCGCCGCCCTCCTGACGAATCTCGCGCCGGGCGACGTCCTCTTCATCGACGAGATCCACCGCCTCCCGCCGGCGGTCGAGGAGATCCTCTACCCCGCGATGGAGGACGGGAAGCTGGACCTCGTCATCGGGTCCGGACCCGGGGCGCGGACGGTCGAGCTGAAGCTCCCGCCGTTCACGCTCGTCGGCGCGACGACCCGCGCCGGGCTCCTCTCGCAGCCGCTCGCGGGGCGTTTCGGCATCACGCACCGGCTCGACTACTACGACGAATCGGCGCTCGTCGCCATCGTCGTCCGCTCGGCCTCGATCCTCGGATGCCCCGTCGAGGCAGCGGCCGCCTCGGAGATCGCGCGGCGCAGCCGCGGTACGCCGCGCATCGCGAACCGGCTTCTCCGCCGCGTGCGGGACTACGCCGAGGTGGCGGGCGAGTCGTCGATCACGCGGGCCGGGGCGCAGAGTGCCCTCGACAAGCTCGAGGTGGACCACCACGGCCTCGACGAGGTGGACCGCCGGATCCTGACGACGATGATCGAGCGGTTCGGCGGCGGCCCGGTCGGCCTCTCGGCGCTCGCCCATTCGCTCGGGGAGGACAAGGGGACGCTCGAGGACCTCTACGAGCCCTTCCTCCTCCAGTCGGGCTTCATCCAGCGGACGCCGAAGGGGCGGGTCGCGTCGGCGCTCGCCTACCGGCACCTCGGCCTCTCTCCCGCGGGCGGCTCGCTCTTCGGATAGGCGTGAAGACCGGCTTCCTCATCTACAACCCCGTCGCCGGGGGCGGAAAACGGGTGCCGGAGCTCCGCGCGATCGCCCGTCGGGCGCAGGGGCGGGGCCTGATCCTCCGCGAGGCGCCCACGACGGGGGCCGGGAGCGCGACCGAGATCGTCCGCCGCTCTCTCGCGGAGCGCCCCGATCTCGTCGTGGTCGCGGGGGGCGACACGACCGTGGCGGAGGTCGCGGCCGCCCTCGTCGGAACGACGATTCCGCTGGCCCTTCTTCCGACCGGGACGACGAGCGTCGTCGCGCGCGAGTACGGCGTCGGCCCCGGGCTCGAAGTCGCCGAACGACACCTTCTCTCGCCGCGCCGTCGCCCGCTGGCCGTCTTCGGCGCGGCGGGGCGCCCCTCGGTCCTCTGCGCCGGGGCCGGCTTCGACGCCCGGGTCATGACGCACTTCCCCCCGCTCCTCAAGAAGCTCCTCGGCCGCGTCGGCTACGCCTGGACGTCGACGAAGGAATGGCTGACGTACGAGTTCCCGCGGCTCGAGGTCGAGGGGCTCGACGCCGAGGGAAAGGCGTTCCGCCGCGAGGCGACCTTCCTCGTCGCGGCCAACACGAAGCGCTACGCGGGAGACCCGGTCCTCTCTCCCTTCGCCGACCCCGAGGACGACCTCCTCGAGGTCGTCCTCTTCACGAGCGCCTCCCGGTACACGCTCTTCCGCTTCTACCAGCTTCTCTCGCGGAAGAAGGCGGGGCAGCTCGCGCTCCCGGGCGTCGTCCGGTTCCCCGCGCGGGAGCTCACCGTCCGCTCGCTCGCCGGCTACGAGGTCGAGGTGCAGGTGGACGGGGAAGGCTGCGGCACGACCCCGCTCGCGGTCGGCCCGGCGCTCGGCCGGGTGCAGGTCGTCGTGCCGGAGTAGCCGTCGGCTGGCGATCTGCGCGCCGGGGAACAGCTCACCTTCTGGTCGCGGGGCTCCAATGCAACGCGGGATTGGGCGCCGGCCCTTCCAGGCGGCGACTGAACTTCACTGCCCTTTTGGCGGCTGCCAGAGCTCGACCTTGTTTCCCTCTGGATCGATGACCCAGGCAAACTTCCCAAACTCGGATTCGTCGATCTTCTCGAGCACATTGCAGCCTTCTTCCTTCAGGACCTTGACCAAGGCGTGGAGGTCTTCCACGCGGTAGTTGACCATGAAGGAAGCAGAGCTCGGAGCAAAGTGCTTACTCTCTTGCGGATCGATCAACCAGGCCGTTGTGCCTCCAACCGGCCTGCCCTCGGCGTCGGTCCAATCGAAGGCCGCTCCGCCCCAGGCCTGGACATCGATTCCCAGGTGCCGCTTGTACCAGGCCTGCAGTGATGGAGCGTCCTTGGCCTTGAAGAAGATGCCGCCGATGCCCGTGACTCTTCGCATTCGGACCTCCAATGTTGGCTGAGCTGACCAGGGATGGCGCTTCCGACGTCCAACGATATCGCGTTCAGCGGCAGGCGCAAGCGAGTTCGCTGCAACGCGGGGCTAGACGGCGCTGACGCCCGTGACGGTGAAAACCGAGACTACTGGCCGATTGAGGGGCGCGACCAGGACCTCGGTGCTTAGAGTCATCGGGAACACCTCGGATAATGACTTTCCCAGGGCCCTAGCGAGCGCCTCTGGGCCCTTCTTTGCGAGAACGAAGTCAGGAGCCGGCGGCAGAAAAAACACATGCCACTTGCCGTCCAGCCATAACGAGGGCAAGTCGATAGCAGGGGGATGCACGCTAAGGTTCGAAATGGCTTGCACCGGCGTTCCATCGGCAAGCGACCCAGTACATCTGATCCACGGAAACCTCTCTGTACCATCGATGGCGCCGTGCCCCACGAGTGGTCTGACGGAAAGGTCGATGCCGCCGCCGACGTCCCACTTTTCCGTGTCCCAAACGGGACAGGCGTCGAAGTCCTCCAACGTAAGTGCATGGACGGATTTCTCCGGAGGGACTATGGCTTCTGTCACGAGAACAGCCGTCTAATGCTCGACATCAGCGGCGCGCGAAGCGCGTCCTTTGCATGCCGTTGTTAGACCGCAATGGATCATTCCTGTTCAACCGCGGCCTTAATATCGTTCAGGTCTTGATGGAGGGCCTTTTTCGCCACGCCCCTGAACAGAAATATCATCGGGATCGACAGTAATCTTGCAACGATACTTTGAGGCTTGGAATCATGAGAACTAGTCAACGTAATGACGCCGCTGCTCTCTGAAATACTCATGGTGGATAAGAATACAAAGCCATCACTTTCTGCTCTGGTCTTGTAGAACTCGTTCTCGGCAGCATCAGTGATCCACTTTTCCGCGGTCGCTGGCTTGCCGAATAGCATTCGGGTCTCTCGCCACTTTAGTCCGACGAGTCCGTTTGCCGGTTTTTCGAGAACCTCGATGTTTTCGATTCCGCTGATGGTTTTCGAGGCGTTCTCGATGTCGGTGATGGCGGCCCAGATCGCCGCCTTGGATCCGTTGATGGTTACCTGTGCCTCAACGATCATGGTGTTTCTCCTGGCGAGAAGGGCCAGCAGGCCCGACGGCTACCTTCTCGGCTCATACCGCATCGCCACCGCCCCCGAGCCGAACTCCAGCCGGCTCACGAGCTTCAGGTCGACACGCTTCGATAGCCCCGCGAACAACGTCGGCCCGTGGCCCGCTAGCGTGGGCTGCACCACGAACTCGAACTCGTCGATCAATCCCAGCTCCGCCAACGCCAGCGGGAGCGTCACGCCTCCCACGAACAGTCCCTTCCCCGACTCCCGCTTGAGCTGCTGAACGGCCGTCCCCAGATCCCCGCGCACGAGCTCCGCGTTCCAGTCGACCCGGTCCAGGGTGCTCGAGACGACGTACTTCTTCGCCGCGTCGATCGTCCGGGCGAAGGGCTCCATCCAATCAGGCGTCTCTCCCGTCCGGGCCGGCGACCGAAAGGCCGCCTCCATCATTTCGTAAGTCACCCGGCCCAAGAGGAGGGCATCGGCCCGGTTGAGGTTCTCGACCGCGTGACGATGCAACTCTTCGTCCGGGATCATTGCACGATGATCGCAGCACCCGTCCAATGTGACGTTGATGGAATACCGAAGCGGTCGCATTACGTACGTCAGCTCTTCCGGAAGTGGCAACCGCGGGAGACGGGGTTCTTGAAGGCCGACTGCGCGATGAGGCTGGCCGCGCGGGCGCCGTGGAACAGGTCGACGATCTCCTTGGAGACCTTCGTGACCTGGTAGAAGCGGAGGATCCGCTTCTCGAGGTCGCGCAGGTCCGCCACGGCGCGCGCGAGCCGGGCCGTCGTCCGGACGATGCCCACGTAGTTCCACATCGTCGAGCGGATCGTGGCCCAGTCCTGCTGGAGGAGCGCCGGGTCCTCGTTCTGCGCGTCGCCGGGGGACTTCCAGTCGGGGATGGCGCGGAAGACGGCCGGCGCGAGGGCCCCGCCCGCCTTCAGACGCGAGGCGATCGACGCGGCGGCGTGAGTCCCCCAGACGAGCCCTTCGAGGAGCGAGGTCGAGGCGAGGCGGTTGGCGCCGTGGAGGCCGGTGCAGCTCGTCTCGCCGACCGCGTAGAGGTGGCGGATGGTCGTCCGCCCCTCGAGGTCCGCGAGAACGCCCCCGCAGAAGTAGTGGGCCGCGGGAACGACGGGGATCGGCTCCGTCGCGATGTCGATCCCGAACTTGGCGCAGGTGGCCGCGATCGTCGGAAAGCGCTCGGCGATGGAGAGCCGCCCCTTCCCCCGGTAATGGTGGGCCAGGTCGAGGTAGACGCAGGGCTCGCTCCGGTCCGTCATCTCCTCGACGATGGCCCGCGTCACGACATCGCGCGGCGCCAGATCCCCCCGGCGGTTGTAGCGGCGCATGAAGGCCTCGCCGGAGCGGTTCACGAGGACCGCCCCCTCGCCGCGCAGCGACTCGGAGATCAGGAACCGGTCGGCGTCCGGGTGATAGAGCGTCGTCGGGTGGAACTGCACGTACTCGAGGTTCAAGGAGGCGGCCCCGGCGCGGTCGGCCATGGCGAGGCCGTCGCCGATGGCATGGCGCGTGTTCGTCGTGTGGACGAAGAGCCGCCCCACGCCGCCGGTGGCGAGGACCGTGAAGTCCGCCAGCACCGTGTGGACCCTCCCGTTCCGGTCGAGGACGTAGGCCCCGAGACACGGGTCCTGGAGGGCGTAGCGCTGTGCGACGTCGGCGGAGTGGTGCCGGGCCGTGATGAGGTCGATCGCCCGGCCGCCCGGCCAGAGGGTGATGTTCTTCTCCCGCCGGATCCTCGTGAGAAGCGAGGTCTCGATGGCGAGGCCGGTCGCGTCGGCCGCGTGGACGATCCGGGCGACGGAATGCGCCCCCTCGCGCGTGAAATCGAGGTCGCCGCCGCGCGTCCGGGAGAAGGGGACCCCGATCTCCTCGAGGAGGATCCTCCGGACGATGCGCGGCCCTTCCTCGGCGAGATGCCGGACGGCCTCCGGATGGCACAGCCCCGCGCCGGCGCGGAGGATGTCGCGGACGAGCGCGTCCGGCGAGTCGTTCTTTCCGAAGTAGATGATTCCGCCCTGGGCCCACGCGGTGTTGCAGTCGGCCGGGTCGTCGGCCTTCGTCGCGACGAGGACCTTCACCCCGCGCCGCGCGAGCGTGAAGGCCGTGGCGAGCCCCGCGATGCCCGACCCGAGCACGAGGACGGGGACGTGGAAGCGGTCGGGAAAGTCGTCCCGGCTCTTCACGCGCGTCGGACGCCGCCGCGCCGCGGCGTGGAAGAGACCTCCAGCGCGATGTCGATGGCCCGGGCCGAGTGCGTCAGGGCGCCGGCCGAGACGAAATCAACCCCCGCCTTCGCGGCCGCGCGCGCCGTCCCCGGCGTCATCCGGCCCGAGGCCTCGACGGCGACCGCCCGTCCGGTCGCCTCGCCGAAGAGCCGGACGTCCCGCACGGCGCGGCGCATCTCGGAAAGCGCCATGTTGTCGAGGAGGACCCGCTCGGCTCCCGCGTCGAGAGCCTGGTGCACTTCGTCGAGGGTCCGCGCTTCGGCCTCGAGAAGATGGCCCCGGAGCCGCCGGTTCAGATCGCGAAAGTCCGCGACCCGCCGCGTGGCTTCCCAGACGCTCCCCGCGCCGTCGGCGTGGTTGTCCTTGACGAGAAAACCCCAGGCGAGTCCGTAGCGGTGGTTCGTCCCGCCGCCGCACCGGACGGCGTATCGCTCGAAGATCCGGAGGCCCGGCGTCGTCTTCCGGGTGTCCAGGAGCACGGTCCCCGTCCCTCTCAGGGCGGCCACATACGCGCGCGTCGTCGTCGCGATGCCCGAGAGGCGCTGGACGAGGTTCAGGGCCGTCCGCTCGGCGGCGAGGACCGTGATGGCGGGCCCCGAAACCCGGGCGAGCGTCGTCCCGGGAGCGACGAGCCGGCCGTCCCGGACGAGCACGTCGACCGCGGCGGGCGGGTGCAGAAAGGCGAAGAGCCGGGGGAGGAAGGCCGTCCCGCAGACGACGGCGCGTTCCCGCGAGACCATCCGCGCCGAAACGCGCGCCGCCGGGCCGAAAACCGCGAGGGAGGTCACGTCCTCGCCGTCCTCGGCGAACGCCCGCGACAGGAGGTCGTCGAGGGCGGTGGAGAGGTCGCGCGGCAGGGCGGCCGTCGTCACGGGGGACGATTGTAGGCCCTGTCAACGGCCGAAACGGGAAAGCAGGAGGAGCGACAGGGCGACGGACGCGAGGAGGAGAGCGAACGAGACGGCGGAAAAAAGCCGCCAGAAACGTCCCGTCCGGGGCCGGCCCACGAACTCGCGGTGCCCCGCGAAGAAGAGGCGCGCGCCGATCAGGTTGGCGATGGAGGCGATCGGCGTTCCACACCCTCCGGCATTCACGCCGTAGAGAAGGCCGGTGAAGGCGGAGGGATCGGACGACGCCGCGGCCTTCGGCGCGAGGAGGAGCGCCGCCGGCACGTTCGAGACGAACTGCGACAGGAGGGCTCCGGAGGCGGCGAGCCCCGCCGCCGTCGCGCCGAAGAGCGCCGTCGGGTCAAGAAGGTGCGCCAGCGGGGAGCGCGAGAGTCCGGCCACGCCGACGAAGAGGGCGGCGAAGATGCCGAGGAGGGCGAAATCGGTCCGGACGGCCCGCCGCCCGAGGAGGCCGAGGCCGAGGAACGCCGCGGCGAACGGGACCGGGCGGGGAAGGGCGCCGAAAACGGCGAGCAGTTCGAGCGTGAGAAGGACGGCGGCGGCGCCGGCCTTCTTCGGCTCGACGTCGATCGAATGCTCCGGAGGAGTCGGCAGGCTCCTCTTCGGGACGATCAGAGGCACGGCGGCGAGGGTCAGGAGCCCCGTCCCGGCGACCCATGGTCCCTGCGCGGCCAGAAAGGCCGCCGGAGCGAACCCGCCGCGGACGAAGAGAAAGAGGTTCTGCGGATTGCCGGTGGGCGTCAGAGACCCCAGGAGGTTCGCGGCCGCGATTTCGAGGACGACGACCGGCGCGGCGTCGAAGTCCGGGGCGGCCGCCTCGAACGCGATGGTGAAGGGAACGACGAGAAGGAGGGCCACGTCGTTCGTCACGAGAGCCGCCGTCACCCCGGTCAGGAGAACGGCCGCCGTGGCGAGGCGCCGGGCGGACCGGCACCGTGACAGAACGGCGCGGACGCCCCAGGCGAAGAGCTCCGACGCCCGGGCGCACTCGACGGCCACGATCAGGACGAAGAAGAGGAGGAGCAGGTCGAGGTCGAGGAGGCCGGAGAGCTCGGCGGGCTTCACCCACCCGAGGAGGAGGGAGAGGGCGGCGAGAAGGAGAGCGACGCGAAGCAATACATTTTGATCATAGAGAGGACGCGGGACAGGGCGCGATAATTTTCGGCCCCGGCTCCGGGGTGGAGGAATCGATGAAACGTCTCGTGTTCGTTGCCTGCCTCACGCTCGCCGCCGTTTCGGCGCGGGCCGACGAGGGGATGTGGATGCCCCAGCAGATCCCGGCGCTCGCCGAGCGGCTGAAGGCGCTCGGGTTCACGGGAGACGCCGGCGCCTTCGCCGACCTGACCGGCTTCCCGATGAACGCGGTCGTCTCGCTCGGCAACTGCAGCGCGTCGTTCGTGTCGCCCGAGGGGCTCATGGTCACGAACAACCACTGCGTGCAGGGAGCGCTCCAGTACAACTCGAAGCCGGAGCGGAACCTGATGGTGAACGGCTTCCTCGCGAAGACGAAGGAAGAGGAGCTCTGGAACGGGCCCGGCTCGCGCGTCTTCGTGACCGTCTCGGTGGCCGACGTCACCGAAGAGATCATGGGGAAGATCGACCCGAAGATCACGGACCGGAAGCGGTACGACGTGGTGGAGCAGCGCGTCAAGGCGCGGACGGCCGCTTGCGAGAAGGGAGGCCTCCGGTGCACGGTGGCTCCCTTCTTCGAGGGGCAGAGGTGGTACGAGATCGGCCAGATGGAGATCCAGGACGTCCGCCTCGTCTACTCTCCGGCCGCCGGCATCGGCAATTTCGGCGGCGAGACCGACAACTGGCAGTGGCCGCGGCACACGGGCGACTTCTCCTTCTACCGGGCCTGGGTCTCGAAGGAGGGAAAGGCCGTCCCCTTCTCGAAGGAGAACGTTCCCTACCGGCCGAAGCACTTCCTGAAGGTCTCCCCGAAGGGCGCCTCCCCGGGCGAACTGGTCTTCGTGGCCGGCTATCCGGGGCGCACCTACCGCCTGAATTCCTACGCCGAGGTGAAGGAGAGGGTCGAGTGGACGCTCCCCCGGTCGATCAAGCGTTACACGGACCGGATCGCGATCCTCGAGGCCGTCGGGAAGGACGACCCGGAGACGGCGCTCCGCGTCTCGAACGCCCTTCGTGCGCTGAACAACACGCTGACCAACAGCAAGGGAGTCCTGCAGGGGATGGTGAAGGGAGGGCTCCTCGCGGAAAGGGAGGCCCGGGAGGCGGAGTTCGTGGTCTGGATCGCCGCCGAGCCGGCCCGCAAGGCGAAATTCGCCGACGTTCTCCCGGCCATCAACCGCGTCGTCGCCGACCGGGCGAAGACGCGTGAGAGGGACGCCCTCCTGGCCGAGATGGCGGGAATCATGAGCTCCGGCCTCGCCTCGGCCCAGACGCTCTACCGCTTCTCGATCGAGAAGCCGAAGAAGGACGTCGACCGCGACCGGGACTTCCAGGAGCGGAACTGGTCGCGTCTGCGCGACGGTCAGGAGAGGGCGCAGCGGTCGCTCTCCCCGAAAGCCGACCGCGCCCTGATGAAGTACGCCCTCGCCGACATCGCGAAGCTTCCTCCCGCCCAGCGGATCGAACCCCTCGACCGGGAGATCGGCCTCGCGCCCGGAATGTCCGAGGCCGACGCCGCGAAGGCCGTGGACGCGTGGCTCGACAGGCTCTACGCGGGGACGAAGATCTACGACAAGGAGTTCCGGATGTCGCTCTTCGACAGGACGACGGCCGAGATCGTGGCGACGAAGGACTCCCTGCTGATGCTGGCCGCCGCCCTCTACCCGATGCAGGAGGCGAACCGGGAGAAGGTGAAGGAGCGGTCGGGAGCGATGTACCGGCTCGGACCCCCGTACGCCGAGGCCCTTCTCGCGAAGAACGGCGGGCTCGTCGCGCCGGACGCGAACTCCACCCTCCGCGTGACCTACGGGACCGTGAAGGGGGTCGAACCGCGCGACGGGATGCTCTTTCTGCCCCAGACCACGCTCAAGGGGATCCTCGAGAAGGCGACCGGGACCGGGGAATTCAACGCGCCGGCCGCGGAACTCGACGCGATCAAAGCGGTCCTCGGGGGCCGGCCGACCGCTTATCTCGACCCGAAGCTGAAGGACGTCCCGGTCGACTTCCTCTCGAACGTCGACACGACGGGCGGCAACTCGGGCTCGGCGACGCTCAACAGCCGGGGCGAGCTGGTCGGCCTCCTCTTCGACGGCACGTTCGACTCGGTCGCCTCCGACTACCTCTTCGACAAGGAGAAGACCCGCTCGATCCACGTCGACACGCGGAACATGCTCTGGGTCATGACCGAGGTCGACCAGGCGACGAATCTCCTGGTCGAGATGGGCTTCCCGGCGAGGTAACCTTCTTCTCCGTCTCGATAGAATGGGCGGCGCGGAGGCGGAGAGGATGCAGAGCGCGGCGACGACCGTGGCGGGTTACCTGGCCGAGCTGCCGAAGGAGAAGCGGGCAGTCCTTTCGGCCGTCCGGAAAGTGATCCGGAAGAACCTCCCTCGCGGCTACCGCGAGGAGATGGGATGGGGAATGATCACGTACGCCATCCCTCTCGAGCAGTATCCGGAGACGTACAACGGGCAGCCGCTCTGCTACGCGGCGCTCGCCGCCCAGAAGAACCACTTCGGGCTCTACCTCACCTGCGCCTACGGCGATCCCGGCCAGGAGAAGAAGCTGAGGGACGGCTTCCGGAAGGCGGGGAAGAAGCTCGACATGGGAAAGTCGTGCGTCCGGTTCCACCGCCTCGAGGACCTGCCGCTGGAGGTGATCGGCGAGGTCATCGCCGCGACGCCTCCGGAAGCCTTCATCGCGCGGTACGAAGCCTCCCGGGCCAAACGGGCGAAATAGGCTTCAGGCGCCGTTACCGGGACGGCTACGGGGCCGGCGTCGTGAGCGGCTTGCCTTTCTCGGCGACGAAGACGGCCTCCAGCTTCGCCGGCGCGGTGCTGTTGTTGACGGCCTGGTGGACGCTGCCGGGCGCGATGTAGAAGATCTCGCCCGCCTTGAGCGTGGCCGTCGGCTTGCCTTCGACCTCGAGCGAAATGGTCCCTTCCAGCATGATGGCGAAGACTTCGGCCGGGTGGCTGTGCCGCCCCTCTGCCGAGCCGGGGGGCAATTCCACCACGGCCATGACGGCCTCCCGCCCGGGGATCGTCATCTCCTGCTTGAGCAGGATGGTTCTCTTGACGGCCGGGGCCGGCTGGGCATTCAGGGCCTGAACGCCCGCCCCGGCAGCCAGGAGGATGACGGTGGCCGCTGCGGCGATCTTCGACGTCGGGTGATTCATGGTGACCTCCTCGTCTGTCGGGTGGCGGGTCGAAAGCGAGACGGGCATTCTGCGAACGACAGCCCCGGGTGAGATGGCTTCTCTGAAAGCGATTATAGAGAGGCGGGGGCTGGCCGTCAGCGCGACAGCGTCGAGAGGAGAAGGAGAAGAAGGACGGCCGCGAGGAGAGCCAGCGCGATCTTCATCGCCGACCAGGGGGCCTTTCCCGAGACCTTTCCGGTGACTCCGTTGACGAGAAATCGGTATGGCGTGCCGCGGTAGTCATAGGCGGCGATCCAGATGGGGAAGAGGCCGCTCTTGTAGGCGAGGCCCGACCAGGCGGTCCTCACGACGAGGTTCCGGTGCATCGGGGCGGGAATCTGCGCGGCGCAGGCGGAGCGGATTTCGGCCTCCATCCGGAGTCGCGCCTCCCTGAGGGCTTCGGCCAGGTCGACGGCGTACTCCTCGGCGAGGAAGCCGGAGAGAAAGGACGGGTCGTACGCGAGGAGGTCCTTCGTGGGGAACGGCTCGAGCCCCTGAAGGAGCGGGCGCGGCAGCCCCTTCGACGCGGCGACCGGGAGGTCGTCGAAGAACTTCTCGAGGAAGCCGGAGGCCCTCTCCCACCGGATCCGCGTCTCGCTCCGGCCATCGACCATGACCTGGTAGGGCGTTCCCGCCTCGGCCTCCCAGTCGGAATGCGTCGCGGCGTCGAAGGTCCAGAAGGGGACGTAGACCCCCTGGAGGGCGTTCAGCTCGGACTTGACGCCGAGGTCGTTGGGCCTCAGCCAGAGTCGCGAGAGCCAGCCGCGAAACATCTCCGCAGCGCGGGATCGGTCGACCCGGAAGGGGAGGAGCCCCTCCGGACGGATCATGTTTCCGGCGGCCGGCGCCTCGACGACCGCGGGCGCCCCGCAGAAGGCGCAGCGCAGGGCGGCGAGGCCCGGCTCGACGGACTGCGACGCACCGCAGCGCTGACACCGGACGGTCTTCCGCGAGACGCCCCAGCCGAGATCCCGCGGGGCGCGAAGTCCCTCCTCGATCGGCTTCTCCACGACCTGCCCGAAGGCCTTCGGCACCGTCCGGGTGGTTCCGCAATAGGGGCACCTCAGCGCGTCGGCGCCGGGATTCCAGACGACGTCGGCCCCGCAGGCGGCGCAGGGGAACTTCCTGAGGCCTGCGGTCTCGGTCAACGTCCGGGCGGCGGGGCTGGAGGCGGCGGGGGCGCGGCGGCGGGCGCCTCGAAGCCGGGGTACGTCGAGAGGGGCGCCCACCCCGTCGCTCCCGGACACCACGCGAGGGTGGACGCCGAAACCTGCCCGGCGGCCACCATCCCCTTCAGCGCCTCGTCGCTGTAGGGGCCGTACGTCTTGCCGTCCACGGTGACCGACCAGCGCGGCGCGGCCGAGGCCGCCCCCGGCGGGGGCGGCGGTGCCGTGGTGCCGGGCGCCGGCGGCGGCGCCATGGCTCCGGCCACCTGCTGGAACGCACCTCCCATCGCCCCGCCGATGGCGAGGCCGGCGCCGAGGCCGGCCCCCGCGCCGGCGATGCCGCCCGGGTTCGCCGCGGCCGTCTTGATCGCTTCGGCGGCCTGGAGCTGCGTGAACTGCCCAAGGCGGTCGCCCAGGACGCCCAGCTTCGTCCGCTGGTCGATTGCGGTCTCGACCTCCTCCGGGAGCGAGACGTTCTCGATGAAAAACTTCGACAGTTCGAGGCCGAAGGCGGCGAACTCAGACCCGAGGAGCTGCTTGCCGTGGTTCGACAGCTCGTCGTACTTCGAGGCGATGTCGAGCGCGGCGATCTTCGACTCGGCGATGGCGTCCGAGAGGCGGGAGAGGATGGTCGAGCGGAGCTGGCCGGTGATCTCCTCCTGCGTCGTCAGGCCGCGGGTCCCGACGACCGTGGCGAAGAACGTCTTCGGGTCGGCGATCTTCATCGCGTACGTCCCGAAGGCGCGCAGGCGGATCATCCCGAACTCGGCGTCGCGCATCATGACCGGGTTGGTCGTTCCCCACTTCAGGTCGGTGAAGAGGCGGGTGTTGAAGAAGTAGACGTCGGCCCGGAAGGGAGACTGGAAGCCGTACTTCCACCCGCGGAGATCCGTCAGGATCGGAAGGTTCTGCGTCGTGAGGGTGTAGCGGCCGGGGCTGAAGAGATCCGCC
>DATIWM010000356.1:0-2100 GCA_035519355.1 Thermoanaerobaculia bacterium | reverse complement strand
ATGACGTCGTTCAGGACGGCGTCGTGAACGGCGTTGGCCTGGGCCAGGAGCGCCTCGGCCTCCGCCACGTCGGCCGTGCGCCCGCCGAAGTCGAGGAGGAGCCAGCTCAGAATCGCGCCGGGGCCGTACGTGGTCTGGTAGTAGACGGTCTGCCCGTTGAATGCCGCGATCTTCTGGCGGAGGTAGGAGCCGTCCAGCTCGATGGTGGGGTAGTACGCCGACCGCTTGCTTCCGACCGCGGCCGCGGCGGCCCGCGCCTGGAACCACGCCTGCCGCGTGGCGGGGTTGTTCCGGAGGGCGACCCCGACCGCCTCGGCGGGGGAGATCGTCCTCGGCGCCCCTCCGGCGGGGGGAAGTTCGGGCGCCTCGGCGCCCGGAGCCGTCGCCGGCGGAGCCGGCGGCATCGGCGCCGACATCAGCTTCTCGGGAGCCGGCGGCGTCGACGCGTCGACGAAGGCCTTCGGGCGCGTCTCGACGCAGCCCGTGACGAGCGCAGCCGCGATCGCCAGTGCGGCGGGGGGCCACAGCCTCATGACGACTCCTTCTTCCTCGAGATTCCGTGGACGAACGTCCCGCAGACGGCCCGGGACAGCCCGCCCGGCGTGTCCGCCGCCTGCCGGTAGAGGAGGGCGCCGCGGACCATCCCGAGAAAGAGCTCGGCGCCGGTTCGCGGCTCGACCGGGCGGAAGTCGCCCCGCGCGGCTCCCCGGACGAGTGTCTCCCGGACGAACCGGACCAGCGCATCGCGCCGGCTCTGGACTTCCTGTTCCCGGACGCGGAGGCGCCGGCCGTCCCGATGCGAGATCATGGTGAACGACGGCCGGTTCCAGAAGACGCGGAGGACCTCGCGCGCGACGAGGGCCAGAGTCTCGGCCGGAGACCGGCCGCCGAGCTTCGGATCGGCGAGGACGGTGTCCATCTCGTCGAAGCCGGCGAGGACGGCCGCGTAGTAGAGATCGTCCTTGGTCTGGAAGTAGCGGTAGAGCGTTCCCTTACCGACGCCGGCCTCCCGGGCGATCTCCTCCGTCAGGACGTCGTGAAAGCCCTTCCGGGCGAAGACGTCGGTCGCCGCCCTCAGGATCACCGCCCTCTTCGCCTCGGTTCGGGTGCGCGCCATCGTGCCGCCTTAAACGGACTTGCCAGTTCCGTTATCGCGATCTTACGCGAGGGGCGGGCGGGAAGGTTTTCGAGGTTTGCGATAGCCTCTGAAGGGAAATCTTCCGATCGAAAGGAGCTCCCCCGATGAAGAACCCGATCCTGGCCGTCACCGCGGCCGCCATCCTCGTCTCCGCCGGTCCCCTCGGCGCCCAGTTCCAGGGGCCGCTTCCGAGTCCGAACGCGAAGGTCGTGCAGCGGATCGGCGTGACGGACTTCACTGTCTCGTACAGCCGCCCCAACGTGAAGGGACGGGTGATCTGGGGCGGCCTCGTCCCGTACGACAAGCCGTGGCGGACCGGGGCGAACGCCGCGACGACCTTCACCTCGACGGACGACCTCGAGGTCGAGGGGAAGAAGCTCGCGGCCGGGTCGTACAGCATCGTGACGTTTCCCGGGAAGGAGTCCTGGATCGTCGCCTTCAACAAGGACCTCGACCTCTGGGCCAGGACGGAATACGACGAGAAGAAGGACGCGCTCCGCGTGACGGTCAGTCCGGCGACCTTCCCGGAGTCGGTCGAGACCTTCACGATCGTCTTCCGAAACGTCACGAACGACTCAACCGAACTGAGCTTCGTCTGGGAAAAGCTCCGGGTTCCGGTTCGGATCAACGTCGACACGAAGGGGCTCGTCGTCTCGAAGGGGCGCGCGGCCGTCGCGGCCGCGAAGGCCGACGACTGGGAGACGCCGCTCGCCGTGGGACGTACGTTGTTCAACGAGAAGCTCGGCGTCCCGGGTGAGGCCCTGGCTCTCGTGGACAAGTCCCAGTCGATCAAGAAGACGCTGGGGAACACCGCTCTGAAGGCCCGAATGCTGGCCGCCGACGGGAAATACGCCGAGGCGGTGAAGGTCGGCGAGGAGGCCGTGGCCCTGGCGAAAGCCTCTCCCGACAAGCCGAACATCGAGGCGTTCGAGAAGGCCCTCGCGGAGTGGAAGGCGAAGAAG
>DATIWM010000355.1:0-20918 GCA_035519355.1 Thermoanaerobaculia bacterium | reverse complement strand
GGGGTTTCCCTCGGCGAGCCCGAAGTCGGCCGCCGAGAGCTCGAAGAGCCGGATTCCCGCCGGCGTCACCTCGGCGACGCGCGTGACGCCGATCGGGAGGAATTCGTCGCCCCCGGCCTCGTTCGAGGTGACGAAGATCCGCTCCGCGCCGAGCCGGGCGAAGGCGCCGGCCATCACCTCGATCCGCTCCGGCCGGTCGACCCCGACGAGCTGCCGCGTCACGCCGACGGGATTGCAGAGCGGGCCGGCGAGGTTGAACGCCGTCCGGATTCCCAGCTCCCGCCGGAGCGGGGCCACCTTCTTCATGGACGCGTGGTAGATCGACGCGAAGAAGAAGCCGATCCCGGCGCGGCGGAGGGCGTCGGCGGCCCGCGCGGGAGGCATCTCGATGTCGACGCCGATCCCCGACAGGACGTCCGCCGAGCCGCAGGTCGAGGAGACGGCCCGCCCGCCGTGCTTGGCGACCGGGACGCCCGCCCCCGCCACGACGAAGGCGGTCGCCGTCGAGACGTTGAAGGTGAAGAGGCCGTCTCCCCCCGTCCCGCAGACGTCGACCGCCTGGCGCGCGACGGCGTCCTCCACGGGCGGCCGGACGGCGCGCTCCCGGAGGACGTCCACGAGGCCCGCCACCTCCTCGGCGGTCTCGCCCCGCGCCGCGAGCGCACCGACGAAGGCCGCGGCGAGCGCGCTCTGCTCGTGCCCGTCCAGGAGCGCGGCGAAGGCCGCGCGTGCCTCCTCGCGGGAGAGGCGCCGGCCGCCCGCGACGGCGCGGAGCGCCTCGCGAAGGCCGCTCGAGCGGCCGGTCACGCGACCCCCCGCTCGACGAAGTTCCGGAGCAGCTTCTCTCCTTCGAGCGTCAGGATGGACTCGGGGTGGAACTGGACGCCCGCGAGCGGACGGGTCCGGTGCGCGAGCCCCATGACGAGGCCGTCCGTCTCCGCGGTGATCGCGAGGTCGGGCGGGACGGACGAGCGCTCGACGACGAGCGAGTGGTAGCGCGTGGCGGTGAACGGGTTCGAGAGGCCCGCAAAGAGCCCCGTTCCGCCGTGCGCGATCTCGGAAGTCTTTCCGTGCATCAGGACGGGGGCGCGGACGACCCGGCCGCCACAGACGAGGCCGAGGGCCTGGTGCCCGAGGCAGACCCCGAGGAGCGGGACCCTCTCGTCCGCCCGGATGAGATCGCACGAGATACCCGCGTCCTCGGGGCGGCCCGGGCCCGGCGAGATGACGATCCGGTCCGGCGCGAGCGCGAGGAGCTCGTCGGCGGTCGCCGCGTCGTTCCGCACGACGCGCACGTCCCGGTCCAGCCGGGCGAGGAACTGAACCAGGTTGAACGTGAACGAGTCGTAGTTGTCGACGACGAGGATCATCCGCCGAACGCTCCGTACTCGGCCGCGGCGTCGACGGCGCGCATCAGCGCCCGCGCCTTGTTCTCGCACTCGTCCGCCTCGGCCGACGGCACCGAGTCGGCCACGATGCCGGCCCCCGCCTGGACGTGCAGCACGCCGTCCGCCACGACGGCCGTCCGGATGGCGATCGCCACGTCGAGGTTGCCGTCGAAGTCGAGGTAACCGACGGCCCCGCCGTAGGCGCCGCGCCGGACCGGCTCGAGCTCTTCGATGATCTCCATCGCCCGGATCTTCGGCGCGCCGGAGAGCGTCCCGGCCGGGAAGGTGGCCGCGAGGGCATCCACGGCGCACCGCCCGTCCGCCAGCGCCCCGACCACGCGCGAGGCGAGGTGCATGACGTGGGAGTACCGCTCGACGGAGAAAAACTCCTTGACGGCCACGCTCCCCGGGACCGCGACGCGCCCGACGTCGTTCCGTCCGAGGTCCACCAGCATGACGTGCTCGGCGCGCTCTTTCGCGTCGGCGAGGAGCTCGCGTTCCAGGGCCAGGTCCTCCTCGCGCGTCGACCCCCGCCGCCGCGTCCCGGCGAGCGGAATCGTCTCCACCTCCGAGCCGGCGGCGCCCCGCCTGACGCGAACGAGCCGCTCCGGCGACGCCCCGAGAATCGTTCCGTGCGGCGTCCGGAGGTAGTACTGGTAGGGCGAGGGGCTGATCCGGCGGAGCGCGCGGTAGAGCGCGAACGGATCGCCGGCGAACGGAGCCGACCAGCGGCGCGACAGGACGACCTGGAAGATGTCGCCGGCGCGGATGTGCTCCTTCGCGGTCTCCACGGCCGCCATGAACTTCTCTCGCGGGAGCGACTCCGTCCACGAAATCGCGGAGGTCGGCTGGCGCGAAGGCGCCGGCGGCGCCTCGGAGGAGAGGAGCGCGTCGGCAAAGCGCGAGAGGCGCCGGCGCGCCGCCGGCTCCTCCCCCGTGGGAGCGCGCGAGAGGAAGAGGAGCCGGTGCTTGACGTGGTCGAAGGCGATCACTTCCTCGAAGAGGCCGAACCAGGCATCGGGCAGGCCGATCGGATCCGGGTTCTTCGAGGGGAGCCGTTCGAGCCGCCGGACCGCGTCGTAGCCGACGTAGCCGACGGCGCCCCCCGTGAAGGGAGGATCGTCCTCGCCGGGCGGGAGCGCCTCCGCGGGGAGGCTCTTCAGGGCCGCGAAGGGATCCGCGCCGGGCGCGGGAACCGAGGCCCCGGGCGCGGCGCCGAGGAACGACCAGCGCCCCACCCGCTCGCCCCCTTCCACCGACTCGAGCAGGAAGCAGGGCTCCGGACGCTTGAGGAGCGCCCGCATCAGGGCGACCGGCGTCGTCAGGTCGGCGGGCCGCTCGACCGAGACGAGGACGCGCGACGAGACGGCCGAGGGCGTCAGGACGGCCTCCTGAGGCCGCGGCGGTCGCGCAGCTTCTTCTCGACGTCGGCGGGCGACAGGCCCCGGGCGGTCAGGAGGACGGCCAGATGGTAGAGAAGATCGGCCGCCTCCCCGGCGAGGGCGTCATCGTCCTCCACGAGCGCCGCGAGCGCCGTTTCGACTCCCTCCTCACCGACCTTCTTCGCGATCTTCGAGAGGCCCGCCTCGAGGAGCCGGTTCGTGTAAGAGCCGGCCACCGGGTTCTTCTTCCGCTCGAGGATGATGGCGAAGAGCGGTCCGAGGTCGAGTGTCGGCCTCGCCGCCGGCGTGGCGAGCGTCGCGGCGACCCGGAAGCAGGAGTGGCTTCCCGTGTGGCAGGCCGGCCCCTCGGGGATGACGTCGTAGACGACGGCGTCGCCGTCGCAGTCGACGGAGATCGCCGTGACGCGCTGGACGTTCCCCGACGTCTCCCCCTTCTTCCAGAGCTTTTTCCGGGACCGGCTGAAGAAATGCGAGAAGCCGGTGGCGCGGGTCTGGGCCAGCGCCTCGGCGTTTGCGTAGGCGAGCGTCAGGACGTCGCCGGTCGTCACGTCCCTCACGACGACCGGGACCAGCCCCGACTCGTCGAAAACCACCGGAAGGCCGGCCGCCGAACCGGGCGGGGTCACCGCGGGGCCCGTGATCCGCACCGGCACGCCGGCCGAGGCGAGGGCCAGCTTCACCTCTTCGATCGTGAAGACCCGCTCGTGAAAGACGCCGGCCGCGAGGACCGCGTCGGCGCCCCCCTCGCGAACCGCGGTGACGAAGTGCGAAAGTTTGCCGGCGCCCCCCGACGCCACGATCGGCACGTCCACCGCGCCGCGCACGGCGCGGAGCATCTCGAGGTCGAACCCCTCGCGTGTCCCGTCCGCGTCGACCGAGGTCAGGAGAATCTCACCCGCCCCCAGGTGCGCCGCCTCCGACGCCCACTCGATGACGCCGCGCTGGGTGATCCGCCGCCCGCCGTGCGTCGTCACCACCATCCGGATCTCGCCCGAGACGCCGCGGACGCGCTGGCCGTCCACGGCGACGACGACGCACTGGGCGCCGAACTGTTCCGAGAGCCGCCGGATCAGCTCCGGGTCAGAGACGGCCGCCGTGTTGACGACGACCCGGTCGGCGCCCGCCCTGAGGAGGGCGTCGGCGTCCTCGACGGCCCGGACGCCTCCTCCGACGGTGAACGGTATGGAGAGGGCCTCGGCCACGTGCGAGACGAGGCTGACGAGCGTTCCCCGGTTCTCGTTGGCCGCGGCGATGTCGAGGAAGGCGATCTCGTCGGCCCCTTCCCCCTCGTACCGGACGGCCGTCTCGACGGGGTCCCCCTGGTCGCGCAGATTGACGAAGCGCGTCCCCTTCACGACGCGGCCCGCCGCCACGTCGAGGCACGGAATGAGTCGGACCGCGAGAGTCATCCTTCCCTCCCGGCGGCGGCCGGCGCGCCGCGCGCGGCGGCCAGCCGCGCCACGGTCGTCGCCCCCGCATGAAGCGCGCGCCCGAAGATCGCCCCCCGCGCCCCGCCGGAGAGCGCCGCGTCGACGGGGACGAGGTCCTCCTCGCCCCGGAGTCCGCCCGAAGCGAGGATCTCGCCCGGGAAGACGGCCCGGACGGAGGAGAGGAGTTCGAGGTTGGGTCCGGTCATCGCCCCGTCGCGGGCCACGTCGGTGACCAGGAGCGAACCGACGCCCAGAGCGAACAGCTCCCGCGCGACACTCACCGCATCTCCCGCCGCGGCGTCCTTCGTCCAGCCGGACGTCGTGGGCCGGCCGTCCCGACAGTCCAGCGCCACCACGAACCGGGAGGGAGAAAATCTTCCTAGAAGGTGAAGAAACAGCGCCCGCTCGAGGAAGGGCAGGCTGCCGAGGACCAGCCGATCGGCACCCTTCCCCTCCAGGAATTCCTCGACGGCCTTCTCTGTTCGGAAGCCTCCCCCGACCTGCACCGGGATCCCGGCTGTCTCGACGATCTCGAGGATCTTCGCGCGGTTCTGCCCCCGGCCGAAGGCCGCGTCGAGATCCACCACGTGAAGGCCGTCCGCCCCCTCGGCGGCGAAGCGCCGCGCGACCTCCGCCGGATCGCCGTCGTAGACGGTCGTCTGATCGAGCTCCCCCTGAAGGAGGCGAACGACGCGCCCTTCGCAGAGGTCGATGGCCGGCCAGAGGGCGAGGCGCCCGGCGCTCACGTCGCCTCTCCCGCGAGGAAGTTCGCGAGCAGCGTCCGTCCCGCCTCCGACGACTTCTCGGGGTGGAACTGGCAGCCCCAGACGTTGCCTCGCTGGACGGCCGCCACGAAGGGGCCGCCGTGGTCGCACGTCGCGGCGACGTCCCCGGAAGGAACGCCCTCCGGACGGAAGGAGTGGACGAAGTAGACCCAGGTCCCGGACGGGACGCCCGAAAAGAGCCCGTCCCCTTTCGCGACCGCGAGGGCGTTCCACCCGACGTGCGGAGTCCGGACGTTCGGGGCGAACGCGGCGACGCGGCCGGGGACGAAGCCGAGTCCCGGCGTCGTCCCGAACTCCTCGCTTTCCTCGAAGAGGAGCTGGAAGCCGAGGCAGAGGCCGAGGAGGCGGGCCCCGCCCTCCACCGCCACCCGAAGGGCGGCGTCGAGGCCGGAGGCGGCCAGCCGCTCGCGCGCCGGCGCGAAGGCCCCGACGCCGGGGAGGACGATCCGGTCGGCCGCGGCGACCCGCGCCGGGTCGGCGGTGAGCTCGACCTCCGCCCGGAGACGGCGGAAGGCGCGCGTCACGGAGGCCGTATTCCCGACGCCGTAATCGAGGAGCGTCACGCGCGGCGTCATGCGGTCAGCGTTCCTTTGGTCGAGGCGATTCCCGAGCCCGTCCGGGCGGCGGCGATCCGGAGCGCCCGGGCCGCCGACTTGAAGACGGCCTCGGCCGCGTGGTGCCCGTTGCGGGCCCGGATGACGTCCACGTGGAGGTTGAGCTTCCCCCGGAAGGCGGCCGATTTCCAGAATTCCTCGACGAGGGCGAACGGAAAGTCCTTCGTCACGAGGAGGAGCTCCTTGTCGAGGGGCGACTCGAAGACGATGTAGGGGCGCCCGGAGAGGTCGACGACCGTCCGCGCGAGGGCCTCGTCGAGGGGGACCGTGCTCTCCCCGAACCGCTCGATCCCGGACCGGTCGCCGAGGGCCAGAGAGAGCGCTTCGCCGAACGCCAGGCCGACGTCCTCGACGGTGTGGTGCGCGTCGATCTGCGTGTCGCCGGCGGCCTTCACCACGAGGTCGAGGCGCCCGTGCTTCGCCACCGTCTCGAGCATGTGCGACAGGAAGCCGACCGGCGTCGCCACCTCGGCCCGTCCCGTGCCGTCGATGTCGAGAGAGAGCTCGACCGACGTCTCTTTCGTCGTCCGCGAGAATCGACCGGTCCGGTTCATGTCGCCTCCTTCAGGGCGCGCGAAAACTCGGCGAGGAAGAGGTCGTTCTCCTCCCGCCGCCCCACGGTCACCCGGAGCCGGCCCGGCGCGGACTCTCCGAGGTCCCGGACGAGGACGCCGCGGAGGAGAAGCGCCTGCCGGACGGCCCCGGCCCCGCCGCGGGGCGGCGCCACGAAGACGAAGTTCCCGGCCGCCGGGGCCACTTTCGCCCCGAGGGCCCGGAGCGCCGCGGCGAGGCGCTCGCGCTCCGCGACGATCTCCGCGACCCGCGCCCGGGCGGGACCGGGATCCTCGAGCAGGGCGACAGCCAGCTCTTCCGAGGCGAGGTCCACGTTGAACGGCAGGATCGCCTTGCCGATCTCGGAGGCGAGGTCGGGCGGCGCCACGGCATATCCGATCCGGAAGCCCGCCGCCGAAAAGGCCTTCGAGAGGGTCCGGAAGACGACCACGTTTTCGCACTCCGAAACGAGCGGAAGCGCGCTCGCGTCTTCCGGCGCGAAGTCGACGTAGGCCTGGTCGACGAGAACGACCGGCGCGGCCCGCGCGAGCCGGCGCAGGAACTCCGGCCGCACCGTCCCGCCGGTCGGGTTGTTCGGCGAGCAGAGGAGCGGGACCGCTCCGGGGTTCGACCGAACGGCGGAAAGGAGCGCGTCTTCGTCGAAGACGAAATCGTCGCCCGACAGGGGAACCTCCGCGATCCGCGCCCCGGCGATCGCGGCGAGCTGCGGGTAGAGTGAAAAGGTGGGCGGCGTCAGGAGAATCGTCCCGCCGCCCCCCGCGAAGACGCTCAGAGCCGCAAGGATCGCCTCCCCCGACCCGTTCCCGACCCGGATCTCCTCCGCGTGCCGGCCCACCGACGCCGCGATGGCGCGCCGGAGGCGCCCCGCACCGAACTCGGGGTAGAGGGCCCAGCGCCGCGCCAGAAGCCGGGACGCCACCCGCTGCTTGATCTCGTCCGGAACGTCGTATGGCGACTCGTTGAAGTCGAGCTTCGCTCTCACCGGAACGGGCGCCTCGGTGGCGAAAGAGTACGCGCGAAGCGCGCGGATCTCGGGCCGGACCGGGACCGCTCTCCTCACGGGAGCCTCCGCGCCGCGGACCGCTCGTGCGCCACGAGCCCCTCGAAGCGCGCCAGGACCGCCGCGGCGCGGGCGAGGCGGCGGGCCGCTTCCGGCGCCGCCGAGACGCTCCGGCCCCAGCGGAAGAAGTCCCGGACGGAGAGGCCGGAGAAGCTCCGGGCCGCGCCCCCCGTCGGCAGGACGTGATTCGGGCCCGCCACGTAGTCGCCGAACGCCGTCGGCGTCGAGGCGCCGACGAAGAGCGCTCCGGCGGTGGGCAGAAGCCGGCTCGCGTGCTTCTCGGCCTCCCGTCCCATCACCTGGACGTGCTCGGCGGCGGCCGCGGCCGCCGCCGCGACGGCGCGCGCGATTCCGGGAAACAGGACGATGCGGCCGCGGCCGAGCGCGATCCGCATGACCTTCCGCGCCGACCTCTCCTCGAACCGCGCGAGCTGGGCGGCGAGTTGGGACGGAACCGCCGCGGCCAGCCGGGCGGAGTCCGTGAAGAGGAGGCAGACGGCGTCGGGATCGTGCTCCGCCTGTGCGAGGAGGTCCGCCGCGACGAGGTCGGCCCGCGCGCCCGCGGATGCCACGATCAGCACTTCGGACGGGCCGGCGGGAAGGTCCACCGAGACGAGCGACGACACGAGGTGTTTCGCCGCCGCGACGTACCGGTTGCCGGGACCGACCACCTTCGCGCAGCCGGCCACCGAGACGAGCCCGGCGATTCCGTGCGCGCCGCCCGCGAGGAGCACCTCGCGGATCCCGAGCTCCCGGAGCGCCCATCGAAGCTCCGGGCAGCCGACGTAGGCGCGCGGCGGCGTCGCCACGACGATCCTCGGGACGCCGGCCACCTGCGCCGGGACGACGCCCATCAGGAGCGACGAGGGATAGAACGCCCGTCCTCCGGGGACGTAGACGCCGGCCGAGTCGAGGGGAAACGGCGTCTCGACGAAACGGACGCCGAGGGCGTCCCTCGCGGCAAAGCCCTTCGGAAGCTGGCGGCGGTGATACGCCTCGATCCGCCGGCGCGCCAGACGGAAGGCGCGGACGAACGAGGCGTCCACCGCCGGGGGCAGGCCGAGAGAAGGATCGACGAAGAGCTTCCGAGAAGGAAGAGAAACGCCGTCGAATCGACGGACGTACCGTACGAGGGCCCTTCTTCCCCCTCGAAGAACCTCTTCCACGACGGGCAGCACCTCGCGCAGCGTCCTGAAGTCAGGCGAGGCGCGACGCGATCCGAGAAGCGCATGCAGTTCGCGTCTTCCCTTCGGCGTTCGCGCGTCGAGGAGCTTCATCACGGCCTCTCCCCGAAGGCGCGAAGCCGTTCCACGAGAGCGGCCACTTCCTCGCGGCGCGAGACGAGCGCCGAGCGTCCCGCGATGAGGACCGCGCGGCTCTCCGAGATCGTCTCGATCTCGGTCAGGCCGTGGGCCGCCATCGTCGACCCCGTCTCGATCAGGTCGACCACGACGTCCGTCAGGCACAGCGCCGCCGCCAGCTCGACCGACCCGGCCAGCGGAACGATCTCGCAGGGAACCTTCCGCGCGTCGAAGAACCGCGTCGCCGTGCGCCGGTACTTCGTCCCGACGCGCACCGGGTGCCCGTTCGCCGCCGGGGCCTCTCCCGCGCGGCCGATGAGCGAGAGCCGGCACGCCCCGAACGGCAGCTCGACCGGCGAGAAGACCTCCTCGCCCGACTCCTCGACCCGGTCGCTTCCGACGATGCCCAGGTCGGCGCCGCCGTGCGCGACGTAGGTCGGGACGTCGTCGTCCTTGAGAAGGAGGAGCTCGGCCCGTCCGAGGCGGTCCGGCACGACCAGCCGCCGGCCGTCCGGATCCGGGAGGTCGAGGCCCGCCGCGCGGAGCGCGTCGAGGGCCCTCGCGAGGAGGCGCCCCTTGCCGACCGCCACGCGAAGAGGCCTCGGCGGGCCCGCACCGCCAGCCGCCTCGAGGGCGGAGGCGAGCGACTCGAGGCCGATGCAGAAGCCGAGGGCCGGCGCGGCGGGCCCGAACCGTTCCAGGAGCCGGTCGTAGCGGCCGCCGGACGCGAGCGGAGCGGCGCCGCCCGCGGCGTCGATCTCGAACGTCAGACCCGTGTAGTAGGGGGTCGACGGCGTTCCGGCGAGATCGACCACGACGGAGACGCCCGGTCGAATCGTTCGCGCGGCCGCGGCGGCGCGCCGCAGCGCCTCCGCCGCCGACCTCAGGCCGCTCGTCGCGAAGAGGGGCGAGGCGGGGTCGAAGCCCGAGAGGAGCGACCGTCCGATCTCCCGGGCCGCGTTCGCTTCGGCGCCCGCTTCGCGGAGCTGCCGCGCCACGGCCGTCACGCGTCGGCTCCGCGCGTCCGCGAGGAGGTCGTCGCCGGCGAGCGCCGGGGCGGCCGCCGCGAGGAGGCGCGGCAGGAGGTCGGCGTGGCCGAGGGTCACGCGGAGACGCTCCGTCGGGAGGTCCGAAAGGCAGGAGAGCGCCAGCGCGAGCATCGCCTCGTCGGCCTCGGGCGACGGGTCTCCGTACCGTTCGGCCCCGACCTGCGCGAATTCCCGGGCCCGCCCCACGCCGGTCGGCTCGTCGCGGACCACGTCGCCCCGGTAGAAGAGCGACACGGGGAGCGCCGCCGCTCCGAGGCGCGGCGCCACGACGCGCGCCGCCATCGGCGTGAAGTCGGCCCGGAGCGAGAGGGTCTGCCCCTCGCGGTCGATGAACCGGTAGAGCCGCTCGTCCCCTTCCGCCGTCACGCCCCGGTAGGGGTCGGCGTAGTCGAGGACCGGGAGGATCACCTCCTTCAGGCCGGCCGCCAGGAGGCGTGAGACGACCGCCTCTTCGGCGCGCCGCCGGCGTGCGGCCGCCTCGAACAGAAAGGCCGAGACGCCGCGCGGGAGGTTCGGGTCGGGAGCGGGGCTCATCTCGGGATTCCGGAAGGCGCCGGCGCCGTCGAAGCGAAAAGACTCCGCTTATCCGCGGGAAGCCGGGAGGCCAGCTCGCCGGCGGAGACGGGCCGCCCGGTGAAGAGCTCCGCCTGCCCGGCCGCCTGGGCCAGGAGGATCGCGAAACCGTCCACGACGTCGCAGCCGGCGGCGCGTGCCGCCCGGGTCAGCGCCGTTCCGAAGGCCCGGTACGGCGCGTCGACGACGAGAAGGCCGGGCGCGAGAAGCGATGGATCGCAGGGGAGCGGGTCGTCGGCACCGAGACCCAGCGGGGTGGCGTTGACGAGGACGCGAGGAGAGACCGAAGAGAAATCGTCCGAAATGAAAGGGACGCCGAGCGAAGCGGCCACCTCGCGCCCCTGCTGCTCGGGTCGGCTGAAGAGGAAGACTTCGTAACCTTTCCTCAGCAAGAGTGCCACGGCAACTCTCCCTAATCCTCCGGCACCGAGAACGAGAGCCCGTTCTCCCTTCTTTGCGGAAGAAACCAGCACCTCCAGCGCCTCTCGATCGGTGTTGGCCGAAAGGATGCCGCCTTCTTTCGGGAAGAGCAGCGTGTTGACCGGTTCCGGGGCGCCCGCAGCCGCCGCCGCCTCTTGCTTGAAAGGGATCGTCACCGACGCCCCGGCGAACGGCAGGCCGAGGCGGGAGAGGCCGTCGCGGAGAGCGGCCAGCTCGCGGGCGAGGGACCGGAGGACGAACGGGACGTAGAGCGACTCCTCCCCGAGAGCCTCGAAGTTCGCGTTGTGGAGCGCCGGAGAGAAGGAATGGGTGGCGCGGCTGCCGAGGAGCGCGAAGAGCCGCCGGATCGTCCGCGGCCGGCCGACGCCGTAGATCCCCCCGAGGTCCCCGGCCTCGATCTGGCCCGGCGCCGTTCCCCGCCCCGGGACGAGCGTCGCGTACGCGAGCGGCGCACCGAGATACGGCGCGAGGATCCGCGTGGCCACGCCGGCTTCGCCCATGGCGAGAAACGAGACGTTCCGTCCCGCGAGGGCCGCCTGCGCCTCGAGAATCCTGAGCGCGTCCGAGGAGTCGTTCGCCGTCCCGACGATCTTCACGTGGCGGGCGCCCGTCTCGGCCATCCGGCCTGCGAGACCCGGGAGATCCGGCGGGAGTCCGTCGAGGTCGTGGACGGAGACGATCACCTTCTCCGGAGGCAATCCCAGAAGTCCGGCGTTCTCCCCGGCCCGGAACTCGACGTCGACGAGATCGAACCCGGCCGCGAGCGCCCTCGAGAGGATCGACCGGGCCTCAGGGCCGCTTCCCGCGAAGCCGCCCCCCTCGGGCGCCGAACGAAGCGTCGCCACGAGGGTCTTTCCCTCGAAGCACGCCCGAAGGGCGCCGGGATCCCCCGGGCCCCGGAGAGCGTCGAGGCGGACCTCCACGAGGTCGGATGAGGCCGCGAGCGGCGCGGCCGCCCGGGCCTCCGCCACCGACGCGGGAGCCAGCGACCCGACGATCGAGGTCTTTTCAGCCGTCAGGGCCAAACGAAAAAACCCTCCGTCCGGAGGGGGTCGAAACGCTCGCTCGTGGCCCTTCGCGCCCTCCGGACCTCTTCCTGTCCGGCGGCGCGAACGCACCGCCGGTTCAGGTGTGGTGACCGTACCAGTGACGCAGCGACAACATGACCGCGCGGATTGAACCGCGCCGGGGCCCGCCTGTCAAGCTCTCCGCCGCCACCGGACCCCCTGCGGCGTGTCCTCGAGGAGGACTCCCAGGCCCGCCAGCTCCTCGCGGATGGCGTCCGCCGCCTTGAAATCGCGCCGCTTTCGCGCCGCCTGTCGGGCGGCGACCCGGGCTTCGACCTCCGCGTCGTCGATCGAAGATCGCGCCTCCGGCGCGCCGAAAGGCCTCCTAGAGTGGGAGATTCCCAGAATCTCATCCGACACACGTCCGAGCAACGCCTGCGCCGCGACGGCGTCGGACGGGAGGAGATGGCCTCCTTCGAGGTCCTTGTTCGTCTCCCCGACGAAGGTGAAAAGCGCCCCGAGTGCCGAAGCGGAATTGAAATCGTCCTCGAATGCCGCAAGGACGTTGCTCTCCGCCTCCTTCACCCTTCTCAGGAAATCCTCGGTCGGTTTCTCGCCTCGCGCCGCGTCTTCCGGTCCCGTCCCCACCCGCTCGGCCAGCCGGCGCTCGAGCGAATCGAGCCGTTCCAGCGCGGAGGTGGCCGCCCGGAGCCCTTCGAACGTGAAGTTCAGCTTCTGGCGGTACGGGACGGAGAGGAGAAGGTAGCGGACGGCGCGCGCCGAGTAGCCCTTCGCGAGGACGTCGGGAAGGGTGTAGAAGTTTCCCTTCGACTTGGCCATCTTCTCGCCGTCCACGATCAGGTGCTCGGCGTGGAGCCACCAGTTGACGAAGGGCTTTCCGGTCGCCCCCTCGCTCTGCGCGATCTCGTTCTCGTGGTGCGGGAAGATGTTGTCGACGGCCCCGCTGTGGATGTCGAACGTCTCCCCGAGATACTTCATCGACATCGCCGAGCACTCGAGGTGCCATCCGGGCCGCCCCTTCCCGAGCCCGGTCGTCCAGAGGGCCGACTCCGGCTCCCCCTCCTTCGCCCCCTTCCAGACGGCAAAGTCCCGGACGTCCTCCTTCTCGTATTCGTCGTCGGCCACGCGCGCGCCGCGCTTCACGGCATTGAGGTCGATGCCGGAGAGCTTCCCGTAGGCGGGGAAGGTCGAGATCCGGTACCAGATCGACCCGTCGCTCTCGTACGTGTGCCCCCTCTCCGCGAGCTTCTTCACGATTTCGACCATCTCCGGGATGTGGTCGGTCGCGCGCGGATAGTGAGCGGCCGGGACGACGTTCAGCGCAGCGAGGTCGGCAAAGAAGGTGTCGATGTGCTTCTGCGTGAAGACGTGAAGCGGAAGGTTCTCGCCGACGGCGCCGCGGATCGTCTTGTCGTCGATGTCCGTCAGGTTCATCACCTGCGTCACGCGAAGGCCGAGCGCCCGGAAGACCCGGCCCATCAGATCCTCCCAGACGAACGTCCTGAGGTTCCCGATGTGGACCCGGGCGTAGACCGTCGGCCCGCACGTGTAGAGGCGGACGTGACCCGGCGACAGGGGCCGGAACGTCCCGGGAGATCGGGTCATCGTGTTGAAGAGGGTCAGGGCCACGGCGCCGGATTCTCGGCGACTTGACGCCCATTTGCCAGCGTGGGATAAGGCCCAACCCCCGATGTTCGGCACGCGCACGACCTCGCCGCTCATCCTCCTGGTGGACGACGACCCCTTCCAGAGCGAGGTCGCCTCCTACATCGCCTACGAGCTCGGTTGCGACTTCGACAGCGCCATCTCCGGCACCGAGGCGCTGGAGAAGGTCGCGGCGCGGAAGCCCGACCTGATCCTCCTCGACGTCCGGATGCCCGATCTCTCCGGCTACGAGGTCTGCCGCCGCGTGAAGACCACGCCCGAGACGGCCGGGACGCAGGTCATCTTCGTCACGGCGCGGACGGAGGAAGAGGATCTCCTCGCCGGCTTCGAGGCGCTGGCGAACGATTACGTGACCAAGCCGTTCTCGGCGCGCGAGCTGAAGGCCCGCGTGAAGAACGCCCTCCGGGTCAAGAGTCTCCTCGACGCGCTGACGGCCCGGACGCAGCTCCTCGAGCTGCAGCAGGAGATCACGGAGAAGCTGGAAGCGGAGGAGGCCGCCTCCGAAGAGATCCGCAGCCAGCGGCTCGGAGGAATCCTCGACCGGATCGCCGCCACGTTCGAGGCCGACGGCGTGACGCTCCACCTCCGGCGCCCGGGGCGGGTGGAGCTCTCCGCCACGACCTCCTCGACCTGGCCCGGCGGCGAACCCCCCGGCCACATCGCGGCGCTGGCCCTGCAGGAGGACCCGCGCGCGGAGCGCGCCCCCCGCATGCCCGGCGAGGCCCGGGAGCCGGCCACGGAATGGACGATCTGCTCCGCGCCGCTCTGGGCCGGCCCGGAGCTGATCGGCACGCTCCGGCTCCACCGTCGGGCGCCGCTGCCCGCACCGGGCGCCTCGCCGGAGCTGGAGCACCTCGTCGCTTTCGCCGGACACCTCGCGCGGACGCTCCATCACGTCCTGAAAACCGACGCCCTGCGCGAGAAGGCGGACGGGTAGGATCGCCGCGGAGCACGCCGCTTGAGCGGAGGGGAGATGACCGGAGCCACCGGACTGCGTGCCCTGCTGCTGGCGCCGCTCCTGGCCGGGGCGTCCCTGCCGGCTGCGACGGCCGTTCCCGGCAAGGTCTCCCTCGCCGCCGTCGACCCCCGGGCGCGCGCCGCGGCGCCGCGGGAAGGCCGGTTCCTCCGGCTCTCCGCCGCCGTCTTCGATCCTCTGACCGAGGCTCCCGACTTCGCCGCCTCCGGCCTCCGGGAGAAACCCGACGCCCCGGACTACGGCGTCGTCCAGTTTCTCCCCGGCCGCCTCGACGAGAAGGAGCGGCTCGAGAACCTCGGCGTCCGGTTCTTCGGCTACTTGCCGGAGAACGCGTTCCAGGTCCGATTGACGCCGCGCGCCGAGACGCTCCTCAGGGAGAGCCAGGCGGTCCGCTGGACGGGAACGTGGAATCCGGGCTACAAGGTCTCCCCGCGCCTTCGTCCCGGATCGCCGCAGACCTCCCCCGGGATCACCGTCCAGCTCTTCCCGGACGCCTCTCTCGATGGAGTCTCCCGGACCATCCTCGCCCGCGTCCCGGGCGTGACGCAGACGATGGCCCGCGAGGATCCCGTCGCGCCGAGGCTCCGATACGACGTCCCCGCTTCCGTCGCCCGGGACTTCGTCCGCGAGGTGTCGGCGATCCCGGGCGTCGCCTGGCTCGAGCCCTGGGAACCGGCCCGTCTCTTCAACAACGGCTCTCTCGGACCGGTCCAGTCGAACCAGGAGAGCAGCATCTCGGGCGGAGCGTGCACGACCTGCACGCTCTTCTCGCACGGCCTGACCGGGACGGGGCAGATCGTCGCCGTCGCCGACTCGGGCTGCGACACGCGAACGTGCTTTTTCAGGAAGTCGGCCTCCGCGAGCGACGTCACGGATGCGGAGAACACCGTCCCGCCGGCCACGGGAACCCTCTTCCCCGAAAAGAAGGTGATGGCCTACTGGGTCCATCCGGGGGCCACGGCCTACGACAACAACCTGCTCTGCGGCGACGACGCGGCCACGTACCACGGCACGCACACGAGCGGGACGGCCGTCGGGGACAACTACCTCACGCCCTCCACGCCGGAATTCCCGGGGATCGACCCGGGGGACGGCATGGCGCCCAACGCCCAGCTTCTCTTTCAGGACATCGGGAACGACGCGACCGGCTGTCTCGTCGACCCCGACCTCTACGCTCTCTACCTGCAGGCCCTTTCAGGCCGGGCCCGGATCCACTCGAATTCGTGGGGCAACGCCACCCAGGGCGACTACACCTCCGAGGATCAGGATGTCGACCGCTTCCTCTTCGACCACGAGGAGATGGCGATCTTCTATTCGGCGGGCAACAGCGGACCGGCTCCGACGTCGACAGGGTCTCCGGGTAACGCGAAGAACGTCGTCTCGGTCGGCGCCACCGGGCACGGCATCAGTACGTTTCTCGCCGGCTTCTCCGGCCGCGGCCCGACGGCCGACGGGCGGATCAAGCCCGACGTGGTGGCCGAGGGAGAGCAGGTCTCGTCCGCTTCGGGCGACACGGGGCACACCTCCGAAATCTGCCTGACGAACAAGCTGAGCGGAACCTCGATGGCCTGCCCGACCGCCGCCGGCGCCTCGGCGCTTCTCCGCCAGTACTTCGCCGACGGTTTCTACCCGACGGGCCGCCGGTCGCCGGCGGACCGGCTGGAGCCACCGGCCCCGCTCGTCAAGGCCGTGCTCCTGAACGGAACGCTCCCCCTCGGCGACAGTCCGGGCTTCGGGAATTTCGGGTATGGCTGGGGACGGGTCTTCCTCGACAGCAACCTCTTCTTCGACGGAGACGCCCGGAAGCTGCGCGTCTGGAGCCTCGCCAACCCGGACGGGATGAAGACCGGGGAGAGCCACAGCACCACCGTCACGGTCGGCGCCGGGCAGGAACTCCGCGTGACGCTCGTCTGGTCGGACGCCGAGGGGACCCTCGGCGCCGCGCAGGCCCTCGTCAACGATCTCGACCTGACCGTCACGGACGGCGCGAACACCTGGCGCGGAAACGTTCTCGCGTCCTCGGGCGACTCGGCCGGCGGCGGAGAGGCCGACCGCGTCAACAGCGTCGAGCAGGTGAGGATCTCGGCGCCGGCCGCGGGCACTTACACGCTCACCGTGACGGCGTCGAGCGTACCCGGCAACGGGCGATCTGACACGGACCGTCAGGGCTACGCCCTCGTCGCATCGATGGCCTCGTGCGCCTCGAAGGTGACCGCCGCGCCGACGGCCCTCTCGGCCGCGAGCGATCCCGTCATGGGTGTGGACCTCTCCTTCACGAAGGCTCCCGGCTCGACGGTCACGCAGGTCTATCGGTCGAGCGGCGACTGCCGCACCGACATCGGGACGTTCCAGTACGTCGGGCAGGCTCCGGGAAGCTCCTTCACCGATGCGCGCGCTCAAGGAGGCACCACCTACTCGTACGTCCTCCGCGGTGCGGACGGTTGCGGCGAGGGTCCCCCCGGGGGGTGCGTGACCGTCACGGCGGGGGGCCGCTGCGACCGGAAGCCGGTCTTCGCGGGCGTGACCTCCGCGACCCCCGTCGGAACCGATTGCCGGATCCGCCTGGGCTGGGAGCCGGCGAGCGCGGGCTGCGTCGAGGGAACGAACCTCCACTACAACGTCTACCGCTCGGAGGCCCTGAGCCCCGGGGTGCCCGGCACCCGGGTGGTGAGCGTCCCGGGCCTGCAGTTCGAGGATTCGGGGGTCTCGGAGGGGACGTCGTACCTCTACGTCGTCCGCGCGGAGGACTCGAACAGGGGCGGGAACGGCCCGAACGGCGGGAACGAGGAGACGAACTCGGTCGCCTTCATGTCAGCGGCCTCGGGTCCCTCCGGAGACCTCGGAACCTGGAGCGACGACGGAGGGGACGGCGGCGGAAAGATGTCGGGCGAGCCTCCCTGGCGGATCACGGCGACGCAGGCCGTTTCGGGCTCCCACGCGTATCACGCCGCGCCGGACTCCGGGTTCTATCCGGCCCGCACCTGCGCCTCCCTGACGACGCCTCCCCTCACGCTCGGCGCGGGCTCGGTCCTTTCGTACAGCACGCGCTACAACCTCGAGTCCCAATTCGACGGCGTCATCGTGGAGATGTCGGCCGACGGCGGCGCCTCCTGGTCCGACCTCCCCCCCACCAGCCCCGCCGGCTACCCCGACACCCTCGCGAAGACCAAGGCTCCCCCGCAGAACGCCTGCCGCTACCCGGGCACCCAGGGCGCCTTCACGGGTCCGAAGCAGAACACGGGCCTCACCGACTGGACGCGCTATCAGACCAGCCTCTCTCCGTCCCACGACGGCAAGACCGTCCGGATCCGCTGGCGCCTGACGACCGATTCGAACACCGAGTACGAGGGCTTCTTCCTGGACGCGATCTCCGTGACGAACGTCCATGTCCTGCTCGCCTGCACCCCGACCGCAGGGCAATCGGCGCCCTACCCCCGCACGATCCCGTCGCCTCTGCCGCCACCCGAACGGTGACGTCGCCGGTCGCCGACTCCCCGGCGGCCCGGCCGGGTCACCAGCTTCCCTCTCTCCGCCGTTTCGAGACCTTCCGGAGGAGAAGGCTCTTTTTCAGGCTGGAGAGCCGGTCGAGGAAGAGGTGGCGGTCGAGGTGGTCGATCTCGTGGCAGAACGCCCTCGCGAGCAGGTCGCGGCCGTCGATCGTCCGCGCGGCGCCGGTCTCGTCGAGCGCCTCGACCGTCACGTCCTCCGGACGCTCGACGACCTCGACGAGGTCGGGAAGGGAGAGGCACCCTTCCTCGTCTCGAACCCTCCCGCGGGCGGCGACGACGGACGGATTGACGAGAACGATCACCTTCGACGGGTCCTTCCCGACCGAGAGATCGACGATGGCCACCCGGAGGTTGACGCCTACCTGGGGCGCCGCGAGGCCGAGGCCCGGGGCGGCCCAGCAGGTCTCCTTCAGGTCCCGGATCAACTCGAGGAGAGCCGGATCCCCAAAGCTCGTGACCGTCTGATTCGGGGCGAGCAGCCGGGGGTCGCCGTACTTCACGATCTCACGGATGGCCAATCGAATCGTCCTCCGGGGGCCTCACTTCCGGCCCGTCGTCGCGCCGAGGAGATTGCAGGGGCCGGGTTTGCCGGTCAAGCCGTCTCCGCCGGGGGACGGGACGGGCTGGTACGGGCGTCGCATACGGGAAGGCGGAGGATGACGACGTTGAGGCGCGGCCACTACCTGACTCCCGCCGCTCTCATCATTGGCGCGGTTCTGTCGCTCCCGGCGGCGGGCCAGCGCGAGTCCTACTCCTACGTCTCCTATGCCGGTGCGGACGTGGCCCTTCTCTCCAGCGCGTCCGACGAGGAGACCGCCCGCATCAACACCCCCGTCCTTTCCGGGGACCGGCTCGTGACCGGCGCCGGCTCGAGGGCCGAGGTCGTCCTGGCGAGCGGCAACCTCGTCCGGGCCGATCTGAAGACCGAGCTTCGATTCGACCGGATGGTCCGGACGTACGAATCGGACGATGACCGCGATCTGCTCTTCCTCCTTCGGGGGGCCGTGGCCGCCGAGATTCGCTCCGCGGAGAGTGGTGAGCGGGCCTTCCGCCTCGACACCGACGATGCGACCGTCGTCGTCGAAGGTCGAGGTCACGTCCGGGTCGACGCGGGGAGGCGTGGCACCGAGGTCTACGTCCTCTCGGGAGAGGCCGCGGTCGTCGGCCGGGGCGGCCAGGAGGTTCTCCGCGCCGGACAGTACGCCTTCGTCCTCGGGAGCAACGAGATCGACGTCCAGAACCTCGATCCGCCCCGGGACCGGTTCACGCGTTTCGTGGACGAGCGGAGCGACCGGCGTCCGCAGGGCGGCGCCGCCACGTGGGTCGCCTCCGATTACGAGTACGAGTCGTCGCTGGCCGGCTTCGATGACAACGGCAGCTGGGTCTACGCCTCCTCCTCCGACCGCTGGTGCTGGCGGCCGGCCGTCTCCCCCGACTGGCGCCCCTACACCTACGGAACCTGGCGCTGGACGCCCTGCGGCCTGACGTGGGTCTCCTACGAGCCCTGGGGCTGGCTTCCCTACCATTACGGATCGTGGTTCTGGGAGAGCGCGTACGGCTGGGTCTGGATGCCCGGCTCGGCTTACGCGCCCGCCTGGGTCTACTGGAGCTATTCGCCGTCGTACGTCGGGTGGTGCCCGATCGGGTACTACGGCAACCACTGGGACCGGTCGACCGGGAGCCCCCGCTTTCCCCATTTCCGCGGGCTGGCGGATCTGACACGGATCGACCCGCGCGGCTGGAACTACGCACCGGCCACGCGGCTCGGCGGCCGGCTCGATCCGTCGCGCGACATCGTTCGCGGGGAACACGTTCCGCTGCGGCCCGGTGAAACGGGGATCATCTCCACGTCGCCTCTCCGGATCGAGAAGGGCGCGGCGCCTGCTTCCGCGGCGGTCCGGGAAGCGGTCCGGAAGATCTCCCAGTCCCCGGCGTCACGGAACCCCCTTCCCGTGAACGAGGGCCTCACCGCGCTCCTCCGCCGTGACGCGAACCTGACGCCGGCCGCCGAGCAGGAGCTTCGGAGGTCGCTCGCCCCGCTCCGCGCCCGGGAATCGCTCCGCCCCGTCTCACCCGACGCGCTGCTCAGGCCGCGCGGCGGAGAGGCCGCGTCGGTGAGGGGGGACGATTGGCGAACGACGGGCGCGCGAAGCCGCGCCACCAGCCGCACCGAGGTTTCGTCCACCCGGAAGCCCGACCCCGTGCGGGAGAACGGCTGGCGCTCCCCGGCCTCTACGGCGCCGCGCGACCTCTCGCCCCGCCCGACCGAGGTTCCGGGTCAGAACGACACCGGCTGGCGGGCTCCCCGTGCGGCCGACGGACTGCGTGCCCGGGAGACGCCGGTCCGTCGGGGCGCCGACGGCGACTGGCGCGAGGCGCCGGCGCGCGCGCCGCTGTCGCGCTCCGCGCCGGCTCCGGCGCCACATGCCGCCGCCCCGGCGCCTGCACGGCGCGAATCCGATCCGGGGCCGGCGCCGGCCCCGGCGCCGCACGCTCCCGCCGCGCCGAGAAACGACTCGCCGAGGCCGCACTGACGCCCCCCCCTGATACCGGCCTCTAGAATGCCGGGATGGCCCCGGTCGTGGACTCGAAACTCCTGCGGTTCCTGACCATCCTCTATTTCGCCGAGGCCGGGGCGTTCCTCACGCTCTCTCCCTGGAGCCTCTTCTGGCTCCGCCGCATCGTGGCCCGATCGCCCACGTTCATCCAGCCGCTCCTCGTCTCCCCGTACTTCCGGAGCTTTCTCGTCGGGCTGGGCCTGATCCACCTCGGGATCGCCATTCGCGACCTCGAGGCCTGGCGGAGAAGCTCGCTCGGCCACGTCGAAACCGCCGGGGACGGCGCGGTGTGACCGGGCCCCTTTCCGTCTCGCTCGAGGCGGCTCTTCCCCACGGCCGGGTCGTCCTCGGCCTCGGCGTCGACCTCTGTGAGGTGCCTCGCGTGGAGAGGGCGGTCTCCCGGTTCGGGGACCGCTTTCTCTCGCGGGTGTTCCGCGGCGGCGAGCTCCGTCGCCCCCGCTCCTCCCCCGCCTTCGCCGAGCATGCCGCGGGCCTCTTCGCGGCCAAGGAGGCGGCCATGAAGGCTCTCGGGACGGGGCTGCGCGGGGTGGCCTTCCTCGAGGTG
>DATIWM010000354.1:0-7584 GCA_035519355.1 Thermoanaerobaculia bacterium | reverse complement strand
CCCAGGATCGAAATGTACGAGGCGGCGCGCCTCACGTCCCGGAAATAGCGGTCGATGGCCCGGGCCTCGCCGGGGAACGCGGCCTTGAGATCGCTCCTGAAGCGCTCCCGTCCGGCGCGGACGGTGAACTCGAAGTCCGGAAAGATCAGCCGGTCGTATCCCTCCGGCATCTTCTGCCAGTGCACTTCGCCGCCCGTCGCCACCTCGAGGACGTCCCGGCTGAGGCCGCGCTGGCCCATCTCGCCGACGTAGTGGACCCCGACGTCCCACTGGTATCCGCCACGGCGGGCGAAGACGTGGGTGAAGCCGCCGGCCCGGTCGTGGCGTTCCAGGACGAGAACCCGCCGGCCATGCAGCTTCGCAAGGAGCACCGCGGCCGTGAGGCCTCCGATGCCCGATCCGATGACGATGATGTCCCACTCTTTCGTCTCACCCGCCATGTGCGCCCTCCTCGACGTTCGCCGACCCGAGGAAAGTGCCCTGAAGGCGGTAAAGATGCTTGTTCGGAAACGCCTTTCCCTTTGCCGGCGCCGCCAGTCCGTCCCATCCGGCGGGCCGGCCCAGGCGGAAGGTCGGCCCGGAGCCCCGAGCACTAGGCCGTCGCGAGTTCCGAGGCCCGGGCGCGTGCTCCTACTTCGCGATCCCCAGCTCCGTCAGGACGAAGGCGTAGTCGAAGGCCCGCTCCCTGTAGCGGTCGTAACGACCCGAAGATCCGCCGTGGCCGCCGGCCATGTTGGTCTTCAGGAGGAGCGGGTTGACGTCGCTCTTGAGCGTCCGCAGCTTCGCGACGTACTTGGCCGGCTCCCAGTACATCACCTGGCTGTCGTTGAACGACGTCTTGACGAGAATCGGCGGGTAGGCCTTCGCCGCGAGGTTCGTGTAGGGGCAGTAGGACTTCAGGTAGTCGTACTCGGCCTTGATCTTCGGGTTCCCCCACTCCTCGAACTCCCCCACCGTCAGCGGCAGCGTCTCGTCGTTCATCGTGTTGACGACGTCGACGAACGGCACGTACGAGACGACCGCCGCGAACAGGTCGGGCCGCATGTTCGTCACGGCGCCCATGAGGAGCCCGCCGGCGCTCCCGCCCGTGACGACGAGCCGGTCCTTCGCCGTGACCTTCCGGGCGACCAGCTCCTCGGCGCAGTCGATGAAGTCGGTGAAGGTGTTTTTCTTGCTCATCATCCGGCCGGCGTCGTGCCAGGGCTTCCCCATCTCGCCGCCGCCGCGGACGTGGGCGGTGCCGTAGACGAGGCCCCGGTCGAGGAGCGGCAGGAGGGCCGGGTTGAACGTCGGGTCCATCGCGACCCCGTACGAGCCGTAGCCGCCGAGGAGCATCGGGAAGGGACCGTCCTTCAGCGTCTTTCCCGCGGCCTCCTTCGAGGCCTTCGCGCGCCAGACGACCGAGACCGGGACTCTCGTGCCATCCCGGGCCGTCGCCCAGAGCCGCTCGGAGCGGTAGAGGCTCCGGTCGTAGCCGGGAACCTCCGTCTCCTTCAGGAGCGCCGACGTCCCCGCCTTCACGTCGAAGTCGAAGACCGATTCGGGCGTCACGAGCGACTGGTATCGGTAGCGAAACGCCGTGGCGTCGAACTCCCGGTTGTCGCCGGGGGACGTGGCGTAGGCGGGCTCGGGGAACGTCACGGACTTCGTCGCACCCGTCGCGAATTCGGTCACCTTGTAGCGGACGAGCCCGTCCTCGCGCTCCGTGGCGACCCAGAAGTCCTTGAAGACCGAGACGCCCTGCAGCATGACGCCGGGCCGGTGCGGCAGGACCTCCTTCCAGTTCGCTCTTCCGGGACTTCCGACGGGCGCCGTGACGAGCCTGAAGTTCCGGCCCCCGGAGTTGGTCCGGATCCAGAAGAGGTCTCCGCGGTGGTCGGGGCGGTACTCGTGATCCGCCTCCCGGGCCTGGATGACCGTCCAGGCGCCTTCTGGTTTGTCGGCCGGGAGGAACCGCCACTCGTCGGTCGTGTGGCTCTCCGCGGCCAGGAAGACGAAGGCCCGGCTCGTCGAGCGCGTCACCCCGACCTGGAATCGCTCGTCTTTCTCCTCGTACACCAGGGCGTCCTTCTCGACCGGCTCCGCGAGCCGATGCCGGAAGATCCGGTACGACCGCTTCGCCCCGTCCTCCACGCCGTAGAAGAGCGTCCTGTTGTCGGCGGCCCAGGCCACGGAGGTCGCCTTCTCCACCTTCTCCGGGAGGATCTCCCCCGTCGCGAGGTTCCTCACCTGGAGCCGGTACTGCCGGAACCCGGTGTTGTCCGTCGTGTAAGCGAGGAGGTTCCCGTCGTCACTGACCCGGAAGGCGCCGACCGCCATGAACTTCTCCCCTTCGGCCATCCTGTTGACGTCGAGGAGGACCTGCTCGGGCCCTTCGGCCGCGCCGGGGCCAGCCGGGGACTTCTTCCGGCAGTAGACGGGATACTGCTTCCCCTTCTCGAAGCGCGAGTAGTAGAGCCAGCCGCCGAGGCGGTACGGAACGGAGAGGTCGGTCTCCTTCACGTGAGAGACGATCTCCGTGTAGAGCGCTTCCTGAAGTGCCCCGGTCCCCTTCATGACGGCGTCGGTATAGGCGTTCTCCGCGTCGAGATACGCCTTCACCTCCGGGTCGGGCTTGTTCCGGAGCCAGAAGTACGGGTCGGAGAGCGTCTCCCCGTGCAGCTCCGTGACGTGGTCCACCTTCCGGGCGACGGGAGGCTTCGGCGCGTCGGCAGCGAGAAGGGCTCCCGGCGCGAGGATGACGAGGCCAGCCATCAGTGCCACGGTTCTCACGAGACCTCCCGATGCGAATTCGGCGCGCCCGATAGTACGGCCGGAACCGTTCCGGGTTTCCGCCGCGGCGCGGATTCGGCTAGGCTCCCGGAGATGTCTCTTCGGATCGTCGTGACCGGGGCCGGGGGCCAGCTGGGAAAGGTCCTCCTCCGGGACCTCCAGAAGGGAAACGACGTCTTCGGCCTGACGCGGGAGAGCCTCGACGTGGCCGACCGGGCCGCCGTGGCCGAGCGGGTCGTCAAGCTCCGCCCCGGCGTCATCCTGAACTGCGCGGCCTGGAACGACGTGGACGGCGCCGAGGAGAACCCGAAGGCGGCGCTCGCGGCCAACGGTTTCGGCGTCGGCGCCCTGGCCGACGCGGCCGCCGCCTGCGACGCGATCCTCGTCCACTTCGGGAGCGACTACGTCTTCGACGGGAAGGCGACGCGCCCCTACACGGAAAAGGACCTCCCGAACCCGCTCAGCGTCTATGGGGCCTCGAAGCTGCTCGGCGAGATCCTGGCCCCGCGCGCGCCCAAGCACTACGTCCTCCGGGTCGAGAGCCTCTTCGGCGGCGAGGGGCAGACGAGCAGCATCGAGAAAATGGCCGACATGCTCGCGAAGGGAGAGCCCGTCCGGGCCTTCTACGACCGGACCGTCACGCCGAGCTACGTCGAAGACGTCTCGCGCGTCGTCCAGCGGCTTCTCGAAAAGAAGCTCCCCTGGGGCCTCTACCACTGCGTCAGCTCGGGCTCGACGACCTGGCACGAGCTGGCGATGGAGCTGGCCCGGATGCTGGGGACGAAGACGGCGGTCTCGGCCATGTCGCTCGAGAAGGCGGGCCTCAAGGCGCCGCGCCCGCGCTACTGCGCTCTTTCGAACAACAAGCTGGCCGACGCCGGCATCGACCTCCCCGACTGGCGGAGCGCGCTCTACCGGTTCGCCGAGTCGCGCCGCGCGCGCTGAGTCAGAACCGCTCGCTCGCGCCTCCCCCGCCGAACGATCCGCCGCCCGGAGTGAACCCCTTTTCCGGAGGCGGGGGCGCCTCGGGCTGCAGCGTCGCCGCGACGGGAATCGCCTGGAGGAGCCGCGCCTTGGTCTCGTCCGAGAAGAGCGGCTCGGCCGTGAAGCCGCCCCGCTCTTTCTCCGCCCCTCGGGCGAGCCACCGCTCGAGCCCGAGCGCGAAGCCGAGAAGGATCGCCCCCGCGCCGGCCAGGACGGCCCAGAGGGGCGCGATCCGGACGTAGTGGCGGAGGGTGACGGCCGAAAGGATGACGAAGAGGGCTCCCGCGTCGATCAGGAGGGTCCGCCGCGTCCGGATCCCCCACGCGAGAAGGGCGGCCGGCATCAGCGCGGTCGCAGCCAGCGCGGCGGCCAGCCCCGCACGAGGCGGCTCGGCCCAGCTGAAATCGCGCCGGAACCGCTCGATCCACCACGTCTCCACGGACCAGTAGTTGGTCGCCGCATAGAGCGCCGCGAGCGCCACGACGAGGAGCACCGCCGCGGATTCCCGGTGCGGCGGCGGCCACGAGCGTTCGTCGAGACGCCGCCACGCGAGAGCCGCCATGCCGACGCCGAGCGCCACCCAGAGAAGGCGGCCGTACGGCTGGCGGCTCAGCAGGAGGAAGAGTGAGACGGACGAGATGAGGGCGAAGACGGCGCTTCCCCACCGCCACGAGGCCGCTCCCCAGACGAGGACGGAGACGGCGAGAGTGATCTCGAAACCGAGCTCGCCCCGAAGCCGGAGGACCTCACCGAAATAGAGCCCTGCCGCCGAGGTCAGGAAGACCCCCGCCCACAGTGCGGTCGCCCCCGCCCCGCCGCGCCGGGCGAGCGACGGGGTCTGCTCCTGCACTTCGGTCGCCACGACGAGAGCCACTCCGGCGAGAAGGCAGTAGAAGGCCAGGCCCGTGAGGCCGGGGACGCCGCTCAGGAAGAGGGCGAAGACGACCCCGAGGACGATCACGGTCACGAAGAGGAAGGTCAGGACCCGCCAGACCGGCGACGGGCGGACCCGTGGATCCGGATACTCGCTCCCGATCGCCTCCTCGGTCCTCCCGTCGATCAGTCCGGCCGCTCTCCAGCGCCGGGCCGCCTCGCGGACGGCCGTGGCCCGCTCGAGGGCCGCGGTCTCGGCTCTCATGGCGCCTTCATCCTGCGATGCGCGGCCACGATGAGCGCCAGCACTCCCGCGGCCGAGGCCGCCACGACGAAGGAGAACGCCGATCCGGAATGAAGCGTCCGGAACGCCTCGAAGAGAAGGCGCAACGATCCGAGGTAGGCCGCGACGACCCCTTCGGCGAAGTAGAGCGTCTTCCCCGCCCGGAACGCCCGCCAGACGACGACGGCCGAGACAGCTACGAGCGCGGCGAGCCACACCCCCCAGAGAGTCTGGCCTCCGAAGACCCCCGAGAGGAGCCCGCCGAGGAGGAGCAGGAGGCCGAAGTTGACCCAGACCTCCTCGAAGTGGGGCTTCTTCCCGGCGCGGACGAGAGCGACGCCGATCGCCACGAAGGCGAGGCCGCAGACGATCGCGTTCCACCGCGTCTCCTCGGGGCGCCCCTCTCCGAGGGCTCCCCTGAGGACGTTGACCGAGACGCCGCGCCAGGCCGCGAAGGAGGTGAGGGCGAGGCCGAGAGCCACCGCGGAATCCCAGCGGAAGGCCGCCATCAGGCAGAGGAGCGACACGGCGAGGAGGTGAAACGGCCAGTCCGGCCCGAACACCCGGAAATGCACCTCGACGTAGGCGAGATCGGAAGCCACGAGGAGGAGACCGAGCAGGAGGACGTAGTCGTGGGCGACGCCCGGATCGGGCGAGCGGCCCCACGTGAAACGCGCCGCATGGCGCAGAACCCAGACGAAGCAGGCCGCCGCCGAAAGGCCGAGCCCGGAGGCGATGGCGGCCGGGCCGATCCGGTTCTGGTTCTCCTTCAGGAAGAGGCCGACGCCGGTCGTCAGGAGGAGGACCCCGAGGTAGAGGAGCGTCCGGATCTCCAGCCGGACCGAAACGAGATCGCCCCGCGCCACGCGGAGAAGATGCGAGGCGGGGGGGTCGCCGAGCATCCCCTTTTCCCGGAGCGCCCCGACCGCCTCGACGACCTCGGGCTGCATGCCGGCCCTCCTCCTACTTCGTCTCGATCCCCTCGGCGACGGTCACCGTGAGCTTCTGCTTCGTCTTCGTCTTCCCGTACGTGAGCGTCACCGTGTAGTCGCCGGGCGAGACGAACTTCGGCTGCTCACCGAAGGGGCCCCCGCCGCCCCCTTCGCGGGCCCCTTCCCGGATGGGCCGGAGGTTCCAGACGACGCGGCCGAAGCCCGGGGTCCCCGGCGTCCGGAGCGTCGCCACCGGCTGGTCCTGCGCGTTCGTGATCGCGAGCTTCACCTCGTCGCCCGTGAATTCCTTCAGCCAGAAGCTCAGGATCGTCCCGTCCGGCGGGTTCTCGCCGCGGAAGAGCGCCTTCCCGTTCCATTCGGCCCAGCCGGGGAGTCGGTAGATGGCGTGGGCCGGCCGGGGCTCGAAGAGGACCGCGTCCTTCCCGCGCGCCTCCGCGGTCGCCTGCCAAAGCGGCGAGACGTCGTCGAGGACGTAAAGGCTCCGGCCGTGCGTGGCGACGACGAGGTCCCCGTCCCGCGGGTGGATCTTCAGGTCGTCGACGGCCACGGTCGGAAGCCCCCCGAACTTCGTCCAGCTACCGCCCCGGTCGAGCGAGACGAAGAGGCCGAACTCGGTCCCCGCGAAGAGGACGTCCGGGTTCTTCGGGTGCTCGCGGACGACCTTGGCGGGCCCGTTCGGCGGAAGGTTCGAAGAGACGCCGGCCCACGTCTTCCCGAGATCGGCCGTCCGGTAGATCAGCGGCGCCTCGTTCCCCGTCCGGTACGCCTCGACGACGACGTACGCGACGTTGGCGTCGGCCGCCGAGGCCTCGATCGACTGGATCCACTGCCCCTTCGCGGCCGCAGGGAGGCCCGCCGTCAGGTCGGCCCACTTCCCGCCGCCGTCCGAGGTGACCCAGAGCTTCCCGTCGTCGGTCCCGGCCCAGAGGAGGCCCGCCTTCACCGGGGACTCCGCGAGGGCGTAGACGACGCCGTAGTTCTCCGCACCGCTCCCGGCGGCGAAGATCTTGTCCGGGTCGCGGGCCGAAAGGTCGGGGCTGACGGGCGTCCACTCGTCACCCCCTTTCGACAGCCTGAAGACCCGGTTCCCGGCGAGGAACATCCGGCCCTTCTCGTGGCGGCTGGCGAAGAAGGGCGAGCACCAGTGGAACCGGAAGGCCTGCTGCCCCTCGCCCGGCTCGGGCCGGAGGAACTTCGTCTCTCCCGTCCGGAGGTTCATCCGGAAGATGGCGCCCCCCTGCGACTCTCCGTAGATCACGTCGCGGTCCCCGGGATCGAAGACGTTGTAGAAGCCGTCGCCCCCGCCGAGGTTCGTCCAGGCCGCGTTCGTGATCCCGTCGCGAGACCGGGTGGCCGACGGGCCGACCCAGTTCAGGTTGTCCTGCAGCCCTCCGGCGATCCGGTACGGCACGGAGTCGTCGAGCGAGATCCGGTAGTACTCGCCCCCCGCGAAGCGGTCGAGGTGCTGCCAGTTCTTCCCCCCCTCGAGGCTCAGGTAGAGCCCGCCGTCGGTCCCGAGAAAGACGCGCTTCGGGTTTCGCGGGTCGATCACCATGGCGTGCCCGTCGGGGTGGACCTTGTCGCCGAGGTCCTCGCGGAAGTTCTGGCCGGCGTCGTCCGAGACGTGGAAGGAGATCCCCAGCACCCAGACGCGCTTGTCGTTCGCCGGGTCGACGCGGATCTGGCTGAAGTAGAACGGCCGCGGATTGAGCGGGTTCG
>DATIWM010000353.1:0-4354 GCA_035519355.1 Thermoanaerobaculia bacterium | reverse complement strand
CCGATCCGAACGGGCCCTTTTCCACGTCGAGAACATCGAGACGCGGATCCTCCCGGCAATCACCGTCCTGCCCTTCGACGTTGGCGTTGCCCGGGTCTACGGCCGTATCGAGGCGGCGCTGCGGAAGGGGGGCGAGCCGCTTGCGGACGCCGACCTCCAGGTCGCCGCAACGGCCCTGCACCACGGTCTCGACCTCGTCACAGGCAACCTCCGACATTTCGCCCGGATTCACGGTCTCACACTCTCCCGCGTCTTCTCTGACGCGCGGGCGTGACCGTGTCGTTCGGTGGCGGACGATCGAAGCTATGTCAGTAAGCGGGGCGACACTCAACCAAACGTGTGCGCGATTAACCTTTCAAGTCTGCGTGCAGTTTGTTCATCAAATTGCAGCGTCTGACTCACTTTGCCCGACAGCTTTCTGTGTTTGGTCCCATATGAATCAATCTGCAGGATCCTCTTTCCTGCGTCTGAAACGAAAACGGTGTAAGTGCAATCGACAATCTCATGAAGGGAATTTCTTTCTTTCTTGAGTTCCTTGAATTCGGCGACTCTGGCCATTTACGTCCCCTTCTTGTACAGGTAGGCTGACTCCACCGTCCGCACGCCCTCGTTGTCGCCCACGATGTACGTCGCGCCGGACCAGATGGCCGCGCCGGCGGTGCGGCCCCTGGCGTCGACGCAGTAGAAGCTGACGCTGAATTTCGGGCGGCCCTTGTCGTCGCGGTGGCGGGGGACGAGATGGGTCTTTTCGGAAATGCGCTTAAGCGCCGCGAGACAGGCTTCTTCCGGTGACTTCCCCTGTCGCAGGAACTCGACGACGGTGTGGGAGCCGCAGGTGACGAGGTTGGCTTCGCCTCGGCCCGTGGACCCTGCGCTTCCGACGCCGTTCTCGCTGTAGACGCCGGCGCCGACGACGGCCGAGTCGCCGACCCGGCCGGGGATCTTGAAGAAGAGACCCGACGTCGTCGTGACGCCGACGAGGTCGCCCTTCGCCGAGCGGACGGACATGTGGATGGTCCCCTGCGGGCGGAAGTCGGCGTTGCCATACTTCTTGATGAACGACTGGATGGCGGGGTCTTCCGCTTCCTTCGCCGACTCGATCCAGTCGTCCGCGTCCGAGAGGCGCTCTTTCCAGTAGAGCCAGATCTTCCGGGTCTTTTCGGTCAGGAGGTCCTCGACGGGGAAGCCGTGGGCCGTGGCGAACCTCCGGGCCCCGGCGCCGACGAGGAAGACGCGGTCGGTCCGCTCCATGACGAGCCTCGCGACCTTCGACGGGGTCTTGACCCCTTCCAGGGCCCCGACGGCGCCGGCGCGCATCGTCCGTCCGTCCATGACGCAGGCGTCGAGCTGGACGACCCCCTCCTCGTTCGGGATGCCGCCGTAGCCGACGGTCATGTCGTCGGGGTCCAGCTCGGGGATGTTGACGCCGGCGATGGCGGCGTCGAGCGGGTCGGTGCCCTGGATCAGCGCCTGCCGGGCCGCCTTCGCGGCTTCGAGGCCGTTGCTCGAGGTGACCAGGACGAAGCCGTCGGTCGCCGCTGCCGGCGCCGGCGCCTGGGCGGCGGCGGTGGCCGGGGATTCCCCGAAGGGGGGCGAAACGAGCGCGGCCGCCGAAGCGGCCGCGGTCGTCGTCAGGAAGCGGCGTCGGGAGGTCCGGCTCATTCTTCCGGCAGCTCTTTTTCTTCTTCTTCCGTTCGCATGCCTCCGGGGAGGGCGTAGGTCATGATCAGGTCGGCGAGGTGCTGCGAGAAGGTGGAGCGCGGCATCAACTGGTCGCAGCCGGCCTCGGCCCCCTTCTTCTCCAGGTCCTTCCGGACGTGCTCGTACCATCCGACGACGTGGACCCCCTTCGTCTTCGCCCCCTTCTTCAGGGCCGCGATGGCGGGGAAGGGGTCCTTCCGGATGGCGAGGTCGATGAGGACGAGGGCGGTCTTTCCCGCTTCGGCGGCCTTCACGAGGCCGGCCGGATCGGAGATGAAGACGGCCGGCGCCTGGGCCGACCGCGCCGCGTGGTCGATCTTCGTTTTCCAGAAGAGGTCGTCCGCGAGGACGACGACCGTGCGATTCATCTACGCCTCCTCGGAGGGGCCGCACCCGGACCCCTTCTCTTCGCGTTTCCGGGAGCGACAGATCGGGGCAGGTGGCAGAAGTATAGACCCGGAGCCCCCGCGTTAGACAGCCGGACGGAAGGAGTGTCAGACTCCCGACCGGTACCCGAATGAACGATATGAGAGCGGTCCCGACGTCCTCCGTCGCGCGCCGCTCCGCTGGAGGGTGTGCCTGACATGAGCGACAAGGAATTCAAGCCGTACGTCCCGGCGGAGACGACGATGACGGAGTTCACCGGCCGGGCCCTCGTGCTCGGCCTGTTCATGTGCGTCATCCTCGGCGCGGCGAACGCGTACCTCGGGCTGCGCGCCGGAATGACGATCGCGGCCACATATCCCGCGGCCGTCATCTCCATGGCGGTCCTCCGGGTCTTCAAGGGGTCGCTCCTCGAGGAGAACTTCGCCCGGACGGTCGGGTCGATCGGCGAGTCGGTGGCGGCCGGGGCCATCTTCACGATTCCGGCGTTCGTCATCCTCGGCCTCTGGAAGTTCCAGACGTTCGAGACGAACGAGTACGTCACGTCGACGATCCTGATGATCCTCGGCGGCATCCTCGGAGTCCTCTTCGTCACGATCCTCCGGCGCGTGATGGTCGAGGACCGGACGCTGCCGTTTCCCGAGTCGGTCGCGGCGGGCGAGATCCACAAGGCCGGGCAGAAGGGGGCCGCGGCGGCCGTCCAGCTCTTCAAGGCGATGGGCGTCGGGGCCGTGATCAAGCTCCTCGGCGACGCGGGGGTTTTCCGCGCCTCGAACGACTTCGAGGTGGGAGTCGGCCGGCTGAAGGAAAGTTTCGTCCGGCTCGGCCTGAAAGACACGGCCCACAAGGTAGAGGCGGGCGGGATCACGACGATCTCGGCCCCGGCGGCCACGCCGGCGTACCTCGGCGTGGGCTACATCATCGGTCCCGAGCTCGGGGCCCTGAACTTCGCGGGCGGCCTCCTCGCGTGGGGCCTCTTCGTCCCGCTCCTGATCTTCTTCCTCGGGCCGCACAACATCGGCGACTACACGGCGGCCGACGGGACGCAGGACTGGGCCGGCCTGACGGCGCACCTCTACCGCTACATCGTCCGGCCGATCGCGGTGGGCGGGATGCTCGTCGGGGCCTGCTACACGCTCTTCCGGATGCGGAAGAACCTGATCTCGGGGATCAAGCGCGGGATCGCGGACGTGAAGAAGTCCGCCGCGGCCGAGGAGACGAGCGTCCGGACCGAGAAGGACCTCAACTTCAAGGTGATCGGCCTCGGTGTCCTCCTCGTCTTCGTCCTGATGACGGCGACCTACTTCTGGTTCACGAACGTCCTCACGGGGGCGTTCTTCGCCGCGGTCGTCATGCTGGTGACCGGCTTCTTCTTCGCCGCGGTCTCGGGAAACCTCGTCGGCATGATCGGCTCCTCGAACAACCCGATCTCGGGCCTCACCCTCGCCACGACGATCGTGGCCGCCCTGACGATGGTCGTCGTCGGCGTCAAGGGAGTGGCGGGCGTGACGGCCGTCCTCGGCGTGGCCGCGGTCGTCTGCGTCTCCTCGGCCGTCGCCGGCGAGATGCTGCAGGACCTGAAGGTCGGGCACATCCTTGGCGGCACGCCCTGGAAGATGCAGGTCGGGGACCTGATCGGCGTCGTGGTGGCGGGCCTCGTCCTCTTCTTCCCGATCTTCCTTCTCCACACCTCCGACCTCGCCTCGAACCCGACGGTCGGAGGCCTCGGCGGCAAGAACCTCCCGGCGCCGCAGGCGGGCCTGATGGCCGCGCTGTCGCAGGGGATCGTGGGGGGGCAGATGGCGTGGCCGCTCGTCCTCGTCGGCATCGCGATGGGGATCTCGCTGATCCTGATCAAGGTGAAGAGCCCGATGCTCTTCTCCGTCGGGATGTACCTGCCGCTCGAGACGACCTTCGCGATCTTCATCGGCGGCCTGATCCGCGGCCTCGTCGACCGGCTGGCCGGCAAGAAGGACTACAACGCCGCCCAGAAGGCGCGGGTGGAGAATGCCGGCGTCCTCGCCGCCTCGGGCCTCATCGCCGGAGAAGCGCTCATGGGACTGGGAGTCGCCATCGTCGTCCTCCTCCGCGACGACAAGGCCTTCCCGCAGCTCCCGGGTTTTGCCGGGATCGCCCCGTGGCTCGCCATTCCCGTCTTCCTGCTTCTCGCGTGGTACCTCGTCCGGATCCCGCTTTCGAAGGCCGGCGCGGCCGACGAACCGGCTCCTCCGGTGGCGATGATGTAGACCGAGGGATTCGTGCGGCCGGC
>DATIWM010000352.1:0-4031 GCA_035519355.1 Thermoanaerobaculia bacterium | reverse complement strand
CACCGAAGACTTTGTCCTCCCCTACGTCAGGGACCTCGGAAACGTCGTCGACATGGAGGCGATCCGGAGCGCTTCTCTGAAGCTGGCCGTCGACCCGCTCGGGGGGGCGGCCCGTCCCTACTGGGAGCCGATCAACTCCGTCTGGGGGCTCGACATCGAGGTCGTGAACCCGGTCCTCGATCCGACCTTCTCTTTCATGACCGTCGACCACGACGGAAGGATCCGGATGGACCCTTCCAGCCCGTTCGCCATGGCCCGTCTCATCGGCCTCAAGGACAGATACCGGGTCGCGTTCGCGAACGACCCCGACGCGGACCGCCACGGCATCGTGACGGCCTCGGCGGGGCTGATGAACCCCAACCACTTCCTCGCCGTCGCCATCCAGTACCTCCTCCGGAACCGGCCGAAGTGGCCGCGGGCCGCGGCGGTCGGGAAGACGCTCGTCTCGAGCGGCATGATCGACCGCGTCGTCGGAAAGCTCGGGCGGCGCCTGTGTGAGGTGCCGGTCGGCTTCAAGTGGTTCGCGCCGGGGCTCTTCGACGGCTCCATCGTCTTCGGGGGGGAGGAGAGCGCCGGGGCGAGCTTCCTCCGGAAGGACGGCGCGGTCTGGACCACCGACAAGGACGGGCCGATCATGAATCTGCTGGCCGCCGAGATCACGGCCAGCACCGGCCGGGACCCGGGCGAGCATTACCGCGACCTGACGAAGGAGTTCGGCGCGCCCTGCTACACCCGGATCGACGCGGCGGCGACCCCGGAGCAGAAGGTGAAGCTCGGGAAGCTCTCTCCGGAGGCCGTGACCGAGTCGAACCTCGCCGGCGAGCCGATCCTCGCCCGGCTGACGCGCGCCCCGGGGAACGACGCCCCGATCGGCGGCCTGAAGGTCGTCGCGGAAAGCGGCTGGTTCGCGGCGCGCCCCTCGGGGACGGAGAACATCTACAAGATCTACGCGGAAAGCTTCCGCGACGCGGCCCACCTCGACGCGATCGTGGACGAGGCGCGGGCGATGGTGGCGGCCGCGCTGAGAAAGGGATAGGCGATGGCGAAGTTGCGCGGCAAACGTCCGAAGAGGATTCTCGTCGTCGACATCGGGGGGACCCACGTCAAGATCCTCGCAACCGGCCACAAGGAGCGCCGGAGGTTCCCCTCCGGACCGGGCCTGACGCCGAGGCAGATGGTGAGGGGAGTCAAGGAACTTGCGGCCGACTGGGAGTACGACGCGGTATCGATGGGCTATCCGGGCCCCGTCCGGAACGGAAGACCGGCACGGGAGCCGTACAACATCGGCCGGGGCTGGCTCGGGTTCGACTTCGAAGCGGCGTTCGGTCGCCCCGTGAAGATCATCAACGACGCCGCCATGCAGGCGCTCGGAAGCTACCGGCGCGGCACGATGCTCTTCCTCGGCCTCGGGACCGGCCTCGGCTCGGCCATGGTCGTGAACGGAACGGTCGTGCCGCTGGAGCTCGGGCACCTCGCCGTCGAGAAGAAGACCTTCGAGGACTTTCTCGGCGCAGCCGCCTTCGAGAAGTACGGACGGAAGAAGTGGCAGTCATTCGTCGAGAGGATCACGGAGAGGCTCGTCGCCGCCTTCCAGATCGACGACGTCGTCCTCGGCGGCGGGAACGTCAAGAGGCTGACGACGCTTCCGAAGGGATGCCGGGCGGGAGACAACAGCAACGCGTTTCTCGGCGGCTACCGGCTCTGGGAGCGCCCGCGTCCTTGAAGCACGGGACGAAAGCAGGAAGAAGGAGCACCTCATGCAGCTCGGAATGATCGGACTCGGACGGATGGGCGCGAACATGGTTCGCCGGCTGATCGGAGGAGGCCACGACGGCGTCGTCTTCGACATGTCGCCGAAGGCCGTGGAGAAGCTCGCGAAGGAGATGAAAGACAAGGCCGTCGGCGCCTCCTCCCTCGCCGACTTCGTGAAGAGACTTTCGAAGCCCCGGGCCGTCTGGCTGATGGTCCCGGCAGCCGTCGTCGACCGGACGATCGCCGACCTCCTCCCCCTCCTCGAAGAGGGGGACGTCCTGATCGACGGGGGGAACTCCTACTACGTGGACGACATAAGACGCGCGAAGGAGCTGACCCCGAAGGGAATCCACTACGTGGACGTCGGGACGAGCGGCGGCGTCTGGGGCCTCGGGCGGGGCTACTGCATGATGATCGGGGGCGAGGCCCAGGTCGTGAAACGCCTCGACCCGATCTTCAGGACGCTGGCCCCCGGGAAGGGCGACATCCCGAAGACCCCGGGGCGCGAGAAGGCGAAGGGAACGGCGGAGGAGGGTTACCTCCACTGCGGCCCCAGCGGCGCGGGCCACTTCGTCAAGATGGTCCACAACGGAATCGAGTACGGGCTGATGGCCGCCTACGCCGAGGGGCTCGGCATTCTGCGCGCGGCCAATGTCGGCAAGGACGTTCACGCGGTCGACGCCGAGACGACGCCGCTCCGCGATCCGGAGCACTACCGGTACGACCTGAATCTCCCCGACATCGCCGAGGTCTGGCGCCGCGGGAGCGTCATCGCCTCGTGGCTCCTCGACCTGACGGCCGCGGCTCTCGTGGAGGACCCGGCCCTCGCGAAGTTCGGCGGACGGGTCTCCGATTCGGGCGAGGGGCGCTGGACGATCAAGGCCGCCATCGACGAGGCCGTCCCGGCCCCCGTCCTGACGACGGCTCTCTACGAGCGTTTCAGCTCCCGCGGCGAGGCCGACTTCCAGAACAAGCTGCTCTCCGCGATGCGATTCCAGTTCGGCGGCCATCACGAGAAGCCGTCGAAGTGAGGAGACGGGAATGACGGCATCCCGCGCAGACGCCCTCGTCTTCTTCGGGGCGACGGGCGACCTCGCGTACAAGAAGATCTTCCCGTCGCTCCAGGCGATGCTGAAGCGCGGCCGCCTCGACGTCCCCGTGATCGGCGTGGCCAAGGCCGGCTGGAACCTCGACCAGATGAAGGCCCGCGCCCGGGAGAGCCTCGAGAAGCACGGCGGGCTCGACCCGGCCGCCTTCGCGAAGCTCTCCGGCCTCCTCCGGTACGTCGACGGCGACTACAACGATCCGGCCACCTTCGCGGCGATCCGGAAGGAGCTGGGGGGCGCGGTGCGCCCGGCCCACTACCTCGCGATCCCGCCGGTTCTCTTCGGGAAGGTGATCGAGCAGCTCGGGGCGTCCGGCTCCTCGAAGAACGCCCGCGTCATCGTCGAGAAGCCGTTCGGGACCGACCTCGCCTCGGCGAGAGCCCTCAACAAGATCCTCTTCTCGGAATTTTCCGAGAGTGCCATCTTCCGGATCGACCACTACCTCGGGAAGCGGCCGGTCAACAACATGGTCATCTTCCGTTTCGCGAACGCCTTCATGGAGCCGTTCTGGAACCGGAACTACGTGGAGAGCGTCCAGATCACGATGGCGGAGGACTTCGGCGTCCAGGGGCGCGGCGGCTTCTACGACCAGACGGGGACGATCCGCGACGTCATCCAGAACCATCTCTTCCAGGTCCTCTGCAACCTCGCCATGGAGCCGCCCGTCCGGACCGACAGCGAGTCGATCCGCGACGAGAAGGTCAAGGTCCTGAAAGCGATTCCCGACCTCGAGCCGAAGAACGTCGTGCGAGGGCAGTTCCGAGGCTACCGCTCGGAGGCGGGCGTGGCGAAGGACTCGAGGACGGAGACCTTCGCCGCGCTGAAGCTCGAGATCGACTCGTGGCGCTGGAAGGGGGTGCCCTTCTACATCCGGGCCGGCAAGTCGCTTCCGGTCACCTGCACGGAGGTCCTCGGAAGACTCCGGAAGCCTCCGACGGTCATCCGGGAAGAGCAGATCCGCCAGAACTACCTCCGCTTCCGGATCAGCCCGGAGCCGACCGTCGCCATCGGCACGACGGTCATGGCCCCGGTGGAGGAGCCGATGGGACAGACGGCGGAGCTGGTGGCGAGCCGCCACCCGGCGGCCGGCGAGGTGGACGCCTACGAAAGGGTCCTCACCGACGCCATGAAGGGGGATGCGACGCTTTTCGCCCGCGAGGACTACGTCGAGGA
>DATIWM010000351.1:0-3171 GCA_035519355.1 Thermoanaerobaculia bacterium | reverse complement strand
CAGATCGCCCACGCGCGCGCGATCCGCGAGGAGCGGGCGACGGCCGCCGCCGAGGGCCGGACACCCGAGCTGCTCCGCCTGCTGACGGCCTGGGGGGGGTCGACGATCGCCTACCGGCGCACGATGGAGGAATCGCCGGCTTACCGGCTGAACCACGAGGAAATCGCCAAGGCCTTCGAGGAGGGAATCGTCTTCGCCGAGAATCTCGAGCCGGTCGAATGCGTTCCCGACGAGTTCGGCGCGATCTCGGCCGTCCTCTGCCGCCGGAAGGACAGGTCCACCGTCACCCTTCCCTGCCGGACCCTTCTCATCGCCGCGGGCACCACGCCCAACATCACCTACGGCAAGGAGTTTCCCGGCGTGCTCCCCCTCGACGCGAAGGAGAAGTTCTTCCGTCCCCATGTCGTTGAAAAGAGCGGCTCGAACGGAAAGACGACGTGGAAGCTGGTCCCGAAGGACGACGGGGTCGGCGCGTTCTTCACCGGCGGAGAGTACAAGGGGAGATTCCTGACCTACTTCGGCGACAACCACCCCGTCTATGCCGGCTCGGTCGTGAAAGCGATGGCCTCGGCCCGCGACGGCGCGCCCCGGATCCGCGAGCTCTTCGCGGACGAGCTCGACGCCCTCGCCGCCGCCGCGCAGCCCGCGCGCGACCGGGCGTGGGCCGCCTTCGCCGGGAAGACGGACGACCTCCTCCGCGCCCGCGTCGTGTCGGTCGCGCGGCTGACGCCGACGATCGTCGAAGTCGTCGTCCGGGCCCCCCAGGCGGCGCGGAACTTCCAGCCGGGGCAGTTCTATCGCCTGCAGAACTACGAGGCCCATGCCCCGATGCTCCCGGCCGCGAAGGGGCTGCCCGGGACTCCGGCTCTCATCGAGCCCTGTGCGCTGACCGGCGCGTGGGTCGACAAGGAGAAGGGGCTTCTCTCGATGATCGCTCTCGAGATCGGCGTCTCGACTCGCCTCGTCGGCGTCCTGAAGAGAGGGGAGCCGGTCATCGTCATGGGACCCACCGGCGCTCCGACGGAGCTGCCGACGAACTCCACCGTCATCCTCTGCGGCGGCGGGCTCGGCAACGCCGTCCTCTTCTCCATCGGTCGCGAGGCGAGACGGCGGAGCAACCGGGTCCTCTACTTCGCCGGCTACAAAAAGGCCGAGGACTTCTACAAGCGCGAGGAGATCGAGGCGGGGGCCGACGTCGTCGTCTACACGGTCGACCGCGAGCCGGCGATTCCGGCCCTCAGGAAGACCGACTTTGCATTTGTCGGGAATATCGTCGAGGCCATGGCCGCCTACGCCACCGGGCGGCTCGGGGCCGTCCCGATCCCGATGTCCGACGCCACGCGCGTCATCGCCATCGGCTCGGACCGGATGATGGCCGCCGTCACGGCGGCGCGCCACGGCGTCCTGAAGCCCTACCTCCGGGAGGAGCACGTCGGCATCGGCTCCATCAACTCGCCGATGCAGTGCATGATGAAGGAAGTCTGCGCGCAGTGCCTCCAGCGACACGTCGATCCGGTGACGAAGAAAGAGTCCTTCGTCTTCACGTGCATGAACCAGGACCAGTGCCTCGACGACCTCGACTGGGAGCACCTGCGCGCGCGGCTCGCGCAGAACGCCCTTCCCGAAAAGATCTCGAACCAGTGGCTGGAGCGGGGGCTCTCCCTCCACGACCTCCGGACGGTCTGACCCGGCCCGGGATCAGCGCGGCCGGATCGTGGAGAAGATCAGGTAGGGGTTGACCGCGAAGAGGCGCGAGCCGGTCTCGGCCTCGATCCGGTAGATCGCGAAGTGGAGGTGCGGGCCCCCGATGACGCGGCCGGTTGCGCCGACTTCGCCGAGACGCTGCCCCTTCACCACCCGGTCGCCTGCCTTCAGCCCCTTCTCGTGAGAGCGGAGGTGGGCGTAGTAGAACGTGTATCGTCCGGTCAGGTCCTTCAGATAGACGACCTTGCCGCCCCGGCGGTCGCGTCCCAGACGCTCCACGACGCCGTCCGCGACCGCCACCACGGGCGTTCCCCGGGCCGCTCCGAGGTCGATCGCGTGGTGCTTCTTGACCTTCCCGCGCTTGGCGAGAAACGTGTCGTGCAGTTTCGCGGGGTCGTACGCCTCGATCGGGATCGGAAACGTCGTCGAGAAGAGCGCCTCGATCTCCTCCTCCGGAACGGCGACGGGTTTCGAATCGGAGCGCCGGACCACGAGGCTCCGGAGCCGATCGCCGACCGACCGCCAGAAGGAGGGCGGGTCCGGGGCCTCGAGCCCCTCCTCCTCGTCGTCCTCCTCGAGGGCGGCGGCGGGCTTTCCCGCGGCGCGGCCGAGCCAGGCCAGGTCGGCGGCGTCGGCCGACGGGTAGCAGCGCCCGTTCTCGGGGTCGCGAGCCGGGCAGGGACGGGCGGTCCCGCGCTCCCGGGTGGTGCCCGAAGGTCCCGCCGAGGGTTCGAGGCCCGGCTCCGCGGCGATCGACGTCTGGTCCGATTCGTCTTCCGCCATGCCGGCCGGCCGCGCTTCGAGCGCGTCCGAAGCAGCCGCAGAGGACGCCGTCCCGACGAGGAGTGCCAGGGCCAGAGCCGGAACCGCGCGCCGGATCATCCGGTTCAGCTCACCCGCTCGAGGTAGGAGTCGTCGCGCGTGTCGATCTTGACGACGGTGCCGGCTTCGACGAACTGGGGGACCTGGACGAGGAGGCCCGTCTCCAGTTTGGCCGGCTTGTAGGACGCCGAGGCCGTGGCGCCCTTCATCCCCGGCTCCGTCTCGAGGATCTTCAGGTTCACGGTCGTCGGAAGCTCCACGGAGACCGGGTTTCCCTCGTAGAAATCGACGGTGATGATGGTTTCGGGGAGAAGGTACTTCATCGCCTCGCCGACGACGTCGTCCGGCAGGGCGAGCTGGTCGTACGTCTCCTGGTTCATGAAGTGATGCCCCGAGCCGTCCGAGTAGAGGTACTGCATCTCGTGGGTGTCGAGGGAGGCCCTCTCGATCCGGTCCTCGGACCGGAACCGGTGCTCGTTCATGGCGCCCGACCGGAGGTTCCGGAGCTTGGCCTGGACGAAGCCCCGGAGGTTCCCCGGTGTCTTGTGGACGACGCTGTGCGCCCGGTGCAGCTCACCGTTGTGGATGACGATCATTCCCGGGCGGAGTTCGGTGGCCGAAATCATTCCATTACATCCTGTTTGC
>DATIWM010000350.1:0-15775 GCA_035519355.1 Thermoanaerobaculia bacterium | reverse complement strand
TCTCGATCACCGATACGGCGACGGGCATCGTGTCACAGCCTTTCGTCAACGCCCTCGGTCAACCCTTTCAACTGATCCGGTCGGCCGAGTTTTTGTGCTCGCCCGGGGTCGTGAAGAGCCCGGAGGTGATCGCCCCGGTGTCGCAAGGATCGGGCGGCGAATGCTCGGGGACCTTGACGGAGGCCGCCCTTCCCCTCGTGGGCGGACGGTTTGTGGCGACACTGGTCTATGCCGGCTACGGCGCAAACCCGCCCAGGGGGACGGGCACCGGCCATCTCCTCACCGACAACGTCGGATATTTCGGCACGGTGGACCCGACCAGCGCCGACGTAGCGGTGAAGATGATCGACTTCTGCTCCTTGAATGGCACGTGGAGTGTCTACATCGGCGGAACGACCGACATCAACACGACGATCTCGATCACCGACACGGCCACGGGACTCAACTCCCAGCCGTTCGTCAATCCGCTCGGCCAGGGCTTCCAGCTGATCAGGTCGCAAGTGTTCACCTGCCCGTGAGCGGAGGGTCTCCTCCATCGCCGGACGCGGACAAGACACGGACATTCAAAGGAAAACGGGTCAGCCCGTGAGAGCTAACCCGTTGATTCTTATGGTTGCGGGGGCAAGATTTGAACTTGCGACCTTTGGGTTATGAGCCCAACGAGCTACCAGGCTGCTCCACCCCGCGTCAGGGAGGCGGAAGATACCCCGCCGCCGGAAAGCCGTCAAGGCGGAGCGCCCTCCCCGGGGGATCCGCGGCCCGGGCGGTGGCGTAGAGTGTTCCCATGGCTCTCTTCTCGTCCACCGCTCTGACGCCGGGCGACGACGCCCCCGACTTCGACCTCAGGGACCAGTCCGGAAAGAAGCTGAAGCTCTCGGGGCTGAGGGGAAAGCGCGTCGTCCTCTTCTTCTATCCGAAGGCCGACACCCCCGGGTGAACGATCGAGGCGCGTGCCTTCCGTGACGAAGGCCCGAAATACCCGGACGACGTGGCCGTGGTCGGCATCTCGAAGGACACCGTCGAGGCGCAGGAGAAGTTCGCGAAGAAGAACGGCCTCACCTTCCCTCTCCTCGCGGACGCGGACGGAACGGTCATCAGGCGCTACGGCGTCGACCTCGCGTTCGGCGTCGCGAAGCGGAAGAGCTTCCTCATCGACTCGAAGGGGAAGATCGCCAAGGTCTACGAAGAGGTGACCCCGGCCAAACACGCGGCCGAGGTCCTTCTCGCCCTGAAGAACGTCTCCTGACGGATCCCCCGCGGGTCAGCGAGGGGTGGGGGCGGGAGACGGCGCGGCCTTCAACGTCTCCGGCCGGACGCGCCGCTCCCAGCCGTCGGGAAGGACGACGACGACCTCGCCCGGCTTGACGAGCTGGAGCCTCTCCCGTGCGATCTTCTCGAGGGCGCGCGGGTCGCTCTTCAGCGCCGCGACCTCCGTCTCGAGCTTCCGGTTCTCGGCGTCGATCCGCGCCACTTCCTCCTGGGCGGCGCGCAGCTCGGCGCGCTGGCGGCGGACCTGCAGGAAGCCGCGGTCGCCGACGAAGAAGAGAGAGAAGAGAAGCGCCGAGAAGACGAGCGACAGGAGGAAGTACGACGCCGGCTTCACCGCGGGGCGATCGGGGCGTGCCGCCGGGGCAGAGGCGGGCGCCTCCGGCGGCTCCTCCGGGCGGTCGACGTTCTGCCGGTCGGCGTAGCGCTGCGGAAGGCGGCGGACTCCGACGACCTGCGGACGCTCTCCCGCCCCGGCGACGACCTTCGTGAAGCGCACGATCCATTGTCGCGCAGAGAGGCGCCGCCGGAAAGGCGAAGCGGGGACGGACCGGTTCAGCCGGCCGGCTTGAGGTCGGAGATCTCGAGGACGAGGCGCATCCGGACGGTCTTCGGACCATCGGCCGCGAGCCCCTCCAGGGTGTACCGCCGGGCGTAGAGAAGCTCTCCCGCCCGGGCGAACTCGAGCCGGACGCGCGGCTCGGAGAGCTCCGTCGGGGCGTCGGACGGCGTCAGCTCGGCCCAGAGCGGCGTGAGCGTCGCGCAGTCCCACGCGAGACGCCCTTCCGAGCCCGCCGCCCCCTTCGGGACGGGAGCGAAGGACGCTCCGCACTGGCCTTTCGGGAGCGGCAGAGGCGAGAAGGAGAGGCCGGTCCCCTTCGGAGACAGGGGGCTCGGGACGTCCGGCTCCGCGCCGGCCGGCACGGGCGAGAAGGTCCTCTTCCGCTCTTCGGTGACGTCCTTTCCTCCCTCGACGGCGCGGACGAGCTCGATCGTCTGCCAGCGGTCCCGCATCCGGACCCGGACGGTCTCCACCTCTTCGCCGAGTACGGCGCCGGAAAGGGAGAGAACCTGGGTCCGCGTCGTCCGCAGGTACTCGCCGGCGAAGTCACCCGCCTCGAAACGGGCGGCAGCCTCCGCGAGGCGGTGTGCGGCCTCCGCACGTCGCACGCCGTCGGCGGCCTCGCGCGGAGCGGGAGTCAGAGCCGTGGTCGAAAGGGCCAGAACGAGAGGGAGGGGGCCGAACATGAAGCGCGGAGGCTAGCACAGGGGTCAAGCGGCCCCTGGCGGCCCCCGGCGCGGATCCGCGCTCAGGCCTTCAGGGCCGAGAGCCCCGGCCAGACGGCGTCGTCGCCGAGGTCCTCCTCGATCCGGAGGAGGCGGTTGTACTTGGCGATCCGCTCGCTCCGGCAGAGAGAGCCGGTCTTGATGAAGCCGGAATTGGTCGCGACCGCGAGGTCGGCGATGGTGGTGTCCTCGGTCTCGCCCGAGCGGTGCGACAGGACGGTGACGTAGCCGGCCGTCTGGGCCATCCGGACGGCCTTGAGCGTCTCGCTGATCGTGCCGATCTGGTTTACCTTGACGAGGAGGCCGTTGGCGATGCCGTTCCGGATCCCCTCGGCCAGGATCTTCGGGTTCGTGACGAAGTTGTCGTCGCCGACGAGGTGGATCTTCGACCCGAGCTTCCGGGTCATCAGCTGCCATCCCTCGCGGTCCTGCTCGGCGCAGCCGTCCTCGATGGAGACGATGGGATAGTCGGCGACGAGCCCCTCCCAGAAGGCGACCATCTCGGCGGGGGTGAGCTTCTTTCCTTCGAGGGCGTACCGCCCCTCCTCGAAGAATTCGGAAGCCGCCGGGTCGAGCGTGACGAAGACGTCCTTTCCGGCCCGGTAGCCGGCCTTGCCGATCGCCTCGACGATCAGATCGAGCGCCTGGCGCGCCGTCGCGACGTCGGGCGCGAATCCCCCCTCGTCGCCGACGCCGGTCGCCAGCTTCTTCGACTTGAGGAGCCCTTTCAGCGCGTGGAAGACCTCGGCGCCGGCCCGGAGCGCCTCGCGGAACGACGGCGCCCCCGCGGGAAAGAGCATGAACTCCTGGGGATCGAGCGGGTTGTCGGCGTGCGCTCCGCCGTTGATGACGTTCATCATCGGGACGGGAAGCGTCACGGCTCCCGGCCCGCCGATGTAGCGGAAGAGCGGGAGGCCGCACGCCTCGGCCGCGGCGCGGCAGACCGCCATCGAGACGCCGAGGATCGCGTTGGCGCCGAGCTTCGATTTCGTCTCGGTGCCGTCGAGGTCGATCATCATCCGGTCGATCTCGGCCTGCTGCCGCGCGTCCACACCCTCCAGCTCGGGGGCGATCGTCTCGTTGACGTTCCGGACGGCCGTGAGCGTCCCCTTCCCGCCGTAGCGCTTCTTGTCGCCGTCGCGGAGCTCCAGCGCCTCGCGGGTTCCGGTCGACGCGCCCGACGGCACCGCGGCACGGGCGGAGGAGCCCCCCTCGAGGAGGCATTCGACCTCGATCGTCGGGTTTCCGCGCGAATCCAGGGTTTCCCTCGCGTGCAGGCTTTCGATGGCGTACATGCCGTCTCCTCTCCGGTTCCCCTCGCGTGCGTCTCCCCTTGCAGTCGGAAGAGCGATGGCCCGATTCTACGGGCCGGGAGCGCCCACGAACTGATGCGGAAGCTTCATCGGGCCCGGACTCTCGCGGGCACCCTCGCGCTGGGGCTCGCGGCGTCCTGCGCGCCCCGGCCGGCGCGGGCCCCGGACGTTTCCTCGGGAGCCGTCCGGTACGGGCCGGACCGGGACAGGGGAATCTCGAGGGAGCGGGAAGCGGCCGCCAAGCGAAAGCTCCTTCGCCGGATCAACGCCGACCGCGCGGCCGCCGGCCTTACCGCCCTCGAAGTCGACCTTCTCGCAGCCGGCGTGGGAGACGCGTTCTGCGCCGAGGCCGCGGAGAGGAACTACACCGGCCACTGGGATCTGGCCGGCCGGCCGCCGTACCTCCGGTGGGCGCTGGCGGGAGGGGTCGATTTCCACGGGCAGAACGTCAGCTCGATCTCGCGAAAAGCGTGGAACGTGACCGGGGAGGAAGTCGCCCGGCTCCTGCTCGAGTGCCACGACCTGATGATGGCGGAGCGTCCCCCCGACGACGGCCACCGCCGCGCCGTTCTCGACCCGAACTGGACGCACGTCGGAATCGGCGTGGCCTTCTCGGGGGGCGAGTTCCGGATGACGGAGGAATTCGTCCGGCGCGTGGCCGAATGGGTGGAGGTCCCGGCGCGCCCCCTCCCGGCGGGGGGCACGGCGACGATCCGGACGAAGCTTCCGGACGGCTGGACCGCCGGCCTCCTCGAGGTCGTCTTCGACCCGCCCTCCGTCCCCCTGACCCGGGAGGAGATCGAACGCCGGAGGTCGTACGGGCTCCCGAAGGGATTCGCCGTTCTCTATCCGGTCCTCGCACCGCCGCTGAAGTACGCCGACGGCGGCCACGGCGACTTCACGGTGACGCACGGCCGGGTCGAGGCGCGGATCCCGCTCTCGAGAGGGGCCGGGTCGTACTACGCGGTCCTCTACGCCGGGAAGGACCCCGTCCCCCCGGGCGGGAAGCTCTGGCCCGTCGTCGTGGCGCGGGTCGAGGCCCGGTAGCGGATAAGATCGCGGCAAATGCCCGAGGCTTTCTTCGAGAACGAGCGGCGGGTCCTCTCTCCGTTCTTCACGAACACGGACCGTGACGTCTTCGGGCTCCGCCTCCCGCAGGAAGTCGCCGGGGCGCTCTTCTCGCGCTACAGCCGCTCGGCGAAGAGCCTCCGCCGCGTCTTCCTCGAGGAGTTTCACGGCGGGGAGGGGCTGGCGGCCGGGATCCTGACCGGCGCACCCGGGATGCCGGAGGACCGTTTCGCGCTGAAGAAGGCGCGCGCGTTCTACGACCGGGTCCTCGTCGGCTACGGCGACGACTCCGTGGCGCAGCTGGGCGGCGCGCACATGGCGCTCGAGGGGATCTCCAACGTGGCGGCCAAGGCGGTCGAGGACAGCCGCGTCGGCATCGCGTTTCTCGAGAAGTCGACACGCTACGTCCGCTTCGATCAGAAGGACGCCGCGGGACGCTGGCTCTTTCACCCCGAGGAGCGGCTCTGCGGCTCGCCGCACCGGGCGGCGTTCCTCACGCTGATGGACGGCCTCTTCTCGGCCTACGCCGCCCAGATCGAGCCGATGCTCGAGGGGATCCGGAACCTCCTCCCGATCGAGGAGGTCGAGGTCCGGCATCCGGCCACGGGGGAGCCCCTGGCCTTCGCGGACGTGGCGGGCGACGAGGAGCTGCTGAAGATGGCGAAGCGGGCCTGGGGCGCCACGGTCCGCGCCCACGCCTGCGACGTCATGCGCGGCTACCTCCCGGGCGCCACGCGGACCAACGTCGGCATCTTCGCCTCCGGGCAGGCGTACGAGCACCTGGTCAACCGGCTCCTGTCGCACCCCCTCGCGGAGATGAACGCCCTCGGCGACGCGCTGAAGACGGAGCTGGACGAGCTGATCCCCGCCTTCGTGAAACGGGCGCAGCGCAGCGAGTACCTGGCCGCTCTCCGCGAGACGACGCGCGAGATGGCCCGGTCGGTCGTCGGGGGCGCCCCGCCGGCGCCCACCCCCGAGGAACCGGTCCGCCTTCTCGACTTCGACGCCGACGCCGAGGAGAAGGTCCTGGCGGCGCTCCTCTACCCGCACGCGAACGAGCCGCTGCCGCGCCTCCGCTCGCGGGTTCTGGCGATGCCGCCGGCCGAACGCGCCGGGCGGATGGCGGAGCTGGCCGCCCTCCGCCGCCACCGGCGCGACAAGCCGCCGCGGGCGCTCGAGGCCGTGGACTACACCTTCGACCTGCTCGGCAACTTCGGCATCTATCGCGACCTCCACCGTCACCGGATCCTGTCGCAGGAGCGGCAGCTCTTCACGACGGCGCACGGCTGGGACGTCCCGCCCGAGATCGACGCGATCGGCGGCCGCGCGCTCTGGGACGCCTGCATGGAGGAGGCCGCGAGCCTGCACGAGAAGCTCCGCGGCGACTTCCCGTTCGAGGCGCAGTACGTCGTCCCGTTCGCGTTCCGGGCCCGGTGGACGGTCCGGATGAACCTCCGCGAGGCGATCCACTTCTGCGAGCTCCGGTCGATGCCGCAGGGCCATCCCGACTACCGCGTCCTCGTCCAGGAAATGTGGCGGCAGATCGAGGCGGTCCACCCGTCGCTCGCCTGCTGGGGCCGGTTCGTCAACCGGGACGCCTACCGCCTCGGCCGCCTCCAGTCCGAGATGCGCTCCGAATTCAAGCGCTCGCGGATGGAGGGGGCGCGCCCCTGAACGCGCGGCCCGTCAGGCCGTCACGTTCCCGTCGAGCGACTCGAGGAGGGCGTGAGGGCCCTCGTCGTCGGCCGCGAGGACGACCGGGATCTCCCCGGGGATCTCGCTCCGGATGGCGGCGAAGACGCCGGGATCGTCGGTGACGATGGCGTCGAGGCGGGCCGAGCGGCCGATCCGCTCCAGCGTCGCCTCGATTCCTTTGACGGAGAGGAAGGTCGTCCGGCCGTCGCTGGCTTCGCGCAGCTCATCGGCCAGCTGGTGTCTCCGGGTGGTGGCGACGAGCACGTGTCTCATGGCGTCCCTTGAATTCTGACCGGCCTTTCGCCACGATGGAACCGGGGAGCGGCGGGACCGGATGGTGAAGTTTCCCATTTATCTCGATTACCACGCGACGACGCCGCTCGACCCGCGGGTCCTGGGTGCGATGCTCCCGTACCTCACGGAGCATTTCGGGAACGCGGCGTCCCGGACGCACGCGTTCGGCCTCCGCGCCGAGGCCGCCGTCACGGTGGCCCGCGAGGAAGTCGCCGGCGCGCTCTCCGCCGAGCCCCGGGAGATCATCTTCACGTCGGGGGCCACCGAGTCGAACAACCTCGCGATCCTCGGCGCCGCCCGGGCCGGCCGGGCGAAGGGAGACCACGTCGTCACGTCGGTCCTCGAGCACCGCGCCGTCCTCGACCCGTGCCGCCAGCTCGAGAAGGAAGGGTTCCGGGTGACGTACGTCGCGCCCGACCGCCACGGCGTCACGAGCGCCGACGCGGTCGCCGCCGCGCTGACCGAACGGACGATCCTCGTTTCCGTCATGGCGGCCAACAACGAGATCGGGACGCTGAACCCCCTGGCGGCGATCGGGCACCTCTGCAAGGAGCGGGGGGTTCTCTTCCACACGGACGCGGCGCAGGCCTTCGGCAAGACGCCGCTCGCCGTCCACGAGGTCGGCGTCGACCTCCTGTCGCTCTCGGCCCACAAGATCTGCGGCCCGAAAGGGGTCGGAGCCCTCTGGGTCCGGTCGCTGAACCCCCGCGTGAAGCTCGATCCGATCCTCTACGGCGGCGGGCACGAGAGAGGGCTCCGCTCCGGAACCCTGAACGTGGCCGGGATCGCCGGCCTCGGCGCCGCGTCGCGGATCGCGCTGGCGGAGAGGGAGGCGGAGGAAGCGCGGGTGAGGGCCCTCCGCGACCGGCTTCAGCTTCGGCTCTGCGCCGAGATCGCCGGCGCCTTCGTGAACGGCGGCGGCGCCGAGCGTCTGGCCGGAAACCTGAACATCGGCTTTCCGGGCGTCCGGGCGGACGGGCTGATGATGGACGTTCGCGACGTGGCCGTCTCCGCCGGCTCGGCCTGCACCTCGGCGACCCCGGAGCCGAGCCACGTCCTCCGCGGCCTCGGCCTCTCTCCGGAGGAGGCGAACGTCTCGGTCCGCTTCGGCCTCGGCCGCTTCACGACGGAGGAGGAGGTCGACGCCGCCGCAGAACGGTTCGTCGCGGCCGTCCGGCGCCGGCGGGAGGCGGAAACGCCCCGGCCGGCTTTGCCGCCCAAATGAGGCGATGGCGTCCCTGGGAAGTTCTCGTGCTGGCGAACGCCGCGGTCGTCGGCTCCGTGCTGGCGCTCCGCGTCGGATTCTCCGTTCCGAGGTCTCTCGCGGCCCAGCTTCCGATGCTGGCCGTCGCCGGGGGGCTCGTGGCCGGCGGCGCGGGGGTCCGGGCGCTCGCTCTCGCCCTCGCGGGGGGCGCCGCCCGCGCGCGGCTCTACCTCTCCCGGATGACGCGGCCGGCGGCCTTGCTCGATCTCGCCCGGTTCGTCGTCGCCCTGACGCTCGTGTCGTGGAGCTACTCGTGGCTGAAGGTCTTCGTCCCGCACCTGAACGGCTGGATCACCGACCCGCTCCTGGCGGTCCTGGACTTCAGGATCCACTTCGGCGTCAACCCGAACCGTTTCCTGATCGAGCTCTTTCCCTCGCCCGCCTTCTGGCGCTTCCTCGACGTCACCTACGCCCAGTTCATCCTGACGATGGGCGTGGCCTTCGCCTGGTTCGGCTCGGCGCTCTCGCGGCGCGACCGGGGGCGCTTCGCGGCAGGGTTCGCGCTCCTCTGGATCGCCGGGGCGTGGCTCTACGTCGCCGCGCCGTCGCTGGGTCCGTGCTACGTCTTTCCGGAGGATTTCGCCGCCGTCCGCCCCGAGATGCCGCTCCAGACGCAGACGCAGCGCCTCCTTCTCGTCCAGTACGACGCCGTGACGAAGGGGTCGGCGGCCCTCGGGAAGACCGGGCTGAACTCGGCCTTCGGGATCGCGGCGATGCCGAGCCTTCACGTCGCCGGGCAGGCTTTCGTCGCCTTCTTCGCGCGGCGCCGCTCTCCGCGCCTCGCCTTTCTCTTCGGTCTTTTTTCCGCCCTGACCTTCGCCGGCTCCCTGATCAGCGGTTGGCACTACGCCGTGGACGGCTACGCGGGAATCCTCCTCGCCTTTTTCGCGTGGCGCCTCGGGGAGCGAATGGGATGAGAATGGGCCGATGAAGCGCCCGTCCCTCCGCGAGCGACTCCAGGACGGCGGACCCCTTTACGGGCTCCTCTCGCCGGACACCGACGGCGCGCTGGTGGAGACGGTCGGCCTCCTCGGCTTCGACCTCTTCATCCTCGACACGGAGCACGGTCCGGGAGGGCCCCGCGAGGCCGAGGGGTTCGTCCGCGCCTGCGAGCTGGTCGGCATGGCGCCGCTCGTCCGGCCCCGGGGCCTCGACGCGAAGCTGATCCTCCAGTATCTCGACGCCGGGATGCAGGGGATCATGCTACCGGGAGTCCGGTCGGCGGAGGACGTCCGGCAGCTCGTTCGGGCCGTGAAGTACCCGCCCGAGGGGCTCCGCGGCATCGCCCCGGTCCGTGCGAACCGCTGGCTCCTCGCCGGGGAGTCGCAGGCGGCGTGGGTCGCGCGGGCCAACGCGGAGACGCTCGTCCTCCCGCAGGTCGAGACGGTCGAGGCGCTTTCGGGCCTGCCGGAGATCGTGAAGGTGCCGGGCGTCGACGGCGTCATCATCGGTCCGCGCGACCTCTCGATGGCGATGGGGTTTCACGACGGCCCGGGCCATCCCGAGGTGGAGGGGGCGATCGACCGGATCACCCGGACGGCGCTCGCGGCCGGGCTCCTCGTCGGAACGGTCGCCGCAACCGGCGAGCGGGCCCGGGCTCTCGTGGCCCAGGGGCACCGGATCGTCCTGCACTCCGTCGGCGCGCTCCTGAAGACGGGCGCCGAGGCCTTCTTCGCCGCCGCGACCGGCCAGGCCGGGGGCGTCCCTCAGTAAGCCGTACGGACCGCGACGCGTAGCGTGCGGCGGTCGGTGTCGAGGACGGCGAACATGAAGTCGTTGAGATCCCCCGGACGGTCCAGGCAGTCGCTCTTCCGCGCGTGCATGAGGTCGTCGCCCGCGGTCCGGCAGGCCCAGACCCCGTCTCTCGCGTCGAGGGGGAGCTTCGGCGCCTTCGGAAGCCTGAGGAGAAGCTCTGCCGGCGGCGGGAGCGGCCGCCACGTCGGGTCCTTCTCGAGGCGGACGCGGTACGCGGCCAGCTCGTCGGGTCCGAAACCGAAGACGGCGTCGATGGAGAGCCCCTCGCGGCCGAACGTGCCGGGCGTCTTCGGGGATGCCTCGAGGGAGAGGAGCCGGGCCACCCGCGGCACGGCGAACGTCCGCCGGAGGACCTCTTCGTCCGAGGGCCTCTCGCAGCCGAAAGCGGCGGCGGCGAGAAGAACCGTGAGGAGGCGGCGACCGCTCATCGGTTCATCGGCTCATGACTTGGCGACGAATCCCCAGGGCGACGCCTGCCGGGCGTGCGGGTCGAAGACGCCGCGGGGAAGCGCCGGAAGCTCCGGCGCGTCGGGACGGAACGGCCGGATGACCCGGTCGATCGTGTCGCGATGCTCCTTCACGAGCCGCCGGACGGGGACGCCGGACGCGGCGTCCCGGAGGATCGGCTCGGCCTCGAGCCCCATCTTCGCGAGATAGGCCTCCCAGACGGCCTCCACGACCGGCATCCCGCGGAAGACGACGTTGGGCATCTTCCGGAAGGCCTCGGAGAGGACCGCGAGCTTCCGCTCGAGCCGGGCCGGCTCGTCGAGCGCCTCGTTCTCGAAGGGAGTGTGCGGCTTCGGGATGAAGCAGTTGACGGTCGGCACGAGCGTGCCGACGCGGCCGCGCGCCCGTCCCTCCTCGCGGAAGATCTCCCGGAGGGCGTCCACGAGCCGGACGAGGTCTCGGACGTCCTCGTCGGTCTCTCCGGGGAGGCCGATCTGAAGGTAGAGCTTCAGCTGCGTGATCCCCGCCGCGGCGATCAGGCGGACTTTCTCCGAGAGCAGCTGATCGGAGACCTTCTTGTTCAGGGCGCGGCGGAGGCGCTCGTTCCCGGCCTCGGGGGCGATCGCGAGGGCCCGTTCCCCCTGCGCCGTCAGGATGGAGAGGATCTCCTCCGAGATCGCGTCGATCTTCACGGAGGAGAGGGCGATGTGGTAGTCGAGCTCCCGGAGGCCGCGGAGGATCGGGAGGATCTCCGGGTGGTCGGCCACGGCCGTCGCGATGAGCCCGATCCGGGAGGTGAGCGGACGGTTCCTCCGGGCCACGTCGAGGACGCTCTCCGCCGGGATCCGGACCTGCGGGGCCATGGCGTAGGCGGCCCAGCAGAAGCGGCACATCTCCGAGCAGCCGCGCGCCACCTCGACGAGGAGCTTGTCCGCGAGCTCGGTGCGGGGCGTCAGGATCGTCGAGTGGGGCGGCTCGCGGGTTTCGCCTTCGGCCGCCCGGAACTGCTGGACGACGATCTTTCCGTCTTCGGCCGTTTCGGCCTTCAGCCCGTGAACGGCGGGGACGAAGAGGCCCGGTGTCTCCGCGAAGGCCGCGAGGGTCCCCTCGCGGGAGAGGTCCCGGCGAAGGACCCCGGCGATCCGGGGGACGAGCTTCTCCCCGTCGCCCATCGCGAAGACGTCGACCCAGGGCGTCAGGGGCGCCGGGTTGATCCGGGCCGCGTCGCCCCCCACGAGGACGATCGGGTCCCCCTCGCCGCGCGCCGCCCGCGACAGGGGGATCCGGGCGGCGGGAAGGAGCTTCAGGAGGTTGACGTAGTCCATCTCCCACGAGACGGAGAGCGCCACGAGGGGAAACTCGCCGAGAGGGATGTCGCTCTCCAGAGACCGGGGTCCCCGGCGGTCGTCGTCCTCCTCGACGAAGAAGCGCTCGCAGGCCACGTCCGCCTCGCGGTTGAAGAGGCGGTAGACCCACTGGAAGCCGAGGTTGGACATCCCGATCTCGTAGGCGTTCGGGAAGCCGAGGGCGATCCGGTACCGGCCGTGGAGCGTCAGCTCCTCGGTGGCGCGCTCGGCGGCCAGCAACGCCCTCCGGCGCTCCCGGGGCGTGTCGTGACGGACCATGTCCCCCCCGTTCAAGATACCAGCCGCGGAGGGGCTCGGGTACGATTCCGGCAGATCCCGGGCGAACCCGCCTCCCCGATTCTCCGTATCGAGGGAGTGGAAGAGGCGACACCATGTATTACGTCATCGGCGTCAACGGCCAGCAGTACGGCCCGGTCGACGAGACCGTCCTCAAGCAGTGGATCGGCGAGGGGCGCGTCAGCGCCCTGAGCCTGTCGTTCAAGTCGGGCGAGGCGAGCTGGATGCCCCTCGGGGAGCGGGCCGACTTCCGGAGCCTCTTCGCCCAGCCGGCCGCGCCGCCGCCTGCGCCGGGCGCCCCGCCGGCTCCGGGCGCCGCCGGGGCCTACGTCCCGCCGCCCCCCGCGCCGGTCGGCCCGGGGATGCCGAAGGACTGGCTCGTGTCGCTCCTCCTGTCGATCTTCCTCGGCTACTTCGGCATCGACCGCTTCTACATGGGATACGTCGGGCTCGGCATCGTGAAGCTCCTGACCTTCGGCGGCTGCGGTGTCTGGTGGCTGATCGACATCATCCTGATCGCCACGGGCTCGCTCCGGGATGCCCAGGGCCGCCCGCTCGTCAAGAGCATCTGACCCAGGCGGCCGGAGAAACCGATGCGGATCCGTTTCGTCCCCGCCGCGTCGGCGGCGCTCGTCATGGCCGCCCTCTCCCTCGCCGGGGCGGCCGCCGCCCAGCAGGCCCGCGTGCAGGGCGTCGTCAGGGACGGGAAGGGCGGGCCGCTCGAAGGGGTCAAGGTCACGATCACGACGGCTTCGAACGCGCGCTTCAAGCTCGAGCTGACGACGGACGCCAGGGGGAAGTGGGGAACGATCCTGAACAACGCCGTCCCCCCCTACACCTACAAGTTCGAGAAGAATGGATTCCTCCCGCACCAGCTGACGAAAAAGATCGGGCTCGGCTCGGTGGAGAACCTCGACGTCGTCCTCTACACCCCTGAGCAGGCCGAGGCCTCGGGTCAGGCCGAGGTCAAGAAGGACCCCTTCGTCGAGACCTACAACGACGCCGTCGAGAAGTTCCGGGCGGGGAAGTACGCGGAGGCGCTGGCGAAGGCCGAGGAGGCCACGACGCTGGGCCCGGACAAGTCGAACGCCTGGGCCCTCGCCGCGAAACTCGCCTCCCCGCTGAAGGACTGGGACAAGGTCGTCACCTACGGGGAGAAGGCTCTCGCGCTCGACCCCGAGGCGACGGACCTCTATCCGCTCCTCGTCGAGGGCTACCGGCAGAAAGGGGACAAGGCCCGGGTCGCGGAGTACGAGAAGAAGTTCGCCGCGGCCAACCCGGACAACCCCGACATCCTCTACAACCAGGCCGTCGAGCTCTACAACAGGAACGACTTCAAGGGGGCCGCTCCGATCCTCGTGAAGGTCGTCGAAGCGCGTCCCGACTACGCCAAGGCCCATTTCCTCCTCGGGATGAGCTACGTGAACCTCAACAGGATCCCCGAGATGAAGAAGCACCTCCAGGAGTACCTGACGCTCGAGCCGAAGGGCGCCGACGCGGCCGTGGCGAAAGAGATGCTGGACGCCTTCAAGTGACCCCGGCCCCCTTCGTCATCGGGGTGGCGGGCGGGACCGGCTCGGGAAAGACGACCGTCGCGAGCGCCCTCCTCCGGCGCGTCGGGGAAGACGGAATCTCCGTCCTCTACCACGACGCCTACTACCGCGACTGGGCCGACCTGCCGAAGGACGTCCTCGACCGGAAGAACTTCGACCACCCCGACTCGCTCGAGACGGAGCTTCTCGTCCGCCACGTCCGGGCCCTCAAGGAGGGGATGATCGTCGAGGCGCCCGTCTACGACTTCAAGACCCACCGCCGGACGCGTGAGACCCGGCGCGTCCTTCCGAAGCGGATCGTCCTCGTGGAGGGGATCCTCCTCTTCGCCGAGCCCGAGCTCCGGAAGCTCTTCGACGTGAAGGTCTTCGTCGACACGGACGCCGACGTCCGCCTCATCCGCCGGATCCGGCGCGACATCGCCGAGCGGGGGAGGACGTTCGAGAGCGTCGTCGAGCAGTACCAGGCCACCGTCCGGCCGATGCACCTCGAGTTCGTCGAGCCCTCCAAGCGCTGGGCCGACCTGATCGTGCCGGAGGGAGGCGAGAACGCCGCCGCGATGGAGTTCCTCTTCGCGCGGCTGGAGCGGCTCCTCGCCCCCTGAGAGTCGATGCGCATCGGAATACCGGCCGCTCTGAAATGGGTCCACCGGACGGCCGAATCGGAGTCGGCGCTCTGGCAGGTGACCGAACCGGCCTGGGGCCCCACGTGGGGCATCTCGGTGGGGGGAGGGCCCTCGAGGGCGCATCCGGGGCTCTACAACCTCAACATCGAACCGGGTCCCGACGTCGAGATCCTCGGAGACGCCTGCGCCCTCCCGTTCCGGAGCGGCTCCGTGCCCCTCGTCCACTGTGAAGCGGTCCTCGAGCACCTCGAGCATCCCGACGCCGCGGTCCGGGAGATGCACCGTGTCCTCAGGCCCGGTGGCGAGGTCTTCGCGGCGACGCCGTTCCTCCAGGCCTTTCACGGGTTTCCGGGTCACTTCCAGAACTTCACCCTCGAAGGGCACCGGCGTCTCTTCCTCCGCGGCGGGTTCGAGGTCCTCGACTCCGGCGTCTCGGTCGGCCCGGTGGCGGCGATCACGGAGCTGATTGCCGTCGCCGTACGGGAACTCCTGCCCACGCGGATCCTCAGCCGGTCCGCCGAAGCGTTCGTCCGGCTGGTCCTGTTTCCCCTGCGAGCCCTGGACCGCGTCGCCGCAGGGCACCCGAGAGCTCACATGACGGCGTCGACGACGTTCGTCAGGGCTCGAAAGAGACCGGGCCCGGCGACGGAGCCTCTGGCGGAGCCGTCCCCCCCGGCCGCGCGTCTCCTACAATCCGGCGGATGCCCTCCTTCCCCCCCGTCCCGGAGCAGCTCGACCTCCTCCTGAAGGGGACCGAAGGGTGCGTCCAGCTCGAGGAGCTGGAGAAAAAGCTCGCGCGCTCGATGAAGAGCGGCAAGCCCCTCCGCGTGAAGGTCGGGTTCGACCCGTCGGCCCCCGACCTCCACCTCGGCCACACGGTGGTTTTCCGGAAGATGCGCCACTTCCAGGAGCTGGGGCACGAGGTCGTCTTTTTGATCGGCGACTTCACCGGAATGATCGGCGACCCGACGGGGAAGAAGGCCACGCGGCCGCAGCTCTCCCGCGAGGAGATCCTGAAGAACGCCGAGACGTACAAGGCGCAGGTCTTCAAGATCCTCGACCCCCGGGCGACCGTCGTCGATTTCAACTCCCGCTGGCTCTCGGCCCTCGGCGCCGAGGGAATGATCAAGCTCGCGGCCAAGTACACGGTGGCCCGCCTTCTCGAGCGCGACGACTTCGCCAAGCGCTTCGCGTCGCAGAGGCCGATCGCCGTCCACGAGCTCCTCTACCCGCTCTGCCAGGGGTACGACTCGGTGGCCCTGGCGACGGACGTCGAGCTGGGCGGCACGGACCAGCTCTTCAACCTGCTCGTCGGTCGCGACCTGATGCGCGAGTGGGGCCAGGAGCCGCAGGTCGTCATGACGCTGCCGCTCCTCGTCGGGACCGACGGCGTCGAGAAGATGTCGAAGTCGCTCGGCAACCAGATCGGCGTCGCGGAGCCGCCCGACGAGATCTACGGCTAGGTGATGTCCGTCTCGGACGGGACGATGTGGAGCTTCTGGACGCTTCTGACGGACCTCCGCCCCGCCGGGATCGAGGCGCTCCGGGCCGAGGTCGGCTCCGGATC
>DATIWM010000349.1:0-6185 GCA_035519355.1 Thermoanaerobaculia bacterium | reverse complement strand
GGCGCTCCGGAGAACGACGAGGAGATTCCCTCGGCCCGGACCTGACGGCGATTCAGTCCTCCGGGGCCCGGGCGGCGCGCCGGAGAGCGAGGAACGCCCGCGCCTCGGCATAGGCGGGGTTCGACACGAGGGCCCGCCGGGCCTCCTTCCACGCTTCCGTCGCGTCGCCCTCCCGGCCGCGGTGCGCGAGGAGCTGCGCCAGCGACAGGTGGGCCGAGGCGGCGCCGCCGCCCAGCGGGATCGCCCGCCGCCATTCGGCCTCCGCGACGTCCAGCAGCCCGGACGCCTCGAGAAATGCCGCCCGGTGCCAGGCCACGGGATACGAATCGGGGACCGACCGGGCGGCCTGGTCCCACGCCGCCAGAGCCTCCTCGCGGCGGCCGGCCTCCTCGAGGGTCCGGGCGAGACCCCAGCAGCCGTTCTCGTAGGACGGGAAGATCTCGACCGACCTCCGGTAGGCCCGAACGGCGTCGTCCCAGCGCTTCTCCGTCCAGGCGATCCGGCCGAGCGAGGCCCACGCGTCGTAGTAGCGCGGAAAGAGCGTCACCGCGGTCTCGAGGTGCCGCGTCTGGAGCGCCGTCTCGCCGCGCCGCCCGGCGTCGTAGGCCACGTTGTAGTGCGCCTTGGCCGACCGGGGGAATTTCTCGACCATGTCGGCGAAGAGCGTCCGGTCGTCGCGCCAGACCAGGTTCCGGGTGGCGGTCATGGCGCCCCAGGCAAGCACCGCCGCCGAGAGGAGGGCCGGACGCCAGGGCCACGGAGACGGCCGGGGCACCTCCCGCCGCGCGGGCACGGCGAGACCGACGACGGCGGCGAGGACGCCGGCGGCCGGAAGGTACATCAGGCGCTCGGCGTAGATCGTCCCGACGACGAACGGGACGTTCGAGGCCGGGAAGAGACTGCCGAGGAAGAGAAGGACTCCGAACAGCACGAGAGGCCGGCCGGCGCGTACGCGCCACGCGGCCGCGAGCGCGAGAAAAAGGACGATCGCCCCGACCCACGCGCGCGGATCCGCGAAGCCCGAGGCCAGCGTCAGAGCCTCTCCCGAGTGATCCGCCGCCAGGCCGACCGGCCAGAGCGTCTTGGCGGCGTAGCGGACGGCAAGGGTGAGCGCGTTCGCGATCCGGAGCGGCGCCGGCAGGGAGACGAGCGGGTTCTCGAGGTCCCAGATCCCGGCCTCGCGCGAGATCAGAAACCCTCTCAGGACGAGCCAGCGGGCCGCAAAGAGAACGCCGAGAGGAAGGAGAAAGCCGAGAAACGCCGCGCGGGTGCGTCCAGGCGCGCCACGGGCGGTCTCGGCCGCGCCGCGCCATCGCCCCCCGCGGAAGAGCTCCACGAGAAGGACGAGTCCCGGAAGGACGACGGCGCTCTCCTTGACGAAGACGGCGACGAGAAAAAGGAAAAGCGTCGCCGCGTACGGGCCCGCGCGAAGGTCTCCTCCCTCCGTCGCCCGGAGCCAGAGAAGGGCCGCGAGGAGAACGAGGAACGCCGAGAGGGTCTCGGCGCGCCCGACGAGGCTCGTCACGGCCTCGACGTGGATCGGGACGACGGCGAACAGGACGGCCACCGCCCGTGACGGGGCACGGGGAAACCCGGTGGCGACGAGCAGGGCGGCGAGCGCGACGGTCGTTCCCGCGTGGAGCGCCACGTTGACGGCCCGGAAGAGCGACGGCCGGTTTCCGTGGGTCCAACGCTCCACGGCGTACGTCAGGAGGACGACCGGGCGGTAGTTCTGCGCGCTCGCCAAAGAGCCTCCGAAGTACTGGGTCGTGAAGATCTCGCCGACCCGGGACGGCTCCGCGATCCGCTCGTTGTCCCGGATGATCAGCTTGTCGTCGTACGTGAAGTCCGCCGGCAGGCCATTCAGAAACGGGAGGACCGCGCAGAGAGCGATCAGAAGCGCTTCGGGGCGCGAGAGCCGGGCCGGGGCGCCGCTTTCCCCGCTCACGCGGTCCGGACGCGGCGGGCCGGGTCGAGGCGGTCGACGAGGGCATCGCCGAGGACGTTCGTCGCGAGGACGACGGCGACGATCGCCGCCGCCGGGGCGAGGACGACGTGCGGCGCGTCGAGGATGTGCGTCCGGCCGCCCGCGAGCATCGCGCCCCACGAGGGCGCGGGAGGGGGCACGCCCAGGCCGAGGAAGGAGAGGGCGGACTCGGCGAGGATCGCCCCCGCCAGATGAAGCGTGGCCTGCACGACGAGGGGCGCCGCGAGATTCGGGAGAAGGTGCCGGAGGAGGATCCGAGATCGCGCCGCGCCGGCCGCGCGCGCGGCGGCCACGAAATCGAGAGTCGAGACCCGCCGTGCTTCCGAACGGGCGAGCCGCGCGTAGGGGACCCAGCCCGCCGCGCAGAGCGCGACGACCGTATTGGTCGCGGAGGGTCCGAGCACGGCGGAGAGGGCCACGGCCAGGAGGAGCCCGGGAAAGGCGAGGACGAGGTCGGCCGAGCGGCCGACCGCCGCGTCGAGAAGGCCGCCCCTCTCTCCGGCCGCGAGACCCAGCAGAGAGCCGGCGACCGCCGAGACGGCGACGGCGGTCCCGGCGACGCCGAGTGAAATCGAGGCGCCGTGGATCAGCCGCGAAAGGATGTCGCGCCCCAGCTCGTCCGTCCCCAGCGGCGGCGAGGCAAGAGGCGCCGAGAGCCGGAGCTTGAGGTCGATGCGCGTCGCACCGTCGTCGGGCAGGAGCGGCGCCAGGAGAGCGACGAGAAAGGAGGCGGCGACGACGCCCGCGGCGACGCGCTCGCCCCGGGTCACGCTCTCCTCCGGATCGCGGAGCGCGGATCGAGCCGGGCCGCGGCCGCATCGACGGCGGCGTTGACGACGACGTAGACCGAGGCGATGAAGAGGACGCACCCCTGGACCGTCGGGTAGTCGCGCCGCTGGATCGACTGGACGAGGAGGCGCCCCACGCCGGGCCACGAGAAGATCGTCTCCGTCACGACCGCGCCCGTCAGGAGCGAACCGATCTGGAGACCCGCCACGACGAGCACGGGGGGGAGGGCGTTGCGCGCCGCGTGCCGGAGGGCCGCCCGGAGGCTCCCCTCTCCGCGCGCCCGCGCGGCCAGCATGTACGGCCTCCCCAGCTCCTCGGCGAACGAAGCCCGGATCATCCGGGAGAGGAGTGCGGCGAGCGCCAGTCCGAGCGTCGCCGCCGGGAGGACGATCGCGCCCGGCGCGTCCCGCCCCGAGACGGGAAGGAGTCCCAGGCCGATCGAGAAGACGAGGACGAAAACCGGCCCCGAAACGTAGTTCGGCGTCGAAACGCCGGCGAGCGCGACGATGCGGAGGGTCTGGTCCGTCCCCGTCCCGCGCCGCAGGGCGCCGACGACGCCGGCCGGGACCGCCACGGCGAGCGCCGCGAGAAACGCCGCGAGCGCGAGCGTCGCCGTCGCGGGGACGGCCCGGCGGATCTCCGAGAGGACCGGCCGCCGCGTCTGGAGCGAAAGACCGAGCTCGCCGCGCGAGAGCCCCGAGAGCCAGGCCGCGTACTGCGCCGGGAGGGGACGGTCGAGGCCGAGGTCGTGCCGGAGCGCGGCCACGTCGCCCGGCGCGGCCCCCTCGCCGAGCATCGCGGCCGCCGGGTCGCCCGGGATCAGGTGGATGAGGAAGAAGACGATGGTCGCCGCGCCCCAGAGGAGAAGCGCCACCGAGGCGAGGCGTCGGGCGGCCGGCACGGACCGGAGTCTACGGTTTGAGGCCCAGCACCTTCATCTCGTAGAGGAGCGACTGGCGCGAGAGGCCGAGCTGCCGGGCCGCGCGGGTCCGGTTTCCACCGTTCGCCTCGAGCGCCCCCGAGATGGCCCGCGTCTTCGCCTCGCGCAGCATCTCGCGGTAGCTGCCGGCCGGCCGGGCCGACGCCGACGGGCGCAGGGCCGTCGGAAGATGCTCGAGCCCGACGAGCACCGACGGGGCCGCCAGCGCCCGGGCCGCCTCCAGGGCCGAGAGAAGCTCGCGGACGTTTCCGGGCCACGGGTGGCCGAACACGGCGCTTCGGGCTTCCGAGGTCAGGGCCGCGGGCCCGAGGGCGATCTCGACGAGCCGGGAGAGGTCGCGGGGCCTGCTCCGGAGCGGGGGGAGAGCGACCTCGAGGCCGCCGAGCCGGTAGAGGAGGTCGCGACGGAACGAACCGTCGTTCCCCATCGCCGCGAGATCCCGGTGCGTGGCGGAGACGACGCGGAGGTCCACGGAGCGCGTTCTCGTGTCACCCACCCTCCGGAGCTCCGCCTCCTGAAGGACGCGGAGCAGCTTGGCCTGGAGGGGCAGCGCGAGGTCGCCGATCTCGTCGAGAAAGAGCGTGCCGCCGGAGGACTCCTCGACGAGTCCGATCCGGTCGCGGTCCGCGCCGGTGAAGGCGCCCCGCACGTGCCCGAACAGCTCGGACTCGATGAGGCTCCCCGGGAGCGCGGCCACGTTGACCGGCACGAAGCGGCCCGGCCGGCCGGAGAGGCGATGCACCTCCCGGGCGAGAAGCTCCTTGCCCGTCCCCGTCTCCCCGAGGATCAGGACGGAGAGCTTGGTCCGGGCCACCTTCCGCACCTGCTCGAGGACCTTCCGGCTTCCCGGATCCTCGGCGACGAAGGGAGGCGGCTCCGGCCGCTCGCCGCGCCCCGGCGGGCGCGAGGAGCGCTCTTCCAGCGGGAGCGTGAAGCGGCGGCCCGCCGCCGGGAGCCCCGCCCGGGCGGCCGCACGGCGGCCGAGATCCAGGATCCCCGCCGACGCCGGGCGGGCGAAGGCCTCCGGGAACCGGCCCTTCCACTCCAGCAGGCGCTCGACGATCGACGCGGATCCGCGCGCATCGGCCAGCCGCGATTCCAGTTCGGACATCGCGGCGGGCCGCGGAGCCCGTCCGGCCCGGAGGTCGTCCTCGGCGTCCAGGAGGATTCTTTCGGCCGGCCGGAACGCCGGCGGGCCGCGCTCGGCCTCGCGGCCGAGGTCGCCCGTGGCCGAAACGAGGAGCCGCGCACGAAGAGGCTCGGTCTGCTCCCGGTTGTCCGGTAGCTCGCCGGCCGCTTGGAGATGAGAGAGCGCTTCGGCCGGCCGCCGCGCCGTAAGAAGGCGCGCCCCCTCCAGAATCAGGATCTCCCGCCAGGCCGGATGCCCCGGCACCGCCGCCCGGCGCGCCTCGGCCTCACGGTAGGCCGCCGCCGCCGCTTCGTCGTCGCCCTCCATCCGCGCGAGTTGCTGACGGGAGGCGACGGCGAAGAGGAAGAGGTGCTCGCGGCCCGGGCGCGATTCGAAGCGCAGGACCTGCGACAGCGTCTCGCGCGCCAGGTCGTACCGTCCGGCGCGAAAGGCAAGGTCGATCCGGTTCCCGAGAGCCGAGAGGTACCGATCCTCGTCTCCCGCCTCGGCATACTGCGCGAGGGCCGTCTCCAGCTCTTTCTCGGACTCCGCGAAGTCGCCGGCGTGGAAGGAGCAGGTCGACGCGTCGAGGGCGGCGTCGGCGCGGCGCCGCGGATCCGGCGAGAGGTCCCGCGCGCGGCGGAAGAGCGCCCGCGCCTCGAGGAATCGTCCCTCGTCGATGGCGACGAAGCCGGCCGTCATGAGGAATTCGCGAGCCTCCTCCCGGTCGCTCGACGCGGAGATCTCCCGGGACGCCTCGTCGAGAAGACGCCGGGCCGCCGCGAGGTTCCCCTGCCGCGAAGCGACCTCGGCCGAGAGACGGGCCCGGCGGAGGCGGAAGTCGGCGGCCCCTTCGGGTGCGCTCTCGGGAAGCCTGCTGAGCGATTCCGCCGCTTCCTCCGTCCGCTTCAGGTCGAGAAGGAGCTGGACCCGGGCGAGAAGGCCGTTCCCCGAGCCGTCGCCCGGGACCAGGGCGAGAGCCTTCTCCGCCTGTCCGAGCCGGGCCATGAGGCGGGCGAGCGCCAGCCGCTCCCCCTCGGGCGCGGGGCCGGCCTCCTCCGGAGAAAGGCGCGCGGCGGCGGAGCGGGCTTCCGCGAGGCGTCCCTCCTCTGTGAAAATCCGGACGGCGGTCGCGGGCCGTCCGAGATCGGGCGCGTGCCGCGGCGCGCGCGCGAGGAGATCCGACGCCAACGTCCGGTCGCCGCGCCGCATGGCCTCGTCGAGAAGCGCGCCCGCGGCCCGGACGTCCTCGTCTTCGCCGCGGGAGAGCGCGGCAATGACGAGTCGTTTCTCTTCGAGGCCGGACCTTTCGAGCCGCTCCACCACGCTTCGGCGCGCCG
>DATIWM010000348.1:0-13649 GCA_035519355.1 Thermoanaerobaculia bacterium | reverse complement strand
CGACCGATCCGGCCTTCTCGAAGCTCCTCGGGACCGGGCGCCTGGGCCGAAAGGCGAAGAAGGGCTTCTATGTCTACGAGGGCGACCACCGGAAGGGGCCCGATCCGTCGGCATATGCCGATCTCGGCCTGTCCGCGCCCCCGGGCCCGGACGCCCCGCCCGAGGAGATCGTCCGGCGCCTCGTCTGGCCCATGGTCAACGAGGCCGCCTTCTGCCTCGCCGAAGGGATCGTCGAGAGCCCGGCCCGGCTCGACCTCGCGATGATCTTCGGAACCGGGTTCCCGCCCTTCCGCGGCGGGCTCTGCGCGTACGCCGACGCCGTCGGCGCCGCCGTGATCGTCGACGGGCTCCTGAAGCTCGCTTCCGAGAAGGGACCGCGCTTCAGGCCCGCACCGCTCCTGGCCGATTACGCCCGCACGGGCCGGAAGTTCTTCAACGATTGAGATGCCGGAGGAGAGAGTCATGGACAGCAGCAAGCCCGCCGTCGCCGAGCCGCCCGCCGCGACCGAGGCCCCGTCTTTCCTGAAAGCGCTCTTCCAGGGAGAGTTCCTGGAAGAGATGGTCTTCCCGTTCCCGGAGATTCCTCCGGACGTCCAGGAGACCGTGGCCGCCTTCAGCGAGGCCTACACGGAGTTCGACGCGGCCCACATCGACTCCGAGAAGATCGACCGCGAGCACTTTTTCCCGCGCGAGGCCGTCCAGGCGATGGGTGAGCTCGGCGTCCTCGGCATGACGATCCCAGAGGAGTACGGCGGAAGCGGCTTCAGCGCCGCCGCGTACTGCCGGATGATGGAGGTGATCGGCGTTCTCGACGCCTCGGCCTCGATCGTCATCGGCGCGCACCAGTCGATCGGCATCAAGCCCCTCCTCCTCTTCGGCACCGACGAGCAGAAGAAGAAGTGGCTGCCCGACCTCGCCACCGGAAAGCTCGTCGGCGCCTTCTGCCTGACCGAGCCCGAGGCGGGCTCCGACGCCGGCTCCCTCAAGACGACGGCGGTCTACGACGAGAAGAGCGACGAGTACGTCCTGAACGGGACGAAGCAGTGGATCTCGAACGGCGGCTTCGCGAGCTTCTTTTCGGTCTTCGCCCGGATCCCCGGGAGCGCCGAGGGGAAGGACCCTCAGAAGGAGATCGTCTGCTTCGCGGTCGTCACGAACCCGGACGGCACGCTGCCCGGCCTCTCGCGGGGCGCCGAGGAGAAGAAGCTGGGGCTCTGCGCCTCCTCGACCTGCCAGATCATCCTCGAGAACTGCCGCGTCCCCGCCTTCAACCTGATCGGCGGCAAGGGGCGGGGCTTCAAGGTGGCCCTCGAAACGCTGAACACCGGCCGGACGTCGCTCGGCGCGGGCGCCGTCGGCGGCTCGAAGATGATGATCCGGCTCGCGGCCGAGCACGCCATCCAGCGCCGCCAGTTCCGGACCCGGATCGCCGACTTCGAGATGATCCGCCACAAGTTCGCCCGGATGACGGCGAACACGTACGCCATCGAATCCATGAGCTACCTCACGGCGGGGCTCATCGACCGGGAGGGCGTGGACTACTCGCTCGAAGGGGCCTGCTGCAAGGTCTTCGGCACCGAGGTGCTCTGGCAGAACATCAACGACGCCCTCCAGATCGCGGGCGGCAACGGCTTCATGAACGAGTACCCCTACGGCCGCGCCCTGCGCGACAGCCGGATCAACATGATCTTCGAGGGGACGAACGAGATTCTCCGGATGCTGATCGCCCTCTCCGGCTTCAAGGAGCTCGGCGACCAGCTCAAGGAGGTCCAGCAGGCCCTGAAGAGCCCGCTCCGCGAGCGCGGCGTCCTGACCGGGTACGGCCGGAAGCGGATGAAGGGCGTCATCACCCAGGACCGGCTGACGAAGGTCCACCCGGCGCTCGCGCCCGAGGCCGACCAGGTCGGGAAGTACGCGGGCGTCTTCGCGAACGCCGCCGAGACGATCCTCCGCAAGCACGGCAAGAAGGTCGTCGACCGCGAGTACCAGCACGAGCGGCTCGCCGACGTCGTCATCGACCTCTACGCGCAGATCGCCGTCCTCTCGCGCGTGACGGCCTCGATCGCGAAGAAGGGGGAGGAGAAGGCGGCGGGGGAGATCGAGATCGCCCGCTGGTTCTGCCACCACGCCCTCCACCGGATGGTCGGGAACCTGAAAGCGCTCGACCGGAACCGCGACGGAGTGACCACGTCCATCAGCGACCGTGTCTACGAGTCGGGAGGCTATCCCTACGATCTCTGGAGTTGATCAGACTCGGGGGGTGCGACGTCCGTCGGCTCACTCTGCCGCACCGGGTTCGCGCCCCCCTCGCCCCGTCTCCATGAGCGCGGTCCCGATCCACACCATCCCGGTTCCCACCCCGTTTCCGGTGGGTCCGGTGAACGTGCATCTGGTGACCAGAGAGCCGGTGACGCTCGTCGACACCGGCCCGCTGACGGGCGAGGCGTGGGAGGCGCTCGAGGCCGGACTCGCGCGGGCGGGGCTGAAGGTGGCCGACATCGAGAGGGTCCTCCTGACGCACGGCCACCAGGACCACTTCGGCCTCGCACAGAGGGTTGCCGACCGCTCCCGGGCGCGGCTCTTCGGCGGAATCCTCGACCGCGGACAGTTCCGGATGCGCCGGAACGCGAAGCTCCTTCTCGACAGCCTCGCGCGCGCGGACTTCGGCCTCGGGTCCCGCCTCCTCATGATGGTCTCGGTCAGTCACGTCGACCACTTCGCGGCGCCGCTCGCGGGGTGGGACGAGCTTCGGGGAGGCGAGACGCTTGGCGGCGACGGCTGGTCGGTCGTCGTGCGGTCGACTCCGGGCCACACGCCGGGGAGCCTCACCTTCGAGATTCCGGAAGCGGGCGTCCTCTTCACGGGGGACACCGTCCTCCGCGACATCACCCCGAACGCCATCGTGGACGAGGACCCGGAGCGCCCCGGCGAGGCGTTCCGGAGCGTTTCACGCTACTTCGAGACGCTGGACGCCGTCGGGGTCTCCAACGCGAAGTCGGCGCTCCTGACGGGTCACGGCCGGGCGATCCCGGACTATCCGGCTCACCGGGAGATGGTCCGGAGGAAGTACGCTCTCCGGATCCGCCAGATCGAGCGCCTTCTGGCCGGCCGACCGATGACGGTGCGCGACCTCGTCGTGGCCGTCTTCCCGACGGTCAAGGCGGTCAACGTCTTCCTCGCCTATTCGGAAATTCTCGGTTTCCTGATGTACCTCGAGGACGAGAAGCGGGTCGAGAAGAGGGCCGGCCCCCTTCGGGACACGTACCGGCTGATCGCCGCCTAGCCTTCGCGGCCGGGCGGGCCGCCGGGCGTTCATGCTAGCTTCGAAACCAGAGTAGGGGGCTCCTCGATGCGTATTCGCCCCGGGCGGCCCCTGGGGGCCGCCGCCTTGGTGTTCGCCGCCGTCCTTCTGGCCGGCGCAGCGAGCGGTTCGAAGGCCGACGAGATCACGCTCGAGGCTCTGATGAGCCGGCGGCCGGACGCGGCGGGGATCGACGTGGGCGGGGTGGTCCTCGAGCGCGACGCCTTCCGTTTCGAGTTTCATTCGGGGGCCTTCTTTCCCCTGGCCCCTCTCGGGGCCCGGGTCGTCGGAGGTGTCTTCGTCGGCAAGGGCCGGCTGCAGCTCACGCCCTCGACCGAGAACGAACGCCGGCATCTCGCGCTCCGGACGGGCGACGCGGCGCTCAGGACGCTCTCGTCCGCGTTCGAGTCGGCCGTCTTCCTCTTCACGGACGACGCGATGGCCGATCTCTCGAAGAAGGGAGGCGCGGTCGTCCATGAATCGCCGGCGCGCCTCGCGGACCTCTACGAGAGGTTTCTGAAGGTCGAGAGAAAGGAGCTCAGGAAGAACGTCCACCTGCGGCTCCTCGCCGATCTCCTGGAAGGAAGTCCGAAAGAGCGCGGCGTCTTCATGGCCTATTTCGACGGGGAAGGACTTCCGCCGGCGCTCGCGGTCTTCGACCCGCGCGGCCTTCCGACATCGGGCTTCCACCAGGACTTCGGCACGGAGACCACGGCGCTGGATGTGATTCACGACGTGCGAGGAGGCTTCTGGTACGCGAGTACGCCGAAGAACGGCGGGGCGCCGGAGCTGTTCACGCCGGACGTCGACGCCCTGAATTACGAAGTGGAGACGCGGATCCGCCGAAATCGGGACCTCTCGGGCACCACCACCGTGCGATTCCGCGTCCTCCGCGAGAGTCTCCGTCTTCTTCGACTGAATCTCTACCCGAAGCTGAGGATGAAGAAGGCGGAGCGGATTCCGGCCGGCGGGCCGCCGGAGCCCCTTGTCTTCCAGCAGGGGAAGGACGACGAGGACGGCGACGCCGCCGTCCTCTTCCCGAGCGCCCCCGGCCGCGGCGAAGAGGTGCGCCTTCGCATCGCCTATGAAGGAGACCGGGTGCTCGAGGACGTGGGGATCGACATCTACGCGGTGAGAGCGCGGCAGTCGTGGTACGCGAACCTCGGCACGTTCACCGACGTCGCGAAGTTCGACCTGACCTATCGAGTCCCGAAGAAAAACGAGGTCGTTTCTGTCGGCCGACTCGTCGAAAAGGTCGTGGAAGGCGATACCGCGGTTTTTCGCTTCCTCACCGAGCGGCCGATCCGCGTCGCCGGCTTCAACTACGGCCTTTTCAAGTCGTCCGAGTCGAAAGACGCCGACTCTTCATTCCGGATCCGGGTCTACACGGAGGAAAAGAAAGAGCACTACTCCGATTCGGTACGGGCCGACGGGATCAATGCCGCGAGGGTCGGCGTCGCCTATTTTGGCCCGCTTCCCGACAACGACATTGCCATCTCCGAACAGGCGCAGTGGAGCTTTGGCCAGAGCTGGCCCTCGCTCATCTTCCTCCCGTACATGGCATTCATCACTTCATTCGAGCGGGTCGTCGACATGGGCCTCGGCGAGGCGACGGACTTCGTCAACAACGTCGGCTATCACGAGTTCGCCCACCAGTGGTGGGGGCACAACGTGGGCTGGGCCACATACAGGGATCAGTGGCTGTCGGAAGGGTTTGCCGAGTTCTCGACTTCCCTCGTCATCGGGGCCGTCGAAGGGCCGGCGCGGAACCGCAGCTTCTGGGAGAAGGCTCGGAAGAAGATTCTCGACCGCGGGCGGCTCGCCCGCGTCCGGAACTGTGACGCGGGTCCCGTGTCGCTCGGGTTCCGCCTGCAGACGTCTGAAGCGCCGGAAGCCGGATTGGTCGTGATGTACGAGAAGGGGGCCTTCATCCTCCAGATGCTCCGCGCGATGATGTATGAGCCCAAGGAGAAGAACCACGACACCCGGTTCGTGGCCATGATGAAGGATTTCTCGGCGCAGTGGGCAGCGCGGAGTCCGACGACGGACGACTTCCGCCGTCTCGCCGAGACGCACCTGCCCGCCTCGTTGGGGAGAGATCTGGGGTGGTTCTTCCGCCAGTGGGTGGACGGCACCGACATCCCGAAGCTGCGGGAGAGCTTTCAGGTGGCGGAGGGCGGTGCCGGCCGGTTCCGGATCGTCGGAGACCTCTCCCAGAGCGGCGTCCCCGATGACTTCCGCAGCTTCGTCCCGATCTACGCCGAGTTCGACAGGGGACAATTCGTCCGGATCGGCGCGGCCATGCTGGTCGGCACGAAACCGATTCATCTCGAGACAGAGATCGCCGCCCCGAAGAAACCACGCGGACTGAAGGCGAATGTCGATTTCGATCTTCTGACGAGGGACTGAAGAGGGGCGGGGGGCGACCTTCTCCGCGAGGTCCTTCCGGGGTCCCGGGCCCTTATTCGACCGATCCCGCATCCCGGTGGCCGAGCGGCCCCAGGCCGGCGGCGAAGCCGGGGGCGGCGGCGAGTGCCCGATGGACATAGTCGAGGGCCATCCGGACGGCGTCCGGAAGTGTCTCGCCGAGAGCGAGATAGGCGGTAAGTGCCGCGGAGAGGGTGGCGCCGGCTCCATGGTGGTGGCGATCGCCGAGGCGAGGATGGCGGAATGTCATCCAGGTCCGCCCGTCGAGCAGGCCGTCGACGATCACATTCCCTTCGGCCTGCCGCCCCTTGATCAGGACCGCCTGGGGCCCGAACTGCTGGATCGCCCGGGCGGCGCGCTTCGCGTCGGCCTCCCCGCGGATCGCGAAGCCGGCCAGGACGGAAGCCTCGACGAGGTTCGGCGTGACGATCGTCGCCGCCGGGAGGAGGTCCCGGGCAAGGGCCGAAATGGAGGTCTGCCGGAGGAGCCTCGGCTCGCCGTTTCCCGTCATTTCCGGGTCGACGACGATCGGAACCAGAAGACCCGGCAGATCGGCCGCGAGGAGGCGGATGACCGGGACGGTGGTGACGAGGCCCACCTTGACGGCCTTCGGGGGCGGGGCCTGCCGGGCGGCCCGAAGCTGCTCCCGGACGACGGTCACTGGGAGGTCGTGGAGGACCGTGAGGGCCGACCCCTCCTGGGTCGTCACCGCCGTGGCCACCGAGGTCCCGTTCACGCCGAGCGATTCGAAGGTCTTCAGGTCGGCCGGGAGGCCGCCGCCTCCCCCCGCCTCGAGGGATCCGACCGAAAGCGCCGCGGCGCTCGACATGCCCCGGAGATTAGCGCCGGCGGCGTCCCAACGGGCGTCAATGCTGCTATTCTCCGCGGCTCGGAGGCATCCGAAGATGGTCGAGAACAGGGTCTCTGTGGCGGTCGGCGGCATCGCCCCCAACTTCGCGCTTCCGGCCCGCTCGGGGGGCCTCGTCTCCCTCGCGGATTTCCGCGGAAAGAAGAACGTTCTCCTCTATTTCTATCCGAAGGACGACACGCCGGGCTGCACAAAGGAAGCCTGCAGCCTGCGCGACGGATGGAAGGCGCTCGCCGCGCGCGACGTCGAGGTCCTCGGCGTCTCCCGGGACGACGCCGCGTCGCACAACGCCTTCGCCGCGAAGTACCAGCTTCCGTTCCAGCTCCTGACCGACGCCAGCCATCAGGTCCACGCGACGTACGGGGCGTGGGGAGACAGTCCGTGGGGCGTCGGCCCGCTCCGGAAGTCCTTCCTGATCGGAAAGGACGGGATCATCCGCCGCATCTTTCACAAGGTCGACACCGAACACCACGCTGAGGAGGTTCTGAAAGCCATGGAAAGCTCCGTACCGCCCGGTTCCCAGCCCCCGGCTCCCGCGCCGACGCCGGCCGCTCCCACGCCGGTGTCCGAAGCGGTCGAGAAGGCCGCGCAGGCCGTTCAGGCCGCCGTGACCGAGGTCGCGAAGGACGCGAAGAAGAAGGCGGAACAGGCCGCCGAGGCCGTCGCGAAGAAGGCCGCGAGCGCCCGGAAGGCGGTCAAGACGGCCGCCAAGAAGGTCGCCCGGAAGATCGCGAGGAAGAAGGCGGCCCCGAAAAGGAAGAAGGCGGCCCGTCGGGCCGCGCCGAAGAAGAAGAGGGCCGCGAAGAAGGTCGCCCGGAGGGTCGCGAAGAGGAAGGCGGCCCGCAAGCCGGCGAAGAAGACCAAGAGGGCAGCGAAGCGGAAGAAGAGGTAGACCGCCTCTTCAGCCGAAGGATCCCGGACGGCCGCCGCATCGGGGTGGCTGGTGCGGGACTCTGCCGAGAACCGGAGAATCTGAGACCCCATGGACAAGAAACATCGACACGATCTGCAAAGGAACGACCTTCGCGAGGTGCTCCTCTCCGTCCGCGACTACCTGACGTCGCACCAGAGTCAGTCCGTCCGGACGGGCGCCGCCGTCGTGGCGGCGGCCCTCGTCATCGGGGCGATCTGGGGCGGCATCGCCTGGCGCGGCCGTCGTCTCGGCGGGCGGCTCTCGACGGCGATCGGCCTTCTCGACGCGCCTCTCGCCGCCGACGGCATCGCGCCCTCGCCCGGCCAGCGCGTCTTCCGGGACCAGAGGGCGCGCCTCGAGGCCGCCAAGGACGAGCTCCGGAGACTGGCCAAGGACGCTCCGTCGTCCGACAGCGGGCGCGCGGCGGCCCTCATGCTGATGGGGCTCGACGGGCCATCAGGAGTCTCCGGGGGCGCCGTCGACGCCGCGAAGGCCTTCGCGAAGAGCGAGAAGGGGACGATCTCCGCGGGGATCGCCTACGTCTCCATGCTCGACGCGGAGGCTTCCGCCGGCCGCGCCAAGGGGGCTCTCGAGACCGCGAAGAAGGCCCTCGACGCAGGCGACGCTCCGGTTCCGAAGGACGTCCTCCTCCTGGAGCTGGGACGTCTCTCCGAGAAGACCGGCCAGACGGGCGAGGCGAAGAACTACTACCAGCGGGTTCTCACCGACTACCCGGATTCGCCGGTTCGCGCCGAGGCGCAGCAGCGGTCGCAGGGGCTGTGATGTTCCGGGCGGAACCCGACACCGGGTTCCCCCGGCCCCCCTCCGCGTGCCAGGAGCAGCCAGCCGCCAGATGAAGCCGCGTGCGATCGTGATCGTCTGCGACGGGCTGGGTGTGGGGGCGGCGCCCGACGCGGAGAGCTTCGGCGACGCCGGCGCGGCGACTCTGCAACACGTTCTTCGAGACGGCCACCCGGCGCTGCCCCACCTGACGCGCGTCGGACTTCTTCACACGCTCTACGCAGACGCGCCGCCGGGCCTCCCGGTGCCGGAGGGCGCCTTCGGCCGCTGCGCGGAGGCGTCGCCCGGCAAGGACTCGACGACGGGCCACTGGGAGCTGATGGGGCTGAGGCTCGACACGGCCTTCCCGCTCTACCCCGAGGGCTTTCCGCCGGAGGTCATCGAGCCGTTCGAGGCGGCCGTGGGAAAGAGGGTTCTTCACAACCGGCCGGCGTCGGGGACGGAGGTCATCGAGCAGTACGGCGAGGAGCACCTGCGGACGGGGCGTCCGATCGTCTATACGTCGGGCGACTCGGTCTTCCAGATCGCGGCGCACGAGGAGGTCGTCCCCGTCGCCACGCTCTACGCCTGGTGCGAGACGGCGCGGAAGATCCTCGTCCCGCCGCACCGCGTCGGGCGCGTCATCGCGCGTCCCTTCGTCGGGACGCCGGGACGCTTCACGCGGACGCACCGGCGGCGGGACCTGTCCGTGCCCCCTCCCGGACCGTCGGTCCTGGACCGATGCCTCGAGCGCGGCCTCTCGGTCCACGGCGTCGGGAAGATCGAGGACCTCTTCGTGGGGCAGGGGCTCTCGAGCGCCGTCCACACCGAGTCGAACCGCGACGGGCTCGAGAAGACGGTCGCGGCGATGCGCGAGCGCGACGACGACTTCCTCTTCACGAACCTCGTCGACTTCGACACGAAGTACGGCCACCGGAACGATCCGGCCGGCTATGCGCGAGCCCTCGAGGAATTCGATGCGTTCGTCCCGGCGCTTCTCGGGGCGATGAAGAGGGGCGACCTCCTTCTCGTCACCGCCGATCACGGAGGCGATCCGTCGGACGTCTCGACCGACCACACCCGCGAGTTCGTCCCCGTCGTCGCGGCGGGGCCGCGCGTGACGCCCGGGGCCGACCTCGGAACGCGGCCGAGCTTCGCCGACGTCGGGGCCACGGTGGCCGAGCACCTCGGCGTCGCCACGCCGGGGGGTCGGAGCTTCCTGTCCCGGATGGTGAGCCCCTGAGGGCCCCGGCCATCCGCCGGCCGGCGGTACCACGTAGAATGTCGGCGGCGTAGCGCGTGTCCAACGAGAAACCGGGCCAGTGGGAGTTCGACGAGGACGATCTCATCGTCCGCGTTCTGCACAAGCTCCCGGCCGACGTGAACCTGATCTCGCCCGTCGTCGAGGAGATTATGCGGGTCGTCAAGGAAATGGGCTGCGCCGAAGGGCAGGAGTTCGACATCGAACTGGCCCTCCGCGAGGCGCTCGCCAACGCCATCAAGCACGGGGGGAAGAACGACCCGTCGAAGCAGATCGAGTGCTGCGTGGCCTGCGACAAGGACCGCGGCATGCTCCTCATCGTCCGGGATCCCGGGCGAGGCTTCGATCCCAAGGATCTTCCGAGCCCGGTCATGGGGAAGAACGTCTTCTCGACCCACGGCCGCGGCATCTACCTGATCAACCAGCTCATGGACGAGGTCCGTTTCGAGAAGGGCGGGACCGAGATCCACATGGTCAAACGGGCCCCGGGGAACGGAAACTCGTCGGGCCGATGACCGGCGCCACCGCGGTCACGGACGCCGCCGCCGGGGTCGATCCGCTCGTCGCGGAGAGGATCCACTCCCTCCGGCATCTCGTCGGGAACACGCCCCTCCTGGCCATCGACGCCACGTTCCGCGGGAAGACGTGTCGCGTCTTCGCCAAGGCGGAGAACCTGAACATGACCGGCTCCATCAAGGACCGGATGGCTCTCCACATCCTCGCCCGCGGCTATGCGAAGGGAGTCCTCTCGCCCGCAGCGCCGATCTTCGAGGCCACGAGCGGCAACACGGGGATTGCATTCGCCGGGCTCGGCCGGGCGCTCGGCCATCCCGTCACGATCTTCATGCCGAACTGGATGAGCCGGGAGCGGATCGACCTGATCCGGAGTCTCGGCGCCACGATCCGCCTCGTGGAGCCGGACGAAGGGGGCTTCCTCGGCTCGATCCGGATGGCGGAGGAAGCCGCGGCCGCGACGCCCGGTTCGTTCCTTCCCCGTCAGTTCTCGAACGAGGACAACGTCGCGGCCCACGAGGAGACGACGGGCCCCGAGATCTGGTGGCAGCTCCGGTCCCACGGCCTGACGCCGGACGCGCTCGTCGCCGGCGTCGGAACGGGCGGGACGATCATGGGAGCGGGACGGTTCCTCCGGAGGATGCGACCCTCCGTGAAGCTCCATCCCCTCGAGCCCTCTTCCTCGCCGACGCTCTCCACGGGCCACAAGGTCGGGAAGCACCGGATCCAGGGGATCTCGGACGAGTTCATCCCGCCGATCGTGGACCTCGAGTTCCTCGACGAGGTCGTCGCCGTCGAGGACGGGGACGGAATCGTCATGGCGCAGAAGCTGGCCGCCTCTCTCGGGCTCGGCGTCGGCATCTCGTCGGGCGCGAATTTCCTCGGGGCGCTCAAGGTCGTCGAGCAACTGGGCGACGGCGCCGTCGTCGTCACGGTCTTCCCGGACGACAACAAGAAGTACCTCTCGACGGATCTCCTCCGGGACGAGCCGCTGCGGGAGGGCTATCTCGCCGCGGAGGTGACGCTCTCGGGCTTCACGGTGTTCCGGCGGGACTGCCTCGTCTGCGGCCTCGACGCCTGAGCCGCGCCCCGTCTCCGGTATCCTCCGCTCGCTCCCGAAGGAGGCAACCTTGAAATCGACAGTTCCTTTGGCGATCGCGGCGCTCGCGCTCTCGCTCGCGGCGGGTTCTCCCGCCGTCTCCCAGGAGAAACCGGCGGCGGACCCTGCCCGGAAAGTGGAGAAGACGGAGCCTCCGAAGCCGGAGGCCTCGGTCACCTCGCACGTGGTCGCGATCGGCGGCGTGCCGGTGGCGTACACGGCGACGGCCGGGACGCTGATCGTCCGGAACGAAAAGGACGAGCCGTGGGCCTCGATGGGGTACGTCGCCTACGTCCGGAAGGACGTGGGGGAGCCGGGGAAGCGCCCCGTCACGTTCGCGTACAACGGCGGGCCGGGATCCTCCTCGGTCTGGCTCCACATGGGCGTCCTCGGGCCGAAGCGGATCGTCGTGTCGGACCCGGGTCCGACGCCTCCTCCGCCCTACCGGCTCGTCGACAACGGATCCAGCCTCCTCGACCGGACCGACCTCGTCCTGATCGATCCGGTCGGGACGGGGATCTCCCGGGCCGTGGGCGACGCGAAGGAGAAGGATTTCTGGGGCGTCGACCCCGACATCGACTCCGTGTCGCGGTTCATCCGGCAGTGGGTGACCGAGAACGGGCGCTGGAACTCTCCGAAGTACCTTCTCGGGGAGAGCTACGGCACGACGCGCTCGGCCGGGGTCGTGGAGGCCCTCCAGACACGGCACGGGATGTCCTTCAACGGCGTCATCCTCGTCTCGGTCGCCCTCGACCTCGAGGCGATCTTCAACATCCCCGGGAACGACCGGCCTTTCCCGCTCTTCCTTCCGACGTACGCGGCGACGGCGTGGTACCACAAGGCGCTTCCGAGCCGACCCGAGAAGCTGGAGCCGTTCCTCGACGAGGTGAGGGCGTTCGCGCTCGGACCGTACACGGCGGCGCTCATGAAGGGCGGCTCGCTCGACCCGGCCGAGCGAGCCTCGGTGATCCGGAAGCTCCACGACTACACCGGCCTCTCCGAGGACTACCTCGACAAGGCGGACCTCCGGGTCCGGGAGGCGCAATTCACGCAGGAGCTGCTCCGGACTCACCGGAGCGTCGTCGGACGGCTCGACTCGCGGTTCACGGGGCCGACGCTCGACGCCCTCGCCGAGGACGCCGGCTATGACCCGCAGAGCGCCGCCATCTCGCACGCCTACACGGCGGGTTTCCTCCAGTACTACACCGGGGAGCTGAAGGCGCCGACCGCGCGGACCTACGCGATCACGAACTGGGAGATCGCGAGGGCGTGGGACCCGAAGCACAAGCCGCCCGGCCCGCCGCAGCTCTTCTCCTGGCCGACCCTTCCGAACACCGGGCTCGACCTGGCCGACGCGATGAAGCTGAACCCGGACCTCCGCGTCCTCGTCCTGAACGGCCTCTTCGACCTCGCGACGCCGTTCCTCGCCTCCGAATACATGTTCTCGCACCTCGGGCTGCCGGCGGAGCTGCGAGGCCACGTCGAGACGAAGTACTACGCGGCGGGGCACATGATGTACATCCAGGAAGCCTCCCTCACGCAGTTCAAGGCCGACGTCGCGGGCTTCATCGACAGGACGTCGCGGCGCTGAACGAAGACGCTCCCGGAGCACGAGAATGAAGATCGATCGGATCGTCACGGCCCCGCGGGCCGCCAGCCTCCTCGTCGCGTCCGCGCTCCTCTACGGTGTTCCCGGGGTGGGCGCTTCGGCGCCCGCCGATCCGAAGCCGGCCGAGCCGTACGCGGGCGTGGAGGCGCGGTTCATCGGGCCGCCGGGAAACCGGCTCAGCGCCGTCGCCGGCGTCCCGGGCGACCCGAACACGTACTACGCCGGCGCGGCGTCCGGCGGCGTCTGGAAGTCGACGGACGCGGGCGTCCACTGGAAGCCGGTCTTCGACGAGCAACCGGCCCAGTCGATCGGTGCGATCGCGATCGCCCCGTCGGACCCGAACGTCGTCTGGGTCGGAACCGGGGAGACCTTCATCCGGAGCAACGTCTCGCTCGGAAACGGCGTCTACCGGTCCACCGACGCCGGGAAGAGCTGGATGCACCTGGGGCTGGAGAAGACGGGCCGAATCGGGCGCGTCGCGATCGATCCGCGGAACCCGGACGTCGTCTTCGTCGCGGCGCTCGGCACCGGCTACGGCCCGCAGCCGGAACGGGGCGTCTACCGGACGACGGACGGCGGGAAGACGTGGGAACGGGTCCTCTTCGTGGACGAGAACACGGGCGCGTCCGACCTCGCGATGGACCCGACGAACCCGCGGATCCTCTTCGCCGGGATGTGGCAGATCGACATCAAGACGTGGGGGCGGAAGAGCGGCGGGCCGGGCAGCGGCGTCTTCGTGTCGCGCGACGGTGGGACGACCTGGAAGCGGCTGACGGGTCACGGCCTTCCGGAGCCCCCTCTCGGAAAGATCGCCGTGGCGGTCGCGGCGTCGAATCCGCAGCGCGTCTACGCCCTGATCGAGACCGGCGCGCGCGGGT
>DATIWM010000347.1:0-11951 GCA_035519355.1 Thermoanaerobaculia bacterium | reverse complement strand
GTTCGAGGACGACCGGCCGGCTACCTCGCCTTCGAGTTTCGATCGGCTCTCTTCCGGTTCGTGGACGACGTCGAGTTCCTCTTCGACGAAGCGGCGAAGGAGATCCGGTTCCGATCGGCGTCGCGCGTGGGCCATTCCGATCTCGGCGTCAACCGGAAGCGGATGAAAACGATCGCCCGCGCCTTCGCAGCCGAGAGCCCCTGACGCCGCGGATCTGCTACGGTTCGCGGCGATGGGTCTGCCGCTCTCCCTGAGGCTTCTCTCGCTCTACCCGAAGAAGGCGGGGTCGGCGGCCGTCGGGGCGCTTGCGCGGATGACGCTGCCGGTTTCGCTCCGGGCGCGGCTGTACGGCCGCTTCGCCAGAGCTTACGGCGCGAATCTCGAGGAGGCGGACCGCCCTCTCGACGACTACGCGAGCTTCCTCGACTTCTTCACGCGGCGGCTGAAGCCGGGCCTCCGGCCGCAGGCGCCCGAAACGCCGGGAGGGATCAACTCGCCGGTCGACGGGCGGCTGATCGCCGGGGGCCGCATCGAGAACGGCACGCTGATCCAGGCCAAGGGGCTTCCTTACGCCCTCGACGAGCTGCTGGACGGCGACCCGCTCGTCCCTCTTTTCGAGAACGGCCACTACCTGACGCTCTACCTCGCGCCGAAGGACTACCACCGGATCCACGTCCCGCTTCCGGGGCGTTGCGTGGCCGCAGGGCGCGTGGAAGGGGAGCTCTGGCCCGTTAACGACGCGTCGACGGCGGCGACGCCGCGGCTCTACGTCCGGAACCGACGGGCGTACTGGATCGCCGAGGGGTCGGGTTCCTGCGAGGGGATTTCGGCCGGCATCGTCCTCGTCGGGGCGACGCACGTCGGCGGAGTCGTCATCGACAGGCGCTGGCTCGCCGGCCGCCTCCTCCCGTCCCGCGGCCGTCTCGCGATTGATCGGCTGGCGTGCACTTCGGGGGACGACCTCGGCGTCTTCGAGCTGGGGTCGACCGTCGTCTTGCTGATCGGAGGCGCGCGAAAAGGCGATTGGAAACCTTCGCGGGACCTCGGCCCCGTCCAGGTAGGCGAACGGCTTGGCTCGTTCTAGCCGGCGCGTCGGCCGGCTTTTCGCTCTCCTGGCACTCGCCGGCCCGCTGTCGGCGGAGCCGCCGCCGGCCGAGCTCCGCTGGGGCGCGGATGCTGAAGGAGGCGCCCCGATCGTGGAGGCCGACCCGGCCGACCCCACGAAGGTCCGCGGCTTCGACGTCGACGTCGCGGCCGAGCTGGCACGTGCGCTGGGGCGAGCGCCCCGGTTCGTCCAGGTCGCCTTCTCCTCCATCGACGCGTCCGTCGTCCGGGGGGACTTCGACATCGGATTGGGCGGCATCGAGGAGACGCCGGGGCGAAGGGCGGCGCTCGCCGTCACCGTGCCGTACTTCGAGTTTCGCGAGGTGCTCACGGTCCGGGAGGGGGACCGGGAGCGCTTCTGGACGCTGGCCGACCTCGCGGGGCGGCGGGTCGGGACGCTCGGTGGGACGATCGCCTATGAGCTGCTCCTTACGGCGAGAGAGAAGAGCGGCGTCGTGCCCGTCTCGTACGACGACGACGTGAACCCGTATTCCGATCTCGCCCGCGGACGGCTGGACGCCGTCCTCCTCGACCACATCCTCGCCGAGCGTTCGGTCCGCCGGAATGCCGGGCTCGTCGTCCAGCGGGGGGCCGTGGCCGTGGGGCACTACGTCGGGGTGCTCGCGCCGGCGAACGCCGCTCTTCGCGACCGGATCGACGGGATCTTCCGGGACCGGATGCGCGACGGGACGCTGCGGAGGATCTTCGAGAGGTGGGGAGTCTGGGACGAGGGGCAGCAGCGGCTCTTCGACCGGCTGATCGAACCGACGTCGTCGGTGGTCGAGCCAGATCTCTCCGGAGCCGCCCGGCCGGGAGCGACGCCCCGGAGCCCTTCGATGGCCTTGCTGGTCGTGAACTACCTTCCGTCGCTTTTCTCGGCGGCCCTCCTGACGCTCGCCCTCTCCTGTCTCGCCATGGCCCTCGCGGTGGCGCTCGGAACCCTCGTGGCGACGGGGCGGATCTACGGAAATCCGATCGTTCGAGCTCTCCTGACCGTCTATGTCGAGGCGACGCGGGGGACGCCCGTCCTTCTCCAGCTCTTCGTCCTCTATTTCGGCCTCTCCTCGCTCGTGAGGCTGCCGGCCTTCGTGGCGGCCCTCCTCGGGCTGGGCCTCAACTACGCCGCCTACGAGAGCGAGATCTACCGGGGGGCGATGGAGGCGGTTCCGAAGGGACAGCTCGAGGCGGCGCGGACGCTCGGACTCTCCGAGGCGCAGGTCCTCCGGTTCGTCCGGGGGCCCCAGGCCTTCCGGCTGGCGCTGGCGCCGATGACGAATGACTTCGTCGCCCTCCTGAAGGACTCCTCGCTCGTCTCCGTCATCACGGTCGTGGAGCTGACGAAGCAGACCTCCATCTTCGCGGTGAACGTGGGGTCCTGGCTCGTCCCCGGCGCCCTTTGCGCCGGGATCTACCTCGCGATGTCGCTCCCCCTCGCCCGCCTCGCCCGCCGGCTCGAGGCGCGCTGGAAGGCGCCGACGTCGTGAGCGAGACGGTCCTCTCCCTTCGCGGCCTGGCCCTCCGGCAGGGGGCGCAGGACGTCCTTCTCGGGCTCGACCTCGCCGTGGCGCGCGGCGAACTCGTCGCGCTGATGGCCCCGTCGGGCGCCGGGAAGACGACGGTCCTCCGGGTCGTCGCGGGCCTCGCGCCGTTCGATGACGGCGAGGTCGTCGTGGGGGGGGTGGCGCTTCCCCCGGGCCGCCTCCCGTCCGGCGGCGCGCTGCGGGCTCTCCGGCGGCAGGTGGGGATGGTCTTCCAGCAGCACTTTCTCTTCGACCACCTGACGGCGCTCGAGAACGTGACGCTCGGGCCGCTCCGCGTCCTCGGGACGCCGCGGGACGAAGCGGAGGAGCGTGCCCTGGGGCTCCTCTCCTCGCTCGGCGTCGGGGGCCGGGCGCGCGCCCTGCCGCGGGAGCTGTCGGGAGGCGAGGCGCAGCGGGTCGCCATCGCGCGGTCGCTCGCCATGGACCCGCCGCTCCTCCTGATGGACGAGCCGACGGCCTCGCTCGACCCGGCGCGTCGGGGCGAGCTGGGGGCGTCGCTCTCGCTCCTCCGCGCGGAAGGGCGGACTCTTCTCGTCACGACGCACGACCGGGAGTTCACGGAACGCTTCGCGACGCGGGTCGCCGTCCTCGCCGACGGGGTCATCGTGGAGGAAGGCGAGCCCGCCCAGGTCTTGACCCGGCCCGCTAACCCGGCCACGCGGCGTCTCCTCCAGTCGGGGATCAGCGCATCGGGCGGCGCTCCGGGTGCTAACCTTCGCGGTGAGGGCGCGTGAAGGCTTTTCCCGCAGCGTCGGCGAGCGGCACCCGACGGGTCGGCCGCGGACGGCCGGAGGAGGCCCGGTGAGCACGTCTCCTCCGGGCGGCGAGGGACGCGGGGGAGCCCGGCGCATCCTCCCGTCCGTCTCCGAAGTGGCGGGCGCGCTCGGTCAGATCGTTCCGGCCGACTCCGCGACGCTCTACCGCGTGGCGCGGGAGGTCGTGGTCGAGGAGCTCGCGCGGGTCAAGCAGGGACTCGAGTCGGCGCCGCTCGACGCGCTCGTGGCGCGCGCGCAGAGCCGGCTCAAGACCGCGACACGCGAGCCGTCACGCGCGACGGACCAGCCGGACCTGTTCGGCGAGGCGCCGCCGGAGCGGCCGCGGCGGTCGGAACCGCCTCCCGAGCCGCCGATGCCGGTTCTCCCGGCCCTCTACGAGGCGCCCGAAGCGCCCTTCTCGGCGGCCTCGAGCGCCGAGCTGGGCTGGGACCGGCCGGGCGGCGAAAGTTCCGGGGCCGTCCTCTCGATGCCCGAGCCACCGGTCGCCCCGCCGCTTCCGCCGGAGAGGCCGCGATCAGGCGACGAGCTGACGCTTCCGGTCGAGACGGTGCCGGAGGATTCGGAGCCGGCGACGCGTCCCGCCGAGACGGCCGACGTCGAGATGCGCGAGCTGGACGAGGAGCTGGTTGCCGCCGAGCCCGGAGACGAGGCGGCCCGGCGCCGGCTCTGGCTCCTCGCGGTGGCGGCCTTCGCGGTCCTCGCGGCGGGGGTCGTCTGGATCGTCCTGAAGCTCTTGTCGCCGGCCGCGGGCATCGTCCGGAACGAGACGCCGAAAAAGATCGACGTTCCGGCGGCGCCCGTCCTCCCTTCGGAGAGTGCGCCGACGGCGGTGGCGGCCCCGGCGCCGACACCGGTCCCGACGCACGCTCCCGCGCCGACGATCGCTCCGCCGAAGAAACCGCCGACGAAACCCGCGGTCGCAAAACCGTCGGCAGCGAAGCCGGCGGCGCCGTCCGCGGGCGGTCCCGTGGCGGTCTTCACGACGGCCGACTGGGCCGGGCGTCCGCCCGTCTACATCGTGCACTTCTCGTCCCACCAGGACCGTGTGACCGCGGCGGGCGAAGCGGCGCGCCTCGGGGCCTCCCTCGGCCGGCCGGCGCACGCCGTGGCCGTGGACCTCGGCGCGAAGGGCGTCTGGTACCGCGTCGTCGTCGGAGAGTTCCGGAGCGCCGACGAAGCGCGAGCCTTCCGCGCCGCCCTCGCGGCCAGGAACACGCCCGGGATGGGCTTCGTCTACGAGATGAAGGGACCGCGGTGATGCGGACGGTCTACCTCGTGAAGGTCGAGGTGGCGCCCGAGGCCGAGCGGGCCTGGGACGACTGGAACACGACGCACCACATTCCCGAGGTCCTCGCCGAGCCCGGCTTCGTCCGGGCCGCGAAATACCGCCTGGAAGAGGGGATCTCGCCCGACGGGTGGATCGCCTACTGGATTCTCTACGAGATGGTCTCCCGCGAAGCTCTCCAGGCTTACCTTTCGGGCGACCCTGTGAAGCGGCTCCGGGCCGACCAGACGGCCCGCTTCGGACCTTCCGTCCGGCTCTCCCGCGCAATCCTCCTCCCGGTCGCCGAGGTCGAGGCGCCGCGGCGCTGACCGGCCGTCTTCCGGATCAGCCCGTGATCAGCTTCGCGAGAGCGAAGGCCGCGCCGGAGGCGAGGGCGCCGACGAAAACCGTCCGGAGCGCCTCGCTGAGCGGCGGGCGCCCCGTCAGCCGCCCCTTCACCGACCCGAAGATCGCGAGCGCCGTCAGCGTCACGAGACAGGAGACCCCGAGCGCCGTCAGGACGGGGACCGGAAAGAGATAGGGGGCGAGGGGAATGGCGCCTCCGGCGACGTACGCCCCGCCGATCGTCAGGGCGGAGAGGCGCGCGCGGCCCGGGTCCGGCTCCGAGAGCTTCAGCTCCTCGCGCATCATGAAGTCGACCCAGCGCTTCGGCTCGGCGCAGATCGCGGCGGTGGCGGCCTCGAGCGTCTCGCCCTCGAGGCCCCACGACGCGAAGATCTTCCGGACCTCGTCGCGCTCCTCCTGCGGGATGTCGAGCACCTCGTCGTATTCGCGCTTCAGCTCGCTCCGGTAGGTGTCGGCTTCGCTTCGGGCGGCGAGGTAGCCGCCGAGACCCATCGCGATGGCGCCGGCGGCGAGTTCCGCCGCTCCCGCGATGAGGATCAGGCGGGCGCTGGCGACGGCGCCGGAGAGTCCCGCGGCGAGGGCGAACGGAACGGTGAGGCCGTCGGACATCCCGAGGACGACGTCCCGCACGGTCTCCGACCCTTTGAAATGCTGCTCGGCGTGATGGTGGCGGGGAAGGCTCAGGGGTTCGTCTGCCAGATCTCGAGGCTGGTCGCCAGCGCGCGGTCGTCCATCTTCACGAGGGCCACGACGGCGTGGGCGACGTCCTCGGGCTGGATCGCGCGAGCCTCGTTCAGCCCCGCGTCGTGCTCGCGGGCGAGGTCGGTGGCGACCGAGGAGGGGAAGACGCAGGTGACCCGGACGTCGAACGCCCGGACGTCGTACCGCATCGCCTCGGTCAGCCCCGCGAGGCCGAACTTCGAGGCGCAGTACGCGCCCCCGCCGGGAAACCCGCGGCGGCCGGCCGTGGAGGCGATGTTCACGATGTGCCCGCGCCGCCGGTTCTTCATGCCGGGGAGGACCGCGCGCGACATCAGGAACGGACCGCGCAGATTGACCTCGATGACCCGGTCGAAGACGATCGCGTCGATCTTGTCGATCGGACCGGTCGCAAAGATGCCGGCGTTGTTGACGAGGACGTCGATCGGCCCGAGCTCCTGCTCCGTCGCGGCCACACAGCGCGAGACGGTCCCCTCGTCCGACACGTCGCCCGGAAGGACGACGGTCCTGGCGCCGAGGGCCTTCAGCTCCCGCTGGACCTTCTCGAGGTTCTTCTTCGTTTTTCCCTGAAGGGCGATGCGGGCTCCTTCGGCGGCGAACGCCTGCGCGATGGCGCGTCCGATGCCGCGTCCGGCGCCGGTGACGAGGACGACCTTCTCGGCGAGCTCCATGCGATTCCGCGGTCGGCGATTCTAGCTCCGGGGCCTAGAATATTCGCCAGGAGGCCCGCCATGTCATCCCTCAAGGCCCCTGCCGCTCTTCTTTCCCTGCTCCTCGCCCTCCCGGCCGCAGCCCAGCAGGCGGGGGAGAAGACGGCGGGCGAGACGGTCGTCATCCCGGGATTGCCCGGACCGGGCGGGAACAAGGAGATGCGGATCGCCGGTCAGGAGATTTCGATATCTCAGACCACGGGACCGGAGCTCTCGGTCACGGCACAGGTCATTCAGTGGGAAGAAGGGCGGTCCATCACGGTCCGCCTGCAGAACGGCGAGACGCGCGTCGTCCCGGTCCCGTCGAACATCATCTTTCCGCCCGATCTCCGCCTCGGCGGAAACGTCACATTCCTCGTCCGGCAGACGGAGGACGGCCGGTACCGCGTGACCGGGCTGACGACCGGAATGACCTCTGCGCCCTCCTATTTCGGAAGCCAGCCGCCCCAGCAGCCGCCTCCTCCGCCGCCGGCTGCACCCCCACCCGCAGCACCCGGCCCGGAGACGGTCTCCGCCCCGCCGGCGACGACCCAGCCCGGGCCGCCGCCGCCGCGCGGAAAGACGGTCGTCGGAGCGTCTTACATGACGGTGGCGGGCACCGTGAAAGCCTTCGAGAAGGGTGTGTCGATCACGATCGTCGACAAGGGCGGACGGGAACGGGTCCTCGCGATCGCGGACGGCGCGGCCGTCTTCGAGGGTCTCGCCGTGGGCGACGCCGTGACCGCCCACGTCCCCCTTCAGAGGCCGTTCGACGGCAAGACGACGGACAAGATCGAGAAACCGAAGCCGAAGAAGGCGCCGCCGAAGTCGAATTTCGGGGCCGCCCAGGTGCCGAAGAGCTGAACCGCCGCGCCCGTCCGGCGTGATCCTCCTGACGACCGACGACGTTCTCGCGCTCGCCAAGCCGGCGGGCGTCTCGATGGCGACCTCCGCGCGGACGGGCAAGTCGGAGCGGGAGATCGTGGCGCGCCTCCTCGACGCCTGCGGCGCGGGGGACGTCGGGCCCCTCCGCCTCGTCCATCGCCTCGACGTCGGGACGTCGGGCGTCGTCCTTCTCGCGAGGACCGAAGCGGCGCACCGCAGCCTCTCCCGCGCGCTTCAGGAGAGAGAGGCCATGAAGACGTACCGCGCGCTCGTCTGGGGACATCCGGTCCCCGCCCGGGGGCGGATCGACCTCCCCCTCGCGCGCGATCCGAGGGACGGCCGGAAGATGCGCGTCGCGAAGGAAGGAAAGCCGTCGGCGACGCCCTACCGGACTCTCAGACGCTACCGCTCTCTCGCGGACCTCGAGATCTCGCCGGAGACGGGGCGGACCCACCAGATCCGGGTCCACCTCGCCGCGAAGGGCCATCCGGTCGTCGGCGACGACCTGTACGGCGGGTCGGAGCGATGGCACGGCGTGCGCGACGGCCGGCTTCGCGCCGCGCTGTCCGGCGTCGCTCACCCGCTCCTTCATGCGGCGCGGATCGTCATTCCCGCCCTCGACCTCGACATCTCGGCCCCCCTCCCGGCGGCCTACGGGACGCTTCTCGGCCTGCTGTCGGAACCCGGAGGCTGAGGAGAAGGAGTCTCCCGGGGCGCGAGAAGTTCCCGGGCCTCCGCCTGGAGCGGATCGAGGAGAAGGGCCTCGCGGGCGAAGCGGGCGGCCTGCTCCGGACGGCCGCGGTACGCATACGCGGCAGCGGTCCGCGTCAGGAGCCGCGGCACGAGAGGCGAAAGGGGCGGCAGGCGGAGCAGTCGACGAAGGACCCAGGGCGAGATGAAGACTTCGGGCTTCGGAGGCGGTGCGCTCGATGTGTAAATCGCGGGGGCGTTGAGGAATCCCGGCCGGACGTTCTCGGCCAGAAGCCAGAGGTGTCCGGAGACGGGACTCAGGCCGGCCACTTCGGAAACGCGGTCCGGGCCCGCCTGCGGCCACGCGGCTCCCTCCGGCACGGGCAGCCGCTCCGCATACGAGATCCAGGCGCCGGGAGCGACGGCGACGCCGAGGAGGTTGACGGCGGCTCCGGCGAGGAGGAGCGGAACGGTCAGACGCCGCGTCACGAGGACGGCCGGCGCCGCGGCCAGCGGGAGGGCCGCGAGGAGGTACCTCGGACCCCAGCACGAGCCGCCGTACCAGATGTACCAGCGTGAAATGACGAGGAGAAGGACGACGAGCGGACCGGCGAGAAGAACCATGGCGTCGACGCGGAGCCGCCGGAGACCCGCGAGGGCGGCGACGAGTAGGGGTGCGTAGAGAAGAATCCCGCGCCCCGGAAGAACGGTCTGCCCGAGAAGCCCGTGAAGGAGCCCGGAGCGGAACGGAAGGGAGGGCGACAGGGCATACCCGAAATCGAGGAACGCGCCCTGGTTGAGCCGATTGACCGCGAGGGCGACGGCGAGCCCGGCCAGGAGGCCGAAGCCGAGCGGCAGGAGGGTCCGGGCAGATCCCGCCTCCCGCCGGGTACGAAGGGCCACGGCCAGGACGGGTATCGGTGCAGTCACCCAGAGGATCGGACGAAGCCAGCAGCCGGCAGACCAGAGGAGACCCGAGGCGAGAAGGTCGGCGGGACGGAGCTTCGCCGTAGAGAGGAGCTGCGCCGCCGCGAAAGCGAAGGCCGCCGCCGACCAGGGATCGAAGAAGGAATCGGCCGCATACGGCCAGAGAAACGTGCCGGCGAGAAACGCCGGGGCCCAGATCGCGGACGTTCCCGGACGGAGGCTCCGGGCGACCCGGAGGAAGCCGAGGGCGGCCAGCGCCGCGCCGGTCAGCCAGGTCAGGGCGGCCGCCGCGTCGACCGCCGAAGCTCCCACGAGCGTGCGGAGCGGCCAGACCGGCGCGAGAAATGGGAGCGGGACGAGGGATGGAAAGAGTCCGTAGTGCGAGTGGAACGCTGGAACGGGCAGCAGGTCGTTCGTCGGGAGCATGGCCGCCTCGAATCGTCCCTGCACCAGGAACGCGAGGGAAACGGAGACGACCTCGGCCCCGTCCGAGGAGATCACGGACCGCCCGATGAAGGCGGCGAGGAGAAGCAGGGCCAGGGTCGCGTAAGCGGCCGCGCCCCTCGTCGGGGGACCGGATCCGGCGGTTCTCCGCTGTTCGATTGGTCCGAGTCTAGAAGATCGCCCGGCCGCCGGCGGCGGCGTCAGAGGAGCGCGCGGAGAAGGATCACGACGACGGCCGCAAGAATGACGAGGGCGGCGGCGATCAGGACGCCGAGCGCCGGGCGGGAGAGTCGCGACCCGAGGCCGGGCAGAGGGCCGGTCGGCTCGCCGCGCCGCGCCGCTCCCGGAGAGGTGTCCGGGGACGCCGCGACCGTGAGCGGACCCGCTCGCGCGGCGGTCTCGGCGGCGGCGACCCGCTGGGACATCCCGAGCAGCTTGTCCGTCCGGGAGACGCTCCCCAGCTCCCGTCGCGCCAGGACGAGGTCGAGCATCATCTGGGCGGCGCTCCCGTAGCGCTGGTCGGCGCTCTTCTTCAGCGCGCGCGCGAGAACCTGCTGGAGAACCTCCGGGACGCCGGACGAATCCGTGATCGGGTGCGGCTCCTGCGACATCATCCGCGCCACCATCTGCGTCACGCTCTTGCCGGAAAAGGGGTGCGTCCCGGTGAGCATCTGGTAGAAGACGATGCCGAAAGAAAAGAGGTCCGACCGCTCGTCGAGAGGGTTCCCGAGCGCCTGCTCCGGGCTCAGGTAGTCGAGCGTCCCGACGATCATCCCGTCGCCCGTCTGCCGGGGGGCCGTGGAGGTGTCCCGGGCTCCCTCCTTGAGAAGCTTCGAGAGCCCGAAGTCGAGTATCTTCACGCGGCCGTCGGGCTCGATCATGATGTTCGCGGGCGTGATGTCCCGGTGGAGGATCCGCTTCTGGTGCGCCGCCTTCAGGCCCTCGAGCGCCTGGATGGCGATGTCGAGGCACTCGTCAACCGAGAGGCGCCGCTTCTCCATGATCTCGTCCACGGCGAGCCCCTCGAGGTACTCGAGGACGAGGTAGAGGAGGCCCGTCGGAAGCCCCGCGTCGTGGTCGTCCGTGACCCCGACGTCGTGGATCGTGATGACGTTGGGGTGGTTGATCCCGGCGACGGCGCGGGCCTCGTTCAGGAAGCGGCCGCGCATCTTCTCGTCAGAGGCGAGGTTCGCCGGGAGGATCTTCACCGCGACCTGCCGGCCGAGCGCCGGATCGGCGCAGAGGTAGACCTCGCCCATGCCGCCGCGGCCCAGCAGGCGCCGGACCTGGTAGCGACCGATGCTTTCGGGAAGAGCTTCGGAGGACATCCGGCCGAACGAGTATAGGGGGCGGAGTCAGCCGGACGGGTTGAGCCGGATCTCGAAGTGGAAGTGGTCGCCTTCCGTCCGCCGGGTCATGGGGCAGCCCGCTTTCTCGAAGACGCGGATCATCCCCGTGTTGTCGTTCAGGACCTCGGCGTCGAAGACCGCGACCCCGTGCTGGCGGGCGATGGCGGCGAGCCGGCGGAAAAGAAGCGAGCCGATTCCCTTCCCCTGGAGATCGTCGGCGACCGTGAAGGCGACTTCGGCGTGGTCCGGCCGGGCCAGGTCGCGGTGGTAGCGGGCGACGGCCACGACCTCGCCGTCCCGCTGGGCCACGACGGCGAACTGGTTGTCGTAGTCGACGTGGGCGAGGTAGTCGGCTTTCGAGGCGTCCTTCTGCGGCACGACGAAGAAGCGGTGGTAGAGGCTGGTGTTCGAGAGCTTGTCGTAGAGCTTGAGGAGCTCCGGCCCGTCGTCGGGGCGGATGGGGCGGAGGTGGAGGGGCGTCCCGTCCCGGAGGACGACGTCCTCCTCGTGCCCCGGCGGATAGGGAGGGACCGGCCGGGAGAGCCGTTCCTGCTCCTCCTCGGGGGTCGGAATCCGCCGGACGAACCCGCTCTTCATGGGAAGGACGATACCGCGAGAGCCAGACCGGCGCGATCCGCCGCGACTCACGCGTCGCCGGCTCAGCGGGCGAGGCGCCCGGTGAGGCGGGCGAGCCGGCGGAGCCGCCCTGCGGATGCCGCGGAGAAGTGCTCCGGCCGCGCCCGCCACGCCCAGTTCCCTTCGATACGGCCCGGGAAGTTCATCCTCGCCGCGCTGCCGAGCCCCGCCACGTCCTGCAGCGGGACGATGGCGCGCTCGGCGACGGAGGCGTAGGCGGCGCGGATCAGGTCCCACTCGATCTCCCGCCCGTCGATGCCGAGATAGTCCCGGACCTTGCTGCGGGTCGTCTCGTCGAGCGCCTCCCACCAGCCGCGCGTCGTGTCGTTGTCGTGCGTCCCCGTGTAGACGACGGAGTTGGGCGTGTGGTGGTGGGGAAGATAGAGGCTGTCCTCGTCGAAGAAAGCGAACTGGAGGACCTTCATCCCGGGGAAACCCGTCGCGGCGAGGAGGGCCTTGACGTCGTCGTCGATCGAGCCGAGGTCCTCGGCGATGATCGGCCGCTCGCCGAGGGACCGGCGGACCTCCGAAAAGAGCGCCATCCCCGGACCCTTCATCCA
>DATIWM010000346.1:0-4866 GCA_035519355.1 Thermoanaerobaculia bacterium | reverse complement strand
ACCGGATGACGTTCAGGCGCGTCAGGAAGCCGATCGTCTGGTTCGTGATCGCGAAGAGATTCGTCAGCTCGTCCTGACCCCTGAGCGGCGTCGAGATGTCGATCGCGATGACGACGTCGGCCCCCATCGCGCGAACGACGTCGACGGGCAGATTCCTGGCCGCGCCGCCGTCCGTCAGGAGCTTCCCGTCCAGCTCCACGGGGCTGAAGAAGCCGGCGATCGCCATGCTCGCCCTCATGGCGCGGGCGATGTCCCCCTTCGAGAGGACGACGGGGTTCCCCGTCGCGAGGTCGGCCGCGACGGCGCGGTACGGGATCGGGAAGCGGTCGAAGTCGCGGACCTCGCTGAAGGGGAGGGTGAACTTCCGGAGGAGGATGCCGAGCTTCTCTCCGGCGAGGAGGCCGGTCGGAAGGACCATCTTTCCCTGCGAGAACCCGAGCTCGGCCTTGATGAGGTAGAGATCGTCGTCCTCCTTCCGCCGGTACGAGATCTCCTTCCGCGGCGGGTCGTCGGCGACGGCGGCGTCCCAGTCGGTCTCCTTGAGGATCTTCTCCATCTCGTCGGGAGAAAGGCCGGTGGCGTAGAGACCGGCGATGATGGAGCCGATGCTCGTCCCCGCGACGTAGTCGACAGGGATCCGCATCTCCTCGAGGACCTTCAGGACCCCGACGTGCGCCCCGCCCCTCGCCCCCCCGCCGGCAAAGGCGATGCCGATCTTCGGGCGTTTCTTCGGGGCGTCGTCGGCGGCCGCGGGGACGGTGACGAAGAGAGCGAGTACCAGTACGAGAACGGCATTTCTGCGCATCGCGCCGCCAGTTTACCGAAAGGCGCCGCGCGCCCTCCGTACGTATCATGCGTCCCCAGGAATGCTCGACGGACTCAGGGATCTCCTCCGCCACCGCGCCCTCGTCGGCGTTCTCGTGGCGCGCGAGCTGAAGGCCCGCTACCGCGGGAGCGTCCTCGGGTTCTTCTGGTCGCTCCTGAATCCGCTCCTGATGCTCGCCGTCTACACGGTCGTCTTCCAGCTCATCTTTCCCGCGCGGAGCCCGTCCACCAGCCCCTACGCCCTCTTCCTCTTCTGCGGCCTCCTCCCGTGGAACTGGCTCTCCGCGTCGCTGACGGACGCCTCGGCGTCGCTCGTCGTTCACGGGTCCCTCCTGAAGAAGGTCCTCTTCCCGGCCGAGGTCCTTCCGACGGTGGCCGTCCTCGCGCAGGGCGTCCACTTCCTCCTCGCCCTGCCGGTCCTCGGTCTCGGCCTCGTCCTCGGCGCAGCCGGCGTCTTCGGGCCGGCCGTCGCGATGACGCCGGCGCTCTTCCAGGTGCCGCTCCTGATCGTTCTCGAGGGGCTCTTCCTTCTCGGCGCCGGGTACTTTCTGGCCGGACTGACGGTCCACTTCCGCGACGTGAAGGACCTCCTCGGCACGGGGCTCACCCTCTGGTTTTTCGGGACCCCGATCCTCTACACCCTTCCGGACATTTCGTCCCCTTTCCTGCGTAGCCTCCTCGCGTGGAACCCCGTCGCGCCGCTCTTCGCCGCGTGGCACGACGCCCTTTTCTACGGCCGGTGGGTGGGCGCCGGGGAGTGGGCGCGCGTCGCGGCCATCTCCCTCCTCGTCTTCACGCTCGGATCTCTCTTCTTCGCGCGGCTCCGCGACTCCTACCCGGAGGCGGTGTGACGACGGGGTTCGCGGTCGTCGCCGAGGGCGTTTCGAAGCGCTACCGCCGCTGGGGCAGGTCGCGCGCGTTCGGGACGCTCAAGTCGGCCTTCCTCGGTCGAGGTCTCGCCGAGGCGCTTGGCCCCTCCGAGACCGTCGACGCCCTCTGGAACGTCTCGTTCTCGGTGGCTCAGGGAGAAACCTTCGGGGTCATCGGGGCGAACGGGAGCGGGAAGTCGACGCTCCTGAAGCTCGTCGCCGGGATCTTCAAGCCGACCGCGGGGCGGCTCGCGGTGGACGGAAAGGTCTCGGCGCTCATCGAGCTGGGTGCCGGCTTCCATCCGGAGATCTCGGGGCGCGAGAACGTCGTGATCAACGGCGTGATGCTCGGCCTGACCCGGAAGGAGATCGAGCGGAAGCTCCCGGAGATCGCGGCCTACGCCGGCCTCGAAGAGTTCATGGACCAGCCCGTGAAGACCTACTCCTCGGGGATGTACGTCCGGCTCGGCTTCGCCGTGGCGGTCCACGTGGATCCGGACATCCTCGTCGTGGACGAGGTTCTCGCCGTCGGCGACGAGGCTTTCTCGCGCCGCTGCCTCGACACGATCGGAGAGTTCCGCGCGCGCGGAAAGACGATCTTCTTCGTGAGCCACGCCCTCGGCCTCGTCGAGGAGTTGTGCGACCGCGTCCTCTATCTGGAGCAGGGCCGCACGAAGGGGACGGGGGAGGCGCGCGAGATGCTGGCCGCCTACCGGCTCGACGTCGCCGCGGGAGAAGGCGAGCGGCTGAAGACGGAGCACGTGAAGGACCAGGACGAGCTGCGGGAAGCCGCACCCCCCGCGCCCGAGGCCGAACGGCCCCGCCGGTGGGGCGACCGATCGGCCGTGATCACCGCCTGCCGCCTTCTCGACGCCTCCGGCGCCGAGCGCTACTCCTTCAGATCGGGAGAGAGCGTCACGGTCGAGATCGAGGCCTCCCCGTCGCGGCCTCTCACCGATTTCGTCTTCGGAATGGGCGTCTACACGCCCGAGGACGTCTGCGTCCATGGGTCGAACACGGAGACGGACGGCCTGAACGGGGAGCGATTCGACGCGCCGGGCACCGCCCGGCTGACGCTCCCGCGTTGCGACCTGGGGGCCGGCACCTACCTTCTCGACGTGGCCATCCATTCCCGCCGCGGGACCCCTTACGACTACTGGCGGGGCGCCTGCCGGTTCCATGTCGAGTCTCCGACCCGGGACGCCGGCCTCTGGCGGCCGGAACGGAACTGGGCTTTTTCCGGCGGGCTTCGGCTGTCACGTTCCTGAGCGCCTCGAGAGGAGCGCCTCTTCAATCCCCCTAGAATCCGCGCATGAACGAGCTGTCCGCCCGCGGGAACCGCGGGCTTCTCATTCTCCTCGCCCTGACGCTCCTCCTGACGGGCCTCCAGCTGGAGAAGACCCCCTTCTTCGAGCCGGACGAGGGGCGGTACGCGGAGATCCCGCGCGAGATGCTCGCAACCGGCGAGTTCATCACGCCGCACCTGAACGGTGGTCTCTACTTCGAGAAGCCGCCGCTTCTCTACTGGCTCGTCGCCGGCTCGATGGCGCTCTTCGGCGAGAACGAGTGGGCCGCCCGCCTGCCGGGGATGCTCGCGACCATCGGAATGGTCCTGATGGCGGCCGTCTTCGCCGGGCGGCGGTGGGGGACTCGGACGGGCCTACTGGCCGGGCTCGTGACGGGAAGCTCGGCCCTGGTGTTCGCGCTGGCCCGGATCACCCTCACGGACCCGTTGCTCTCATTCGTCCTGACGGGTGCCGTCTTTGCCTTTGCCGCCTTTGCGGAGGCGGAGCAGGAGGGAAACAGCCGCCGGGCCCGGCGCGCGCTCTATGGTCTCCACGTGGCCTGTGCGGCGGCCGTGCTGGCCAAGGGGCTCATCGGCGTCGTCCTCCCCGGCGGGGCGATCCTCGTCTTCCTGGCGCTCTCCGGGCGCTGGCGGCTCCTTCCGAAGCTCTTTGCGCCGGGGCCGCTCCTCGTCTTCCTGCTGATCGCCGTGCCGTGGCACGTCGAGATGGCGCGACGGAACCCCGGATTCCTCGACTTCTACTTCGGCGACCAGCACTTCCGCCGGTTCTTCACGAAGGCCCACCGGCGCCAGGGGTCTCTGTTCTACTTCGTGGGGGTTCTGATCGCGGGCTTTCTTCCCTGGACCGGCTTCTTCGGCCGCTTCCGCGAGACGTTCCCGGGAAAGCTCTCCGCCTTCCGCGACCGGGCGACGGAGAGCTTCCTCTGGATCTGGGCTCTTCTCGTCTTCCTCTTCTTCACGGTGTCGCAGTCCAAGCTGATCCCGTACGTGGAGCCGATCTGGGCTTCCCTGGGCGTGCTCCTCGCGGTCGGCATCGAGAAGGCGCGGCAGCGGGGGACCGACTTCAAGGCGGAGCGCCTCCTCACGGCTCTCCTCCTCGCGGCGCTCTTCCTGGCCGGGATCTACTTCGGGATCGGGAAAGGGCACCTCGCGGCGTGGGGGCAGGAACGGCTCGGCCTCGCCGTCCTCTCCGTTCTCCTCGCCGCCGTCGCGGCCTGCCTCGCGCCGCAGCTCCTCGCCCGCCTCCTGGGACGGTCGGCGGCGCCGTCGCGACTCGACCCGGTGCCGGGCATCGCGGTGCCCTGGCTCGCCTTCCTCTTCGGCCTGCTCCTGATCCTGCCGTCGGCCGCGCGGGCGATCACGCCGTGGCCGATCATCTCGACGCTTCTCCGCGAGCTGAAACCGGACGACCTCATCATCCAGAGGGGCCACTATCTGCAGGCGACACCCTTCTACACGAAGCGCTTCGTTCTGGTCACCGGCCTCGGCTGGCACGAGCTCAACTTCGGCAGCACGCGCCCGGGCACGGAGGGGCTTTTCCCGACGCAGGAGGAGTTCCTCAGGATGTGGGAGGGCCCGAAGCGGGTCTTCCTCATCATCCACGAGGACGACCTCAGGATGATGACGGACCCGAAGGCGGGCTTCCGTCCGGGGCGCGAGCTGGCGCGGATGAAGAACGGGAAGTTCTCCCTCCTCACGAACCGCTGAAGCGCCGCGAGGCTAGAATGCCTCCCGACGTGCCGGTGGAGCGATCGCATTCGGCCGCGGTGCCGCGGAAGGTCTCGGTGGTTGTGCCTGTCTACAACGAGGAGGCGAACCTGCCGGCGCTTCTGCCGCGTCTTCTCGCGGTGCTCCGCGGTCTCGGAC
>DATIWM010000345.1:0-16215 GCA_035519355.1 Thermoanaerobaculia bacterium | reverse complement strand
GGCCAGTCCCTCGTTCCACCGGCAGAACGACGGGTCGGTCGAGCGGACGTTCCAGAGGTGTGAGACCTCGTGGTACAGCTCGCCGACGCGCTCCGGGTTCTTGAAGGCCGCCGCCGACTGGAGGATCGACGTGACGTCGGCCTGGGAGCCCCAGCCGTCGGGGATCTCGATGATCGCGAAGGAAGGAATCTCGGGGAGCGGGCCGAAGCGCTTCGTATAGGACGATCTCACCGCGCGTGCCGCCTCCAGAATCCGCTCGGCGCTTCGGACGTCTTCCGGAAAGTGGTAGACCTTGAACCCGTCCCGCTCCAGGACGCCGTACCTCGCGATGGCGAAGTCCATCCGCCAGGACGGCTTGACGCTCCGGTAGACATACGTAGCCCTTCCATCCCGCTCCGTTCTTTCCACGAGCGAGCCGCCGCTCGCGACGACGTGCGTGTTCGGCACCGTGATGCGGGCGAGGTAGTCGAAATCCGGAAGGCCCGCAGCCCGGTTGACGCGGGCGGAAGGGACGCGAACGGTCGGGTAGGCCTCGGCGTCCTCGCGAAGGATCGTGAACGACTCGTCGACGCGGTCCTTGATGTAGAGCGAGCCCGTCTCGACGTATCCGGCGAGGTAACCGCCGTACTCGACCCGCAGGACGATCTCGCCTCCGGGAGGGAGCGGCGGCGCGAGCGGCACGACGACGCGATTGACCTGCCGCCGGGCCTCGTCTTCGAACGCGACGATTTGTTGCGTGAAGGGGACCGGGCTCCCGGCCCCGTTCGTCACGCCCCGCACGGTCAGGAGCCGGTAGAGGAGGAGCGAGGCCTGGGCGGCGGGCGAAGAGGAGTCGTTCCGGAGGAGGATCCGGGCCGCTCCGGAGACCGTCTCCTCCTTGAAGTCGACGAGGAGATCCAGTTCGTACCGGACAGGCCGGAGCTGAATTCGATCCGCGGGATCCGCCGGGGCTGCGGGAGCCGGAAGAGCGGCAGCCAGAACCGCGGAGCCGACGAGGCCGGACCAACTCCCAAGACGACGCATAGAACCCTCCTGTGACGAAGGAACCGACGTCACCGAGGCAATACGTTCTCGAGGCGGCGAGGTTACGGCAGCCGGCGGCGGGAAGCCCGTCAGCTCCGGGCGGCCCTGAAACGACGCCCGTCGCGACGACGGGCTCTTCGTCAGTGATAGAGGGCGAAGAGGGCGGCCAGGGTGGCGAATTCGCGCGTGGGCGGTGCGACGACCCGGATCCGGCCCCGGTAGTCGCGCAGGCGCTCGGCGAGATTCTCGAGCGCGTCCTGCTCGGCCTGCGCCAGTCTCGCCAGATCCAGGACGAGCCGCTCCTTCCGGCGATTCAGGCCCTCCCGGAGCCCCGAGGCGAGCCGGTCGGCTCCGGAGAGCGACAGCCGGCCCGCGACGCTGACCCAGACGGTCGCCTCGGGCCGCAGCTCGACCTCCACCCGGTGGCCGGCGGCATCCGACCCGCGCAGGCGGCGCCAGACCCGGCCGGGAAGCGACTCCTCCGGCATCCGGAACGTGTGTCGCGTGAGCGCCGGGTGCTGGAAGAGTCCGAACCGCAGCGTCAGTCCCGTCCAAACGGCGAGCGCGAGAGCCACGCCGGAGCGGAGACGTTCGGAAAGGGTCGGCGGACCGAGCGCGCGATGGATCCGCTTCTCGAGTTCCCCGATCCGGCGCCGGACGTCGCGCCCCGAGGCCAGCAGCCGTCCCGCGAGGAAGACCGGGTAGGCCTTCCGAATCTCGCGGGCGAAGAGGTCGGCCTTCTTCTTGAGCAGAAGGCTGCTGGAGCCTTTGAGCGTCCCGTGGCCGAGAGTCCACGTCTCGAGAGACCGGTAGATCGACGGGCCCAGCCGCCGCAGATCTTCCCGGAAGCAGCGTTCCTGGATCGCCTCGATCTCGGCCGCGCTCATCCGGGGATGCTTCACCAGCGAATGGAAGCCGGTGCAGCGGCGGTAGTACGCCTCCGGGTCGGCCGCGACCTCGCCGTGAAACATCCCTTCCTTCTCGACCCGGTCAAAGAACGGCGTCCCGGGCGTCGGGCCGTAGATGAGGAACTGCGCCAGCGTCGGATTCAGGTCGAGCAGGCCGGTCAGCTCCTCCTCGAGGATCTCCGGGGTCTGATAGGGCAGGCCGACGATCATCGAGGCCAGGACGCTGATTCCGTGATCGCGCAGCTCCCGGAAGAGTTCCTCCACGGGGCGCCCCGACTGCTTGGCGAATCCCGAACGGCTCCCCTCGTACCCGATCCAGAGCCCGTCGATCCCCATCTCGAGAATCTCCGTGACCGTGTACTGGCTGACGGCCTTCACGCTCGCGAAGGCGAAGACCGAGAGAGGCCGCCCCCCCTCGCGGACGCAGTCGCGAAACTCCATCGCCCGCGCCCGGTTCAGGAGGAAGTCCTCGTCCAGGATGGCGATCGACATGCCAGGCTCGACCTCGAGGTACCGCTGGACGACCCGGTAGATGTCACGACCGGTCGGAAGAAGTCGGATGTGCTTCCGCTTGAAGAAGTGGGAGGTGCAGCAGAAGTCGCAGCCGTTGGGACAGCCGAGGCCGGCGAAGACCATGCCGGTGCGCGACGCCTCGCGGCCGAAGAGCCGGAGGCGGCTGACGACGAGCGGGTGCTTCAGGGGCGGCTCCACGGCGCTCTCGCCGAGGAGGCGCCGCATGAACCCGGCACCTTCCTCGCGGCAGACGTGGTCGGCGTACGGCCGGAGGACCTCGTCGGACAGAACGGTTCCGTAGCCGCCGAGGACGATCTTCGAGGTCGGGGAGTGCCGCCGGACGAGAGCCACGGCCTCCTTCATCCGGTGAAACGTGGAGAGGACGAAGGAGATTCCGACGACGTCGTAGCCCCGGGCGAGTTCCTTCTCGAGCTCGCGCCGGCTCGGGTAATGAAGAACCGTCGCCGGCGCGTCGAGGTTCTCCGCGACGTACTCCAGCGAGAACTGCACGTGGTTCGCGCGCGGGCTGAAGAGCCCCTGCGCCCGCGTCACCTGTCCGAAGAGGAGCTCGTACCCGACGCTCGGTGCGTCGCCGTAACGCTCGCCGAGGGGACGGCAGACGCTCGTGAGGAGAACCCGGGGCATGAAACCTCCTGCGCCGCCGGCACGGCCCGCCGGTCTCACGCTCTCTGTCACGCGTTAACGCGACAATCCCGGATGGTGAACCCCGGCGGTCCGCCCGTCAATAGTCAGGCGGCCGGCGCCGGGCCGCCCGGTCAGACCAGGGTCCTGATCTCTCCCGTCCCCATGTCGTAGACCCAGCCGTGGAGCGTCAGCCGTCCCTCCTGCCGCTCCCGCCGGACGAAGGGGTATTCGTTCAGGTGCTCGAGCTGGAGCCTGACGTTCTCCTCCACGATCTGCCGCATCCGTTCTTCCGGGGAGAGCTGGATGTACTGGGCGCGGGACCTCTGGTCGACCCGTTCGCGGGCCGGCATCGCATTGAGGAGCCAGATGGGGATGTACTTGTCGTCGGATTCCTCGACGTCGAGGGCCGCGATCCCGCCGCAGCCGTAGTGGCCGCAGATGACGACGTCGGGAATCCGGAGGTGGTTGATCGTGAACTCGAGAACGGCGCTCAGGTTCCAGTCGTTGGTCGCGACGACATTGGCGATGTTGCGGTGGACGAAGACCTCGCCCGCCCGCGTGTTCGTGATCGCGCTGACGGTGAGTCGCGAGTCCGAGCATCCGATCCAGAGGACCGTCGGCCTCTGGCGCTTGACCAGCGACATGAAAAACTCACGTTCCTTCTCGAACGTCTCCTTCACGAAGCGACGGTTTCCCTCGAGCAGGGTCGTGATCATCCGGTGACCTCCGGGAACGGTTGCGGAACGATAGCAAAGGCCCGCCTCGCCGGCCCGGCTTCCCGCGGAGATCCTTCACGGCGAGAATGCATCTCACCGGAAGGGAGGTCCCATGGCGTACTACAAGCCCGAGCACCTCGCGCACTTCGGCTCGATCGCGGAAGGAAACAAGGCGCTCGCCGAGAAGTTCTTCGCCTACTACGGGGCGGTCTTCGCGGACGGGGCGCTCTCGTCCCGGGAGAAGGCCCTCGTGGCGCTGGCCGTGGCCCACGTCGTCCAGTGCCCGTACTGCATCGACGCCTTCAGCCAGGAGTGCCTGAAGAACGGGGCCGACCTCGAACAGATGACCGAGGCCCTGCACGTGGCCGTCGCGATCCGCGGCGGCGCCTCGCTCGTACATGGAGTGCAGATGCTCGAACACGTGAAAAAGGCGTCGATGTGATCCGGGCCGGGAGAAGGCGGCGTGCCTGACGCTCTCCTGTCGCTCAGGGCGCGCGGAGCGCCGCTGGCGTCGGCCGAGCGGCAGGTGGCGGCCGTCGCCGGGGTGGACCTTTCGGAGGCGCCCTTCGGAGGCGACTTCGGCCGGGCCCTTGCGGCCTCGAGCGCCGCGCCGCTCCGCACCGGTGCCGTCGAGATCTTCCAGATCAACCTCGGAAAGCTGTGCAACATGACCTGTCGCCACTGTCACGTCGATGCCGGGCCCGACCGGGCCGACGAGGTGATGGACCGAGCGACGGTCGACGCGTGTCTCGCCGCGCTGGACCGGACCGGGGCGCACACGGTGGACCTGACGGGAGGCGCCCCGGAGCTGAACCCGAGCTTTCGTTACCTCGTCGATGCGGCCGTCCTCCGCGGAAAGCACGTCATCGACCGGTGCAACCTGACGGTCCTCCTGTCGGCCGGCCAGCGCGACCTGCCGGGGTGGCTCGCACGGCGGGGGGTGGAGGTCGTCGCCTCGCTCCCGCACTGGCGGCGCCGCGGCACGGACGCCCAGCGGGGCGACGGGACGTTCGAGAGGTCGCTCGAGGCGCTCCGGGCGCTCAATGCGGCCGGCTACGGGCAGGGGGATCCGCGCCGGCGGCTGACGCTGGTGGCCAACCCGGTCGGCGCCTTCCTCCCGGGGAACCAGGCGGCCATGGAGCGGGAGTGGAAGGAAGGCCTGGGGCGGGAGCACGCTCTCGCCTTCGACCGGCTCCTCGTCCTCAACAACATGCCGATCTCGCGGTTTCTCGAATGGCTGGAGGCGAGCGGAAACCTCGTCTCGTACCTCGAGCTCCTCGTGAACTCCTTCAACCCGGCGACCCTCGCGGGCCTCATGTGCCGGAATACGCTCTCGGTTTCCTGGGACGGTCGGATCTTCGACTGCGACTTCAACCAGATGCTCGAGCTTCCGGCCCGCTCGGCCGGCGGCGCGCCCCTGCACGTGAGAGACCTCTCGCCGGAGACGCTCGCCGGACGGGCCATCGTGACGCGCCGGCACTGCTTCGGCTGCACCGCAGGGGCCGGCAGCTCCTGCGGCGGGGCGATCGAGACCTGACCGGAGGTACGATGCGAGAGCCGGGGGCACCATGGCGCACGCGACGGCCCGCTTCGCCTACCGCGATCTCGTCGACCGGCTGAACCGCTTTCCCCAGGGCGCCCCGCCGTCGGACCGTCTCTACCGGATCCTCCGGATCCTCTTCACCGAGCGGGAGGCCGGGCTCGTGGCCCAGCTCCCGATCCGGCCGTTCACGGCCGAGGCGGCCGCACGGGCCTGGAAGATGACGCCGGACGAGGCCCGTCCGGTGCTGGAGGCGCTCGCCGACAAGGCCCTCCTCGTCGACGTCGTGGGGAACGGCGAGACGCGCTGGGTCCTTCCGCCGCCGATGGCCGGCTTCTTCGAGTTCTCGATGATGCGCGTCCGCGGCGACGTCGACCAGAAGGCGCTGGCCGAGCTCTTCTACCAGTACCTCAACGTCGAGGAGGACTTCGTCCGGGAGCTCTTCGCCCGCGGGGAGACGCAGCTGGGACGGGCCTTCGTGAACGAGGAGGCGCTCGATAGCGACGAGACGCTCGAGGTGCTCGACTGGGAGCGGGCGGCGGAGGTGGTCCGCGAAGCCTCCGACATCGGCATCGGCGTCTGCTACTGCCGGCACAAGATGCAGCACCTCGGCCGCGCCTGCGACGCGCCGATGGAGATCTGCATGACCTTCGGGACGACCGCCTCGTCCCTCATCCGGCACGGCTTTGCCCGGCGGGCGGACGGAGCGGAAACGCTCGACCTCCTTCACGAGGCGCGCGGGCGCGGTCTCGTCCAGTTCGGCGAGAACGTGCGGCAGCGCCCCGCCTTCATCTGCAACTGCTGCGGCTGCTGCTGCGAGGCGCTGATCGCCCAGCGGCGCTTCGGCTTCCTGAAGCCCGTTCACACGACGGGCTTCATTCCCGGGATCGACCGCGAGCGGTGCAACGGCTGCGGAAAGTGCGTGACCGCCTGTCCGGTCGAGGCGATGGGGCTCGTTTCGGCGAACGACGCGCGGGCGCCGAAGAGGCGGACCGTCCGCTTTCAGGAAAGCGCGTGCCTCGGCTGCGGTGTCTGCGTCCCGACCTGCCGCCCGGGGGCTCTCCGTCTCGTCCGGCGCGGGCGCCGGACGATTCCCCCCCTCGATACGGTCCACCGGACGGTCGTCATGGCGCTCGAGCGGGGGCAGCTCGCGGACCTTCTCTTCGACGACCGGACGCTCACGAGCCACCGGATCCTCGGCTCGGTCCTGGGCGCGGTCCTGAAGCTCCCTCCCGTGAAGCGGGCGCTCGCGAGCGAGCAGGTGAAGTCCCGGTACGTCGGGGCTCTCATCGCCCGGGCGGAGGCGCGCGGAGGCGTCTAGCCGAACGGGTCCCGGAGTCTTACGATTCGGCGTTCATGCCTCCGGCGAAGCCGCTCCGCCTTCTCGTGGGGTCGCTGGCGTTCCTTCTCTTCGTCCTGAACACCGTTTTCTGGTGCTCTCTCCTGTTCGCCCTGACGTTCGCGAAGCTCGTCGTCCCGGTTCCGGCGTGGCGGCGGCTCTCCTCGCGAGGGCTCGTCGCGATCGGCGAGGCGTGGATCGCCGTGAACTCGTGGGGGCTCTCCGTCACGCAGCCGACGCGCTGGGAGGTCGAGCTGCCGCCGTCCCTCCGGCGCGACGTGTCCTATCTCGTCGTTTCCAACCACCAGTCCGGGGTCGACATCCCGGTCCTCCAGCGGGTCTTTCTCGGGCGGATTCCGTTCCTCCGCTTCTTCCTCAAGCAGCAGCTGATCTGGGTTCCGGTTCTCGGGGCGGCCTGGTGGGCTCTCGACTTCCCGTTCATGAAGCGGCATTCGAAGGAGACCCTCGAGAAACACCCCGAGAAGCGCCGGGAGGATCTCGAGACGACGCGACGGGCATGCGAGCGCTTCCGGGACGTCCCCGTCTCGATCCTCAGTTTCGCGGAAGGGACCCGCTTCACTCCTGAAAAGCGGCGCCGCACCGGAAGCGTCTTTCGCCACCTTCTCCCGCCGAAGACGGGAGGGATCGTCTTCACGGCCACGGCGATGGGGGAGGCGCTCCACGCCCTTCTCGACGTGACGATCGTCTACCCCGGCGGCCGGCCGACCGTCTGGGACCTTCTCTCGCGGGGCGTTCCGCGGATCGTCGTCCGGGCCCGGGAGCTGCCGATCCCGTCCGAGTGGTTCACCGGCGACTACCCGGAGGATGCCGCGTTCCGTGAGCGCATCCAGGCCGCCGTCCGGAGGATCTGGGAGGAAAAGGACGCCTTCATCGAGAGCGTTCTTTCCGGCGCCGGGGCCGCCTGACGGGGGGCGGCTTCGTTTCGTCGAGGAGGAGAGACGGGTCGACCCGCTCGATGCCGGCGGCGCGGATCAGCCGACGACGAATTCCGTCCGGGCCAGCGCGAGTTCCCGGCCGCTCGCGGTCTCCACGATCCGGTGCCGGAAGGCGGCTCCGGCGTCTCCGCGGTCGCGCTCGCACTCGACGCGAACGGTGACGCCGTCGTGCGTTTCGGCGCGGAAGGAGATGTCGAAGCGTCTCGGGTCGGCGGCACGCAGGATCTCACGCGGCACCGATTCGGCGATCCACTCGACGTAGGCCAGATTGTTCACGTGGGCGTTGACGTCGAGGTCGGCGAACCGGACTCCGAACTCGGCCACGTCCGTGGCGACGTCGGGCGCCGCGAGCTTCAGGAGCCCCTCCTCGAGGGCGCGCGGGCGGGGCGCGAGCGCGATCTCCCGGACCATCTCCGGCATCCGGACGGGCCGGCGGCGGAGGAGGTCGAGCATCACCCAGTGGCTGGTGGCGCGGGCGAGGACCGCGCCGCGCGCGCTCCGGAGGAGGAAGTCGCGAACCGCGATCCGCTCGGTGAGCCCGGAGGGCCACGTTTCGACGGCGATCGTGTCGCGCCAGGCGGGGCAGGCCTCGATCACGACCGACCACTGGACGAGGACCCACGCGAGCCCCCGGGGCCCGAGGACTCCGGCGCCGACGCCGAGGGCGGTGGCGTGGAGCGCGGCGCTCTCCTGGAGGAGTTCGCAGAGCGCCCGCAGCGAGAGCGACCCCCGGAGGCCGGTGTCGCCGATCCGCACCGCGTGGGGGAGGACGAGGACCCCGTCCGCGAGGGCTGCGCCGCTCATGCGGGGGCGATTCTGAGGGCTTCGGCTCCGCGGACAAAGGGGGGGCCTGAGACCTTTGCCTCATGGCGGCGGGGGCCATCCGGTGCGATACGAAGGGAGGGGAAACCGTGCGCTCCCCGGAGGCTCTCATGGCCCCGATCCTCGCTCCAGGCCTCGCCGGGTCCGCCAGCGCCGCTCCGGCCGTGAACGTGACGCCCTGGGAGGCGCGCTTCGCCCAGAGAACCCATGGGATGACGAGCTCCATCATCCGGGAGCTCCTGAAGCTGACGGAGGCCCCTGACCTGATCTCCTTCGCCGGCGGCCTCCCGGCGTCCCAATTCCTCCCGCGGACGGAGATCGGCGCCGCCGTGGAACGGATCGTCGCTTCGTCGTCCGAGGGGGCGTTCCAGTACGGCGTCACCGAAGGCTACCGGCCGCTTCGGGAGCTCTTCGTCCGGCACATGGCGCGGTACGGAATCCACGTCGGCCCCGAGAACGTCCTCGTGACGTCGGGTTCCCAGCAGGCTCTCGACCTGATCGCGCGCCTCTTCATCAACCCGGGCGACCGGATCCTGACCGAGCAACCGACCTACCTCGGCGCCATCCAGGCCTTCGGCGCCCAACAGGGGGACTTCCTCCCGGTGCCGACCGACGACGACGGCCTCCTCATCGAGTCGCTCGAGGAGAAGCTCCGCGCCGGTCCGAAATTCCTCTACATCCTGCCGAACTTCCAGAACCCCGGCGGCACGACCCTCTCGCTCCCGCGCCGCCGGCGTCTCGTCGAGCTGGCGAACCACTACGGGACGCCGATCGTGGAGGACGACCCGTACGGCCAGCTCCGCTACGAAGGAGACCACCTCGCGCCGCTCGTCACGCTCGACGCGGAAATCCACGGCTGCGCCAGCGGCGAGCGCGCCTTCACCGGAAACGTCATCTACCTGTCGACGCTCTCGAAGACGCTGGCGCCCGGCCTCCGGATCGGCTGGGTCGTCGCCCCGGAGTCCGTCGTCCGGAAGCTCGCCCAGATCAAGCAGGCGGCGGATCTCCACACCAGCACGTTCTGCCAGCACGTGGCCTACGAGGTGGCGCGCGAAGGCTTTCTCGACCGGCACGTGAAACGACTCCGCGCCGTCTATGGCGTGCGGCGCGACGCCATGCTCGAGGCTCTGGCGCGGCACTTCCCTCGGGGGCTCCGCTGGACGAAGCCGCAAGGGGGTCTCTTCCTCTGGGCCACGGCCCCGAAAGGGATCGACACCGGCGAGCTGCTGAAGGACGCCCTGGCCGAGAAGGTGGCGTTCGTTCCCGGGGCCGCCTTCTACCCCGACGGAGGCGGCCACGAGTCGATGCGGCTCAACTTCTCGTACGCGACGCCGGACGTGATCGAGGAGGGAGTTCGCCGGCTCGGCCGGGTCCTCTCCCGCGCCCTCGAGGGCTGAAGGAGAGGACCGCGGAGCGAGGGCGGGGTTGCCGCGTCGGTTACTGGGTGCCGGGACGCAGGTCGCTCGTCCCGTATCCCATGATCGGGTCGAAGATCTTGATCCCGACCTTGTAGGTGCCCGAGGTGTCGTACGGATGGTTGCCGTAGACCCAGAAGCGGCCGTGTCCGTCGTACAGGACCGAGCCCGCCGTGACGGACCCGTCGCCCCAGTCGATCGTGATGTTGATCTCCTCGGGATTGGTGCTCTCGCGCGTCGTCGTGAAGTAGGCGAGGAAAGCCTGGACGGGGACCCCCTCCTGCGCCTGGATCATGGTGGCGCCGTGGGCCGTGATCTTTGCGTCCGCGCGCGGTGCCAAGAGAACGCACAGCAGCGCGAGGACGAAGGCCGAAAGCGGAACGAAACGACGCGTTGCCATGATGCAACCTGCCTTTCCCAGCGTTAGGCGGCGCGCTCCCCCGGAGTCCCGAAGACTCTCCCCGAATTCCCTGCTGCGAAAGCTAGTGCCGAATTGGCGCAAAGTCAAGGCGGGCCGGTTCTGGTATCCTCCGCGGTCCGATCGAGCGCGGTGAGAGTAGCTCAGTCGGTAGAGCATCGGACTGTGGCTCCGATGGTCGCGGGTTCGAATCCCGTCTCTCACCCCAGTTCTTTGGAGAGCCTTCGGCGCCCGTAGCTCAGCCCGGATAGAGCGTCAGACTCCGGATCTGAAGGTCCCGCGTTCGAATCGCGGCGGGCGCACCAGCCTAAGATCCTGCCCATAAACGACTTGCATTGCCACCGAGCCGGCAATCCAGCGGCGGATCCACATCTTCCGGATCAGGGAAGGGCGATCTGGAACATCCAGATGGAGTTCCCGAAGCCGGCAGGGAGGGTCACGGGAGCCCCGGGGTAGGCCGAGACGAGCTCCGGAAGGAGCGACGAACGGGAGCCCGCGTTGACCACCCAGACCCGTTGGCCCGGCGCGAGCCCCGCTTCCATCCGGAGAAGGGGAAGCTCACCAACGAAGGTCGGGGCGTCGAGGAGCCAGGTCCGCGAGACCCAGACGTTCATCCCGCCCAGAGTCTCGCGCCCGAAGCTCGAAGGGGCCGGATCCGCGGTGACTGGTCGACCCGGCAGGTACCGGCGGAGGAGGGTTGCCGTCTGCTTGTCGGCGAAGACGACGTCCGAAGGGCCGACGCGCCGGGCGAGCGTCGAGAGAAGGCTTTGCAGATGCTCGTTTTTCCGATCGGCCCTCGGGATCCCCGAGACGAGGTAGCCGTGCATGCTGAAGGCCCAGACCGGCAGCAGGATGGCCAGCAGGCGAAGGACCCATCGCGAGGCCGCCGGCCTGATCCATGCGAGCGGGAGCCAGAGCGCCGCGGACGCCGTGGGAAAGAGCCACGCGGAGTGCCGGGTCGGTCCCAGAGGGTAGATCCGCATCGCGGCGGCGCCGAAGGCGACGACGAACGGCAGGGCGAGGAGGGCCGTCGTTCCCGGATCCTTCCGGGTTCCCACCGCCAGGGCGATGAGCGCGACCAGCGCCGCACCGCCCGCCGCGGCCGTGGGCCCGAGGAGGAAGGAGTAGACACCCACCGAGGCCCGGGAAAGGAAGCCGAGGAGCCCTTCTCCCGGCTGCCAGTAAAAAGGACGGAGCCACCCGGTCATGGCGTCCGCTTCGACGGCTCCTCCCCTCAGGACGCTCACATGTCGGACCCAGAGGAGAGCCGTGAAGAGGGCGACGGCCGCCGTTGAGGCCCAGAAAGCCGCCCAGGTGCGGCGCGGCGCCTGTCGGCACCGGAGGTCGACCAGCAAAGCCGCGATCAGGGAGGCCGCGAAGAGAATGCCGGAATAGTGGGTTGCCTCCGCAGCGATCAGGAGCCCGCCGGTCCCCGCGAGCCGACTGGCGGAGGGGAGGCCGGCGGACGGCGCGGTGACGAAGAGCGCGGCCGAGAGGAGAAGCAGGAGAAGCGAATATCCCCGCACCTGGGAGGTGAGGTCGACGACGAACGGAGAGAGGGCGAGGAGCGAGGCCGTCGCGACGGCTGGCAGGAATCCGACACGACGCCGGACGGCGGCGTAGAGGAACGCCACCGCGGCCGTTGCCATGAGGATGCTCGGCAGCCGGAGGCCGAAATCCGTCGGGAACACTCCGGCCCAGAAATGAAGCAGGAGGAAATAGAGCGGCGGGTGCGCCTGTTCGGTCGACAGCCGGTAGACGGACGCCAGGTTCGGGGCCCCTGCGATCGTCGCGTGGATGGCTTCGTCCGCGTCGAGGAACGTGCCCCAGCTCTCGAAGACCCGGAAGAGGAAACCGGCAGCGAGGAGGGCCGGGAGCCACCAGCCTTCGCGAGGGACTCTGTCGGTCCGGACCGCGTCGGCCCCGCGGGACCGACCCAGGGCGGAGCGGCCGGGCGCCGGCCGCGCGGAACCGTACATGCGCGAAGCGTGACGGTCCGCTCCGCTTCCGTCAACGGACCCGGCTTCTCTTCCTAGCGTCCGACGAGGACCTCCTCCTCCCGGTGGAGGCTCTCGACGGGCTCCTCACGGACGGTGGCCCTGCGGTGACGCAAGGCCTGGCCCCACGGCTCATAACGGACGGGGAGGTACTCCGGGAACCACATCGCCCGGCGGACCGACTCCTCGAGATTCGCGAGGGCGCCCGCGTCCGCGTGTCCTTCCGCGACGGCCCGTCGAATGACGGCGCACGCCACGGCGTGGGAGCAGTCCCGGATCCGCGAGAGCTGGGGATAGACCGAACCTTCGGCGAGGTCCTCGGCCGTGACGTTCGCGGCCAGGGCCTTGGCCGCGTCGAGGAACATCCCGTCGCTGACGTACCGGGCGCGCGAAACGCAGGCTCCGAGCCCGATGCCCGGGAAGACGAACGCGTTGTTGCATTGGCCGATCCGGTGCTTCGTTCCGCCGTGGACGACGGGCGCGAAGGGACTCCCCGTGGCGACGATGGCCCGCCCGTCCGACCACCGGATGGCGTCGCCGGCGGTGCATTCGCTCTTCGAAGTGGGGTTCGACAGCGGGAAGACGAGCGGCCGATCGTTGAGTTTCGCCATGAGCCGGACGATGCTCTCGGTGAAGTTCCCCGGCGTGGCCGAGACGCCGATGAGGATCGTCGGGCGGGCGCCCGCGATCGTCTCCTCGAGAGTGATCCGCCCGCGGTCGGCGACCTTCCACGAGAGGGTCTCCTGGGGGCTCCGTGCGTAGAGCACCTTGAAGTCCTCGAGGCCCGGCCGGTCCGTCAGGACGAGGCCCTTCGTGTCGACCGTCCAGACGCGCCCGCGCGCCTCGTCGGCCGAGAGCCCGTCCTCGACGAGCGCCGAGACGAAGAGGGCCGCGATGCCGTGCGACGAGGCGCCGGCCCCCGCGAAGACGAGCCGCTGGTCGCGCATCGGCTTTCCGGTCAGCTTCAAGGCGCCGTAAATTCCGGCAAGGACGACGGCCGCGGTCCCCTGGATGTCGTCGTTGAAGGTCGGCAGGGCGTGGCGGAACCGGTCGAGCTGCTTGATCGCGTTCCCCTTCAGGAAGTCCTCCCACTGGAGGAGGACGTTCGGGTAGACCTTCCGGACGGCCACGACGAACCGGTCGATGAAGTCCTGGTACGCCTCTCCCCGGATCCTCCGTTGCCTGAGGCCGAGGTAAAGAGGGTCTTTCAGCCGCTCTTCGTTGTCCGTCCCGACGTCGAGCGTGATGGGGAGCGTGGAGTAGGGCGAGACGCCGGCGCAGAGCGTGTAGAGGCAGAGCTTCCCGATCGGGATCCCCATGCCCCCCGCACCCTGGTCGCCCAGTCCGAGGATCCGCTCGCCGTCCGTCACGACGATCACCGACGGGTCGGTCGTGTGGAAGTTCCGGAGGACCTTCTCGATGTTGTTCCGCTGGTCGTATCCGACATAGAGGCCGCGCCCCCGCCGGTAGATGTGGGAGAACTTCTGGCACGCCTCGCCGACGACGGGCGTGTAGACGATCGGCATCATCTCGTCGATCCGCTCGTGGACGAGACGGTAGAAGAGGGTCTCGTTCCGGTCGTGGAGGCTCGTCAGGTAGACGAACCTCTCGAGAGGCGTCGCCTTGGTGAGGAAGTTCTCGTAGACCCGTTCGAGCTGCTGCTCGATCGTGCAGATCGCGGGGGGGAGGAGGCCGTGAAGGTCCAGCTCATCCCTCTCGTGGGCCGTGAAGGCCGTTCCCTTGTTGGTGAAGGGGTCCATCAGAATGGCCTTCCCCCTCACCGGCACGGAGATATAGCGCTGCCAGGTCGAGGGATCGACCTTGACGGAGAAGCACATACGTCCTCCTCGAATCCAGGAGCCCGCCCGGACAGGCACCTTACCCGTCGGAGCAGGTCTCCCGAGCCTCAATGTGGGTTTCGGACCGGGGGGCTGTCACCGGATGCGAGTGCATCACGCTCCCCCCGGGGGAATACGGCGAGCCGGCAGCCTTCGCCGCCGGCTCCGAGCCGTCCCGCCTGGTTGTGAACCCGCGTCAGCCGTGGAGACTGTGGTACTTCGCCTCGAGCGCCTCGCGGCTCTCCGTGTGGGCCGGGTCCGTCACGATGCAGCCGTCCACCGGGCAGACCTCGACGCACTTCGGCGCGTCGAACGCGCCGACGCACTCCGTGCACTTGGCCGCGTCGATCAGGTAGATGTTCGGGCCCTGGCTGATCGCCGTGTTGGGGCAGTCGGGCTCGCAGTTACCGCAGTTGATGCAGGTGTCCAGAATGATCATCGCCATGGTGGCAACCCCCTTGCGCGCGAGAGGTTGCCGGAAGAAGGGCCCCGGATCCCATGATGCAGGCGCACCAATAATCTGTGATGCGTGCTACACTTTTTCGACATCCATGGGGAACAGCTGCCGGCCCGCGGCGGGCGTCGGCCCGCCGGAAAAGTGCTGAAGGAGCAGGACGTCGCCGTCCGGGTCGCCCGGCTCGCGAAGCTGGGGCGGGCACGAAATTTCTCCCGTGATCAATTCGAGAGAGAGCTTCGGATCGCCGCCGACGGCCTCGGTGTGGCGGATCTGATCCGCCTTCTCCTGATCGAGTGGACGGGCCTGACGCTCGAGCCCGCGGAGGCGGAACGGGAGTTCCGTCGGGTCCTCCGGGTCCACGAGCTTCTCCACGACAGCCTCGGCACGCCCGTCTCCCTCCAGACGGCGCTGCTCCACGAGTTTCACACCCGGCGCGGCTTCCTCGGCGAACCGCGGATTCTCTCGGACCGCGACATCTCGGCGCTTCGTTTCAACGCCATCACCGATCCGCTCACGGGCCTCTACAACCGGCGTTTCCTCCTCGACCACCTCGACCGCGAGGTGGCGCGCGCCGAGCGGACCGGCGGGGTCGTGTCGGTCCTCATGATGGACCTGACGGGATTCAAGGGGATCAACGACCGGCTCGGCCACCCCGTCGGCGACAGCATCCTCGCGCGGACGGCCGCGGCGATCCGGGCCTCGCTCCGGGCCGTGGACGCGGGGTGCCGCTACGGGGGCGACGAGTTCGTCGCCGTCCTGCCGAACAGCGACATCCTCCACAGCCTCACGGTCGCCGAACGGATCCGGCGGCGCGTCTCGACGATCCGCCTCCCTCGCCAGGTGGGGCTCCGCGTCGGCCTCTCGTACGGCGTGGCGTCGTTCCCGACGGACGGGCGCCTTCTCGACTTTCTCCTGAAGATGTCGGACATCCGGCTCTACCGCTCCAAGAAGCAGACGGCGGGCGACTTCCCGAACCCCCGCCGGTTCCCGCGCTTCGACGTGCCGGGCCTCACGCTGAAGCTCCCCGGCTCGCGGTCGCGGCGCGGCGAGACGGCGGAGGTCAAGGACATCGGCTACGGGGGTCTCTCGTTCGTCTCGGCGGACAAACGCCCGTCCGCGTTCCTCCAGGGAGAGATCCGCCAGCGCCACAGCTCCGAGGTCCACCGGGTGGCGATGCGCGCGGTCAGCACCGTTCCGCTCCCCGACGGCCGCCTCCGGGTCGGGTGCGCGTATGTCCACTGAGGCGCGAACTCACCGGGGCGGCGCGGCGGCGTGAACGGCGTCTCGCGCGGCCTCCTCTCTTCCGGGCTTCTTCTCGCCGCCGTCCTGCTCGAAGTCGCATCCGGCGGCGTGCTCCCGGGCGACGTTCCGCGCCTCGCGGCGGTCGCCGCCGGGGCCATCGCCCTCCGCGCTCTCTTCCTCGCGCCGGGTGTCGGGCGCGCCTTCGGCGCCTTCGCCGTACCGATCGACCTCGGCGGGTCGCTGGCGCTCGTCCTCTTCGCGCTCTCGTTGACGGGGGGCCTCGCGAGCGACCTCTACCCGCTCCTTCTCCTCGAAATCGTCCTGTCACGGCTCTTCGAGGGGCCCGCGGCCGGACGCTTCCTGACGGTGGCGGCGACGGCCGGCGC
>DATIWM010000344.1:0-3620 GCA_035519355.1 Thermoanaerobaculia bacterium | reverse complement strand
CGTGGACGACGATCTCGGCTCCCGGAGCGAACACCTCGAGCGGGGAGACCTCGAGGGCCACCTCCGTGCCGTCGTCGAGAAGAATCGGTTCCATGACGACGTGGACGCCCGCCGCGCGCGGCCCGTCGAGAGCCCGGAAGGCCTTTTCCTCGACCGGCCGTTGAGCGTTCACCGTAAAGGCAAAGAGGAAGGACAGTGCAACCGACGACAGGAGAAGCCGCCGCGATCGCTTCGAGAGGGTTCTCATATACAGCTTCCTTGCCACAACGCGTTCCGGTGACGACGGTCACGTTCCGGGCCCTGCAGGAGCCTCCCGCCGGAAGGAACCGACAAATCCTGTCGGCGGACGAGCGCCTCCGGTTTCAATTCGCGGTGGTCGGGTGTACCCGGGACCGTCGCTGCGCGGAGCCCTCCCCGAGTCCAGCGGGCGGGCGTTTACCGCCGGCTGGCGGACTTGATCGCGGCGCGGGCCTCACGGTCGGCCTCGCGGCGGCGGATCGTCTCGCGCTTGTCGCGGAGCTTCTTGCCGGTGACGAGGGCGATCTGGACCTTCGCGCGGGCCCCCTTGAAGTAGATCGAGAGCGGAATGCAGGTGGCGCCCGACCGCTGGATCTTCCCGGCGAGCCGGTCGATCTCGCGGCGGTGGAGAAGGAGCTTCCGCTTCCGCTTCGGGTCCGGGTTGTTCCAGCTCCCCGCGGTGTAAGGCGGGACGTGGACGTTCCAGAGCCAGGCCTCGCCCCCCGCTACCGCGACGTAGCCGTCGGCCAGGCTCGCGCGCCCCTCGCGGAGCGACTTGACCTCGGTCCCCGTCAGGGCGACACCGGCCTCGAACTTCTCCTCGATGTGGTATTCGTGGAAGGCGCGGCGGTTGGTGGCGACCGTCTTCGTCGGTTCGCTCGCCGGAGCGCCCCTGGCGCCGGGCGCGCGGCCGTTCACTCCGTCCGGCCCTCGAGCATTCTCTTGAAGCGCGGCGCCAGGTCGGGATCGAACTGCGTCCCCGCCTTCGACGCGATGATGTCGAGCGCCTGGGACTCGGCGATGACGGCCCGGTACGACGTGGGAGAGGTCATGGCGTCGTACGCCTCGCAGAGGTGGATGATCCGCGATCCGACCGGGATCCGCTCTCCCTTCAGCCCGTCGGGGTAGCCGGCGCCGTCCCACCGTTCGTGATGGTGACGGACGAGGGGCGCCACCGGGTAGGGCCAGGAGATGTCCTCGACGAGGTGCGCCCCGACGCGCGGGTGCTGCCGGACGAGGCGGACCTCTTCCTCGGTCAGGGCGCGCTTCGTGTAGAGCTCGTCGTAGTTCAGTTCGCGCATCCCGATGTCGTGCAGGATCGCCGCGACGGTGACCTGCTCGATCTCGGGGGGGGCCAGGCCGAGAGTCGTCGCGAACTTCCGCGCGAGACGCCCGACGTTGAAGGAGTGGGTCTTCAGCGCCGTCCGGCGGCGAAGGCCCGGCTCGACGAGCTTGTTGACGAGGCCCCGATAGGCCTCCTTGAAGCGCGTCTCGTTGCGGAACTCCGTCAGGGCGTTCTTCAGGACGACGTGCGCGGGGCGGAGCGCCTCGCGCGTCTCGGGCGTCGGGCTGTGACGGAAGAGGAGCGAGAAGATGGCGATCCCTTCGGGCGTCGCGGCGAGGACGGACGACTGGATCGCCGCGATGTCCGCGCGCCGGACCGGGCGGGCGTCGGCCGTCGCGAGGTCGAGCGAGCGGAAGACGTGCTCCGTGGGGAGCGGGAAGGGCGCGGCCGGCTTTCCGGCCACTTTCTCGAGGTTCTCGACGAGGGCGGGCTTCAGGTCGGGGTCCACGGGACGCCGGCTCGCGTAGGTCACCTCGAGCCGGGCCGGGAAGTAGATGGAGACGGCCGCGACCTCGACCTCGTTGAACTGGAGGCAGGTCTGGAGGTAGAGACGCGAGAAGTCGATCTCCGCCGGAAGCGTCGCCGGCGCGGCGGGCCCGCCGGGCCGCGCCGACGGCATCCGCGAAAGCGACTCCTCGACGAGGCGCAGGGTGTGGGTGACGGAGCCGGCGGTGTAGGCCGCCGGCAGATCGCCGGCCGGCGCGGCGGGATTCGGCGTCCGCTCCATCGCGTCCACGTGTGTCCGGAACCCTCCCGTGTCCAGCGAGACCATCTCGAAGGCGATGCCCGGTTCCGGGCCCTTCGGGCCGTATCCGAGGCGCATGGCGCCCGTGCCCCCGATCGCCGGCATGTCCGGAGGCGGCGTGAAGCCGCGCCCTTCGTTCCCTTCCGCCGTGATTCCCTCCGGACGGTACTGCGGGTGGCGCTTCAGGAGGACCGCGAAGCGTCGGAGGAGGTCCGTCATCTCGTGGACGTCCTCGTGCGTGAAGGGGAGGCGGCCGGCCTTGTCGCGGACGTCGACGATCCCGATGATCCGCCCGTCGAGATAGATCGGCGAGGTCAGCATCTTCGTCGTCGATGCCCCTTCGAGGATGTCCACGAGCTTCCCCGCCTGGCGCAGGCTGTTGACGAAAAAGGGCTCGCGGTGCTCGTAAACGTGCGTCGCGAGCGGCTCCATCCGGCTGAACCGATCGAGGATCCGGTCCGTCCGCGAGAAGCCGAACTGGGTCTTCAGACGGAAGTAGCCGGTGGAATCGAACGTGTAGATCGCAGCCTTGACCGGCTGCCAGCGCTTGCGCAGAACGGCGAGAAAATCAGCGTAAGGCTTTTCATCCTCGGGGGCGAGCACGGTCCGATCCTCGTCCCAGAATAGCAGCCGGCGCTCCACGGCCTCCATTCGCCTTCCTCGGTCCGTGGTGGGCGGCGGTGTGGAATGGCCGCGTCACGGTGTGGCGGCGTCGCCACACGCCACGGTCTCAACGGGCCCGATCCCTCTGGAAACGAATGATTCCCGGCTCCCGGGAGATGGCATCGCTCCTGCTCTTTCCGGACTCCGGAATGCACGGCTCTCTGACCCTCTCCCGTTCGGTACGCGTCGCGGGAGTCGGCCTTCACAGCGGGCGGCACGTCACGGCCGCTCTCCATCCGGCCGAGACGGGCCGCGGGATCGTCTTCTTCCGGACGGACGTCGGCGCGGTGATTCCCGCCGTTGCCGAGGAAGCCGCGCGCTTCGACCACGCCACTTCCCTCGGCCGACCGGGACGCGAAGTCGGAACCGTGGAGCACCTCCTGTCGGCGCTCGTCGGTTCCGGGATCCACGACCTGCTCGTGGAGGTGGACGGGCCGGAGCTGCCGATCCTCGACGGGAGCGCCGCGCCCTGGATCGACGCGATCCATCACGCCGGCCTCGCCCGGCTGCGCGACGCCGCGCTCCCCTTCTCCCCGACGGCGCCGCTCTCCGTCTCCGGACCGCACGGAAAGCGGATCGAGATCCGCCCCGCCCGCGACCTGCGCATCACGTACACGATCGACTTTCCGCACCCCGCCATCGGCCGCCAGTCGGTGACGGTCGTCGTCACCCCCGAGAGCTACGCGCGGCACCTCGCGCCGGCCCGGACCTTCGGCTTCCTGGCCGAGTACGAGGCCCTGAAGGCGCACGGCCTGGCCCGCGGGGCGAGCGCGGAGAACTGCATCGTGATCGGGGAAGACCGCGTCGAGAACGGAAGCCTCCGATTCCCCGACGAGTTCGTCCGGCACA
>DATIWM010000343.1:0-2891 GCA_035519355.1 Thermoanaerobaculia bacterium | reverse complement strand
CCGTTGCGGTCGCGGTGCTGGTCGGCGACGGGGTGATGGTGGGAGTCAGGCTCGGCGTCAGCGTGGGAGTCGCCGTCGGCGTATTCGTGAATGTCGGAGTCGGCGTCGGAGGGCACTGCGCGGGGACTCCCGGAATCTGGCTTGCCGTCGAGCTGAAAATGCCAACCGCGCCGGCGGTTGCCCCGAATGTGTTCAGCCCGGTCGTCGTGGTGCCGTTGGCTCCTCCCGAAACATCGGACGCGGCCGGAGCGCTGGACAGAAGAATCACTCCGCCGGCGCCCCCTCCCCCGGGTCCGTGGTAGTTGCAATTTGTAGTGTCCGGGCAAGTGCCGACGGCCTGAGTCGGCCAGGCGTTTCCCCCGCTTCCCCCTTTGGTGGCAACGGTCAATCCGCCCAGGTTGCCGGAGCTCGTGATCACGACGATCGTGCCGCCGGCGCCGCCGCCTCCTCCGCCGTCGTTGGCCGGGCTCGATCCGGCGCCGCCATTGGCGGTGATGGTTCCGGTTCCCGTCACGCTTGCGGCCCGGACGAGGACGATCCCGCCGCCGGCACCGCCGCTCGAGTCGGCTCCGGCGCTGTTGTTGCGGGTTCCCGCGCCGCCGCCTCCGCCGAGGACGATCAGGGCAGGGGTGGCGGGAAAGGCGGCGCCCCCGAATCCTCCGACGGCCAGATTCGAGTTCCAGGTGTTCCCGCCCTGTCCTCCGATCCCGCCGTTGCCTCCGCCCCCGCCCCCCGAATTCTGGTCGTTCGCGCTCGTGTTCCCGTCGGTTCCGCCGCCGCCGGCGTTGCCCGGAGCGCCGCGCGCCATGCTTCCGTTGGGGTAACCCTCGACGGCACCCGTGCTCACGACCGTGTTCGTCGCGAGGTCCAGGACCCAGACGGGTGTTCCGGCGATGCCCTCGCCCTTGGCGCCGTTGAAATTCTGAGAAGCGAGGGTCCGGTAATCGAGATTGCTCCCTCCGGCTGCCCCGGTCAGGCCGCGCCCGCCACCGCCGCGGAAGCCGAGCGCGTCGACGCTCACGGTCGTCGTGCCGAGGTCGAGGGCGCCGGAAACGTCGAACGCGAGAATTCCGCCGGTCGCACCGTTCCAGCGGGAGGCCGTCAACGCGGGGCCCAGCGTAGCTGTCGTGTACTGGGGAACGCGCACGACCTGGAAGCGCCTCTGCCCCTGGGTGGCCGTGAAGTCCTGGTTCGTGTAGGCGTTGAGGAGGCCGCCCCCAACGCCGAGGCCCTGCAGGGTGAGGACCCCTCCGGTGAGCGGGACGCCGCTCGAGGCCACGACGTACTCGTAGAGGCCGGCGCCGTTTAAGAGCGTCGAACCGCGGGCCGGATCCCCGGCGATTCCGTCCCCATAGGCGCCCGTGTTCGTCGAGTCGATCGCGGCGTCCTGGATCTGGATCACCAGAAGCAGGTCGCCGGCCGCGATCGCCGTCGGCGCCCCCCTGGCCGCGCCGAGCGCGATCGAAGTGGAGCCCGCGGCCACGACGCCGAGGGCCGGCGGGTAGTAGGTGTTGACGACGCCCGCGAGGACTCCTCCCGGTCCGTCCTTGCCGGGGGTTGCGCAGAGGGGTTGGGCCCCGGCGCGCCCGATATCGACGAGAAGAGCGAAGAGCAGGACCGCCCCGAGGCGCGCAAGCTTCGAGGGGAAGCGCGAGCCAGGATGGCTCACTTGTGAAGATCGAGAGATTCGGATTCGAGAGGAATTCTAACAATCCTTGCGGCCGTCTCATAGGAATTTCGGCGCCCGTCCGGGCCGAGCCTCGACCGACCCATTAGAATCACGGCTCCCATGGACCTTCTTCGGATCCGCGGCGCGCGGCAACACAACCTGCAGAACCTCTCCGTCGACATCCCGCGAAACCGACTCGTCGTCATCACGGGAGTATCCGGATCGGGTAAGTCTTCGCTCGCCTTCGACACCATCTTCGCCGAGGGCCAGCGGCGGTACGTCGAATCTCTCTCCGCCTATGCGCGCCAGTTCCTCGAACAGATGGAGAAACCGGACGTGGACTCGATCGAGGGGCTCTCGCCCGCCATCTCGATCGAACAGCGGACGACCTCGAAGAACCCGCGCTCGACGGTCGGCACCGTCACCGAGATCTACGACTACCTGCGCCTGCTCTACGCGTCGGTCGGCAAGCCGCACTGCCCCGAGTGCGGACGCCCGATCCAGGCGCAGACGGTCCAGGAGATGGTGGACCGCACGCTGCGCCTCTCGCCGGGGAGCCGGTTCACGGTGCTCGCCCCGTACGTCTCCGGAAAGAAGGGCGAGTACAAGAAACAGATGGCCGAGATGCTCAAGGAGGGGTTCCTCCGGGCGCGCATCGACGGAACCCTCTACGACCTCGACAGCCCGCCCGAGCTCGACAAGCAGAAGAAGCACACGATCGAGCTCGTCGTCGACCGGCTCGTCGCGAAGCCGCCGGACGACGAGGATTACCGCAAGCGCCTGGCCGACTCGATCGAGACCGCGACGCGGGTCTCGGGGGGCCTGGTGACGATCGCCGTGACCGACGGACCCGAAGAGGTTCTCTCGGCGAACTACGCCTGCCCCGACTGCGGCACGTCGCTCACCGAGATCACGCCGCGCCTCTTCTCGTTCAATTCCCCCTACGGCGCCTGCACGGCCTGCTCAGGCCTCGGCACGATCCTCAAGGCGGACGCGGAGCGTCTGGTCGTGGCTCCGGAGAAATCCATCGCCGACGGCGCCATCGCCATCTTGAAGCCGGGCTCGACGAACTGGCGGGCGAGGCAGATGGCGACGCTCGCGAAGCACTACAAGTTCCGCCTCGACCAGCCCTTCTCGAAGCTGCCGAAGGCCGCGCAGAAGGTCATCCTCTACGGCTCCGGCGACGACGAGATCCGCTTTTCCTACGTCGCGGAGCGCGGCG
>DATIWM010000342.1:0-10854 GCA_035519355.1 Thermoanaerobaculia bacterium | reverse complement strand
GCGCTCTGCGGGCGGCTCGCACAGGTGGTCGACTACCTTGCGGAGAAATCGGTGTGGGCGTTCGGGGGCGACGGGTGGGCGTATGACATCGGCTACGGCGGCCTCGACCACGTCCTCGCCTCCAACAAGGACGTCAACATCCTCGTCCTCGACACCGAGGTCTACTCGAACACGGGAGGCCAGCAGTCGAAGGCGACCCCCCTCGGAGCCGCCGCGAAGTTCGCCGCGAACGGAAAGGAGGTCCCGAAGAAGGACCTCGGCATGCTCGCGATGACGTACGGACACGTCTATGTCTCGCACATGGCCTTCGGCGCCAAGGACAACCAGACGGTGAAGGCCTTCCTCGAGGCCGACTCCTGGTCCGGTCCGTCGATGCTCATCGCCTACAGCCCCTGCATCGCCCACGGTTACGACCTCTCGTTCAGCCTCGACCAGCAAAAGCTGGCCGTCGACTCCGGGTACTGGCCGCTCTACCGATTCGACCCGCGGCGGATCCCGACCGGCGAGATGCCGCTCGTCATGGACTCGACGTCGATCAAGGCGTCGCTCGCGCAGTTCATGCGCAACGAGGCCCGCTTCCGGATGGTCGAGCAGCAGAACCCGGCGCGATTCCGCAAGCTCCTTCACAGGGCCGAGCGCGAGGTGCGCGAGCGCTTTTCCATTTACGAAAACCTCGCCAAGATCACGATGACCAAAGCGGGAGCGGGCGCGCCGCCCACCGCGCCGGCCCCGGTCACGCCGCCGGCGGCGGCGCCGAAGGCGTGAGGAGGACGCGATGGACCTTTCGACGACCTACCTGGGCCTGAAGCTTCCCCACCCGTTCATGCCGGGCGCCTCGCCGATGGTCGACGACCTCGACACGGTGCGCCGCATCGAGGACGCCGGTGCGTCCGCCATCGTCATGCACTCGCTCTTCGAAGAGCAGATCACGCGGGAGCAGATCGGGACGATCGAGGCGATGGAGATCCACGCCGGCGCCTTCGCGGAGGCGCTGTCGTACTTTCCCGAGCCCGAGGACTACAAGCTCGGCCCCGAGCAGTACCTCGAGCAGATCCGGAAGATCAAGCTGGCCGTGAAACTCCCCGTCGTCGCGTCGCTCAACGGCGTGACGCTCGGCGGCTGGCTGGAGTACGCGCAGAAGATCGAGCAGGCGGGCGCCGACGCGCTCGAGCTGAACGTCTACTACCTCGCCGCCAAGTCGTGGGAGGCCGGAAGCCTCGTCGAACGGCGAATCCTCGAGATGGTCCACGCGGTCAAGAACGGCGTGAAGATTCCCGTTGCGGTCAAGCTCTCGCCCTTCTTCTCCTCGCTCGGACACTTCGCGAGCGAGCTCGACCGGCTGAAGGTGGACGGCCTCGTCCTGTTCAACCGCTTTTACCAGCCCGACCTGAACCCCGAGGAGCTGGAGGTCATTCCCAGCCTCGTCCTGTCCGACTCCTCGGAGCTCCTCCTCAGGCTCCGGTGGCTCGCGATCCTCTCCGGCCGCCTCCGGGCGAGCCTCGCCGTCTCGGGGGGCGTCCACACCGGCCTCGACGCCGTCAAGGCCGTCATGACCGGCGCCGACGCCGTCCAGATGGTCTCGGCGATCCTGAAGCGCGGCCCCAGGCAGCTCGCGGTCGTGCGGCACGAGTTCTCGAACTGGATGGAGCAGCACGAGTACGAGTCGGTCGCCCAGATGAAGGGCTCGATGAACCTCCTGAAGAGCCCCGACCCGGCCTCGTTCGAGCGCGCGAACTACATGCGGATCCTCCAGGGCTTCCGGATGGAGAGCTCAACCTGACCTGACCGAGCGCCCCCCCGCCCTCCCGCCGTCTTCCCCCCGTCCCGCGCAACGCGGGAGCAACTTCCTGACGGCGGGAGGGCTTTTTCCTGTGAGAGACTTCCCGCGAACGCGGGAGGTGCCGCGCCCATGAGGAACCCGTTCCGCCGTCTCGCGACCGTCTTCGGCGCGGGCGCCTTCGGCGGACTCGCCAACAGCCTCACGGTCTGGCTGGCCGGGCAGATCGGCCTGACGGGCGCTCTCGGCGTGAAGCTGGCTCCGGCGCTGACGCCCGCCTGGCTCTACCCGCGGATCGTCTGGGGCGGGCTCTGGGGGCTCCTCTTCCTCCTGCCGGTCCGGCGCCTCTCGCCCGTGGCCCAGGGACTTCTCCTCTCGATCGGACCGACGCTGGTCCAGCTCTTCGTCGTCTTTCCGTACCGGACGCCGGCCGGAACGGCGGGACTCGGTCTCGGCTCCCTGACGCCCGTCCTCGTCGTCTTCTTCAATGCGGTCTGGGGCCTCGCGGCCGCGTGGTGGGTCCGCCGCGCCGAGTGAGCGGTGCGGCGCGCTGAAGAACGTCCGGCCGGCCTGACGGACGGCCGTCAGGAGAACTCCAAGCCGCCTGTGGAGAGCCGGCCTTCCTTCGCGCCGTGGATCCGCTCGAAGATCGGCGTCGCCATGAGCGTCGTCACGACGGCCATGAGGACCATGATCGTGAAGAGCGTCGGCTGGATGATGCCGCGCTCGAGGCCGATGTTCAGGATGATCAGTTCCATCAGGCCCCGCGCGTTCATCAGCACCCCGACGCCGAGGGCGTCCTTCGGCGGCGACCCGGCGAGGCGCGCCCCGCCCCAGCAGGCGACCCCCTTCCCGAAGATCGCCGCCAGAAGGACGACGAGGGCGAGCCCCGCGAGCGCCGGCGTGGAGACGAGGCCGATTCGCGTGTTGAGCCCCGAGTAGACGAAGAAGAGCGGCAGGATGAACGAGACGGTCAACGGGTGCATCCGCCTCTGGAGCTCCTCGGCGAACAGCCCCTTCGGCATCGCGGCCCCGGTCAGGAACGCTCCGAAGACGGCGTAGATCCGGAGCGAATCGGTGATGAAGGCCCCGAGAATCAGGATCATCAGAACCCACGAGAAGAGGGTCGGGCTCATCCCCTTTTCCCGCTCCACCTTCGCGCCGAGAGGCACGAGGAGACGGCGAAGGACGACGAGGCAGAAGACGAGGAACAGCCCGCCGCCGCCGATCGCCAGGATCGCGATCGAGACCTTTCCGCTGAAAGCGGCGAGGACCACGGCCAGGAGACACCACGCCGCCGCGTCGTCCAGCGAGCCGGCCGCGAGCGCCAGCATCCCCAGCGTGGTCCGGGAGAGCCCCTGCTCGTGGATGATCCGCGCCAGCATCGGGAACGCGGTGATCGACATGGCCGCTCCCATGTACAGGACGGCCTGCGGGACCGAGACCCCCTCGCCGAACAACGCCAGGTCCGCCCGGGCGTGCGTCGCCCACGCGATCAGGCCGCCGAGGGCGAACGGCACGGCGATCCCGGCCGCCGAGACGAGCGCGGCGCTCCGCAGCTTCGCCCGGAGGAGCGCCGGGTCGAACTCGAGGCCGACCAGAAACATGTAGAGGACGAGGCCGACCTGCGCGAAAGCGAAGAGGATCGGCATCGAGGCCTTGGGGAAGAGGTAGGCGCTCGCCCCCGGAACGAGCCAGCCGAAGAGCGACGGCCCCAGGAGGACGCCGGCGATCATCTCGCTCACCACCTGCGACTGCCCCACCTTCCGGAAGAGCCATGCCGTCGCCTGGCAGACGCCCAGGATGACGAGGAGCTGCAGGAAGAACCGGATCGACAGGTCGAACGGAGTGATCGGCACGTCCGGATTCTAGGTCCGGCTCGCGCCGCTCACGCGGGAGGGACGCCGCGCTTCAGGCGACCGCTGTCGCGACCGGCGTGACGGCGGCCTGGTCCTCCTCCCCCGTCCGGATGCGGTAGACCTTTTCGACGGGGATCACGAAGACCTTCCCGTCGCCGACCTCGCCCGTCCGCGCCGAGGAGAGGATCGCCTTCACGGTCGGTTCGACGAAGTGGTCGGAGACGCCGATCTCGAGGCGAACCTTCTCGGCGAGTTCCATCTTCACGGTCGTGCCGCGATAGGTCTCGACCCGGTCCAGTTCTCCTCCGTGCCCCTGCACCCGGCTGGAGGAGATCCCGCGGACTTCGGCTTCGTAGAGGGCGTGGAGAACCTCGTTCAGCTTCTCCGGACGGAAGATGGCGACGACGAGCTTCAAACGGGACCTCCTTCAGGGACGGGCTCCGCGGCACCGAGGGGGACCGTGGCCTGCCGGTTCGCGCTCGGGAGGATGAGAATCGCGCCCTCGCCGGAGGAGTAAGCCTCCTCGCCGTGCTGGCTCACGTCGAGGCCGAGTCCCTCCTCGCGCGGGCCGACCTTGATCGGAATCAGGAGATTCACGAGCTTGAGGAGCACGAACGTCCCGGCACCGCTGAAGACGATCGTGACGAGGACCGCCAGGACCTGGACCAGGAACTGCCGGACGTTTCCGAACAGGAGGCCGTCGGAGACGCCGTTCCACGCCTTCTCCGCGAGGACACCCGTCAGAAGCGCCCCGACCGTGCCGCCGATGCCGTGAGCGGCGACGACGTCGAGCGAGTCGTCGAGCCGCGTCCGCGAGCGGTAGAGGATCGCGAAGTAGCTCGGGAAGGCCGCGAGGGCGCCCAGGACCAGAGCGGAGAGCGGACTCACGAATCCGGCCGCCGGCGTCACGGCGACGAGGCCGACGACGATGGCGGTGGCCGCGCCGACGGCGGTCGCCTTCCCGCCCCTCTTCAGGTCGAGGAGCGTCCAGACGACGAGCGTCCCCATCGGCGCGAGGAACGTGTTCGTGAAGGCGAGGGCCGCGATCCCGTTGGCCGCCAGCGCGCTCCCCCCGTTGAAGCCGAACCAGCCGAACCAGAGAAGGCCGGCCCCGAGCAGGACGAAGGGGACGTGGTGCGGCAGCGTCGCCTGCCGGGCGTAGTCCTTCCGGGGCCCGAGCATCATCGCGGCCACCAGGGCGGCCACGCCGGCGTTGATGTGCACGACGGTTCCGCCGGCGAAATCGAGGGCGCCGAGCTTTCCGAGGAAGCCGCCGCCCCAGACCCAGTGCGCCACCGGCGCGTAGACCGCGATCGACCAGAGGACGATGAAGAGGAGGTAGGCGGGAAACCGCTTCCGCTCGACGATCGCGCCCGAGATGAGGGCCGCCGTGATGATGGCGAACGTTCCCTGGAACGCCATGAACAGGACGTGCGGAATCGTCGCGGCCGACGGGGCCACGTCGAGGCCGACACCCCGCAGGAAAGCGAACGACAGGCCCCCGATCGCCGACGGCCCGGGCGCGAAGGCGAGCGAGTAGCCGAGAACGGCCCACGCCACCCCGACGAAGCCGAGCGAGGCGACGCTCATCATCATCGTGTTGAGCGCGTTCTTCGACCGGACGAGGCCGCCGTAGAAGAACGCGAGGGCCGGCGTCATCAGAAGGACGAGGGCGGTGGAGACGAGCATCCAGCTTGTATCTGATCCGTTCATGCCCAGCCCCTAGCAAAGCTCGTGCGCGGCATGAACGAGCCACCTTCTTCCCGGTAGGTCGTTCAGAGGGAACCACTTGGAGCCTGTCGCGCCCGCTGACTCGCGCGTACAAGAATGTCTGATCTGGCTGTAATCGCGACAGGATGGTCGGTCAGGATCGGAAGCGGCCGGCGTCGAGGGCGTGCCGCTTCATCCGGTACCCGAAGATCCGCTCGGTGGTATGGAGGAGACGGGCCGCCTTCGCGCGGTTCCCCCGGGAGATCTTGAGCGCGTCGAGGAGGAGGTCCTTCTCGAAGGCCGACATCGCGTCGGCGAGCGACTGGCGCGGAAGCGTCCCCGAGACTTCGGCCGTCTGGAGCGTCGGCGGAAGGTGGTGGGCGTGAAGAACGCCGCCGTCACAGACGAGGACGGCGCGCTCGATGGCGTTCTCCAGCTCGCGGACGTTTCCCGGCCAGTGATAGCTCATCAGCATGTCGATCGCGGGCGTGGAGATCCGGCGGACGTCCTTCCGGTGGCGCGAGGCGTACTTCTCGACGAAGTGGTCGGCCAGGAGCGGAACGTCCGGGCGCCGGTCGCGCAGCGGAGGGATGAAGATCGTGAAGACGTTCAGCCGGTAGTAGAGATCCTCGCGGAAGGTCCCGTTCGCCATCGCGGCGTCGAGGTCCCGGTTCGTCGCCGCGACGAGTCGGACGTCGACCGAGATCGGAGCGACGCCGCCGAGCCGCTCGAACTCCCGCTCCTGAAGGACGCGGAGGAGCTTCACCTGCGTGGCCGGGGAGAGGTCGCCCACCTCGTCCAGAAAGAGCGTCCCGCCGTCAGCCAGCTCGAACCGCCCCTTCTTCTGGGCCCGGGCGTCGGTGAAGGCGCCCGGCTCGTAGCCGAAGAGCTCCGACTCGATGAGGGTTTCCGGGATCGCGGCGCAGCTGACCTTCACGAAGGGCTTCCCCGCGCGCCGGGAGTTGTAGTGAAGGGCGTGCGCGACCAGCTCTTTGCCCGTCCCCGACTCGCCGCGGATCAGCACCGTCGTGTCGCTCGGGGCCGCCTGGGCGACCTGCTCGTAGAGCTCCTCCATCGGCCGGCTGTGCCCGATGATGTTCTTCAGCTCGTACCGGCCCTTCAGCTCCCGTTTCAGCTTCAGGTTCTCGTCGAGCAGGCGCCGCCGCTCCGCCTCGATGAGCCGGTCCACGTGCATCGCCTGCCCGAAGAGCGACGCGACGACCTTCAGGAACGACGTCTTTCGTCCGAAATCGCGGCCGGCGTCGTACGGAAGGACGAGGGCGAGGGCCCCGACCGGCTTCCCGTCCACGACGAGGGGGACGGAGACGAGGCTCAGCTCCTTCTTCGCGGCCTCCCCCGCCGTCAGGACGTCGCGGGGCGTCCGGAGGAGCGGCTCGCGCGAGACCTGCGGCACGACGACCGGCTTGCCCGTCGCCACGACGCGTCCCGTGATCGCCTCGCCCGCCTTGAGGTGCACGGCCGCGCGCCGGGCGGCCGGAAGGCCGGACGCGGCCACGAGACGGAGTTCGCCCGCCGTCTCGCCCGGAAGGGTCACCGCCACCCCGGCGGCGTCGTACGTCTCCCGGAGGACTTCCACGGCGCCCTCGAGCGCCGAGCGGAAGCCCCGGGCCGACCCGAGAAGCTGCGAGAGCTCGAGGAGGGCGGCGAGCTCGCGGGCCTCGGCGGAGAGAGCGGACCGAGGGCGGCGCATCGGACGGATCCTACAGGATTGTCGGATTGAAAGCCGAACCGAACAGCATTGTCCATCCCGGCGGATGAGGCGGCCCGGCTGAGAATCGATCGCGATATCGTCGGGGGAGGAGGTTCGCATGAAGATCCGAGCCCTGGTTCTCGTCGCCACCGTCGCCCTGCCCGCCGCCGCCCAGATGGGTTCCGTTCCGGCCAGCCCGCCCGCGGCTCCCGCTGCGGCCGCCGGCGGCGCGGTCTCGGGCCTGAAGATGCCCTGGAACCGGGTGAAGGACATCCTCGTCCGGGCCGCCGAGAAGATGCCGGAGGAAAACTACGCCTTCAAGCCGTCGCCCGACATCCGGAGCTTCGGACAGCTCGTCGGGCACGTGGCCGACGCGAACTTCATGTTCGCGGCGATGGCGGCCGGAGAGAAGCCGGCTCCTCGCGACATCGAGAAGACGAAGACGGCGAAGGCCGACCTCGTCGCCGCCCTCAAGGAGTCCTTCGCCGCGGCCGACAAGGTGTTCGCGATGACCGACGCCGAGCTCGCGACGGCGACGAAGCTCTTCGGCATGGACACCAATCGCTTCGCGCTCGCCGGCCTCCTGATCGGCCACGACTGGGAGCACTACGGCAATATGGTCACCTACATGCGGATCAAGGGGATCGTCCCGCCGTCGAGCGAGCCGCGTCCCGAGGCGCCCAAGCCGGCGAAATGATCCCGGTTCAGGCCGCCGACGGGCCACCCGTCCGGAACGGCGTCACAACGAGTCCACGAGCGACATCGCCTCCCGGATACAGACGTCCGAGTTGAAATAGGCGTGCTGACCCCACCGGCCCACGCCGTGGAGGTTCTGCGCGGCGCCGACCTCGCGGATCGCCCGGATGGCGGCGGCGTGCCCGCGCACCGGAATGGGATAGGCCGCTTCGTTGACGTGGGCGTGGATCTCGCCGTGGCCGGGCGCCCAGCGCTTCAGGTTCGTCTCGCGGTAGACGCCGTCCGGGGCGCTGTGGGGGGCGAAGTTCCGGATGAAGAACTCGCGGTGGTGTCGAAGCGCCTCGCTCGGGCGGTAGCACCAGTGCCAGTCGTGCGCGTAGGGCTCCTCGTAGAGGGAGACGACGAGGGCGCTCGACCGGAGCCTTCCGAAGCTCGCGCGGAGAGCGGGTTCCTCCCACAGCGCGGTGTGAACCGGTCCCCAGGGGGCCGTGTTGACGACGATCTCGGCGTCGATCTCGTCGTTGACGCGCCAGAGGTTTCCCCGGCGCTCGAGCCGCGTGACGGGTCGATCCAGCCAGATCTTCCCGCGCACGCCGGCGCTGACGGCGTCGAAGATGCGCTGGAAGCCCCCCTCCCGCGGGTAGTAGAACGACGCGTGGCTCGGCATCCGGCCGCGGTCGGCGAGGCGATCGCGAAAGGAGGCCACGATGGACTCGGTGTCGACGCGGGGAATCTTCGTCAGCCAGTCGACGTCCATCTCGTCCGGCTCGACGCCCCAGATCTTCCGGTTGTAGGGAATCATGTAGCTCTCGGCGATACGGTCGCCGAGCTTCCAGCGGATCCATTCCTCGAAGCTGGCCGGCTGCGGGCGGCCCTCCACTTCCCCGGCCCGGAGGCACGATTCGAGGAAGGCCCGGCCGATCTGGGGAGAGAGCTGCCAGAGGTTGAACTCGATAGGGTAGTCGATGACCTCACCGTCCAGCTCGATCTTCGACACGCGCTCGAACCGGTTGAACTCCGAGCGGGGCAGATGCGAAAAGACGAACTCGTAGACCTCGGGAAACCGCGAGCAGAGGAAGTGTCCTCCTCCGATGTCGAGGACGTGGCGGCCGACCTGCCGGCTCCGGCAGAGACCCCCCGGCTCCGGCTCCTTCTCGAGAAGGACGACGTCCTCCTCTCCCCGGAGCTGCAGGAGGCGCGCCACCGTGCAGCCCGTGATGCCCGCGCCGATGACGAGATATTTGACTCTCACCCGGCACCCGCCACGATCCGTTCGGCGAACTCGACGGTTCCTTCGGTGCCGCCCATCCGAAAATAGCTTGCCCGGTCCGGAAGGCCGCAGGCCCCGAGATCCCAGAGCAGCCTCACACCGGCCACCGGCGCCCATTCGTACCGGGGGCGGTGGTAGAGGATGCGCAGGTCGGTCCGCGCCGAGGAGAGCAGATCGCAGACGCCGCTGCGGGAGGCGACGACGGTCCCGGCCAGCTCGGCGATCGGAATCAGCTCGTCGACCGGGCAGCTCAGGGGCCCGGTCCCCGGAACGACGCGCTCCGGCTCGTGCGGAGCCACGTTGGTGACGACGGTGAGGCCCTTCGCGGCGAAACGGGAGGCCAGCTCCGCCCAGAACGGAACGGAGAAGGTCGCCAGCGAATGGCCGATCGGCACGAGGATCACGGTGCGGCCCGGCGGGAGGCCGAGCTCCCGAAAGCGTCCGGCCGCCGCGCTCTGCACCGGCCGGGGGACGCGAGGCCGGGCGAACGAGGGAAACGGCAGCTCGAGCATGTCGTGATACGAGAGGGTGAACGGAATCGTCCGCCCCGCGTAGGCCGACTCCCAGCGGCCCGAAAGCCTCATTGGGTTCAGGTGAAACGGTACTTCGGGCCTAAGCCCCGGCGGGTCGGCGAGCGGCTCCGTGATCTCGTCCGGATCGAGCGGAGCGATCCGCGCGTCGGGGAAGATCGACAGCAGACACGAGAGTCTCTGCGGCACCACGACGCGGACGCGGCGGCCTCCGCGGCGGGCCAGAAACGCCTCCGCCAGGGCGCACGTCAGGTAGGTGTCGCCGACCGATGGCGCGGGGGCGATGGCCCACTCGTCGGGCCGAAGCGGGGCCATCGGTCAACGCGCCCGGGGGTCGGAGCCCCCGGCGCCGAGGTTCCCGCGGACGGACGCCCGGCAGGCGCGCGCTACCATTCCATCGTGCCCTCGAATCCATCCTACCGGAGCGCCCTGATCACGGGTGCCTCGAGCGGCATCGGCCGCGCGCTCGCCCTCTGGTTCGCACGGAGAGGCACGAACGTCTGGGCCGCCGCCCGGCGCCGCGACGCCCTGAACGCTCTCGCCGAAGAGGCCCGATCCGCCGGCGGACGCGTCCAGCCCCTCGCCCTCGACGTGACCGACACACCGGAGACCGTGCGCGTGATCCGGTCGCTGGACGAGGAGTGCGGCGGACTCGATCTCGTCGTCGCCAACGCGGGAATCTCCGTGGCCACCGACGGGCGCCGCCTGGAGTGGAGCGACGTCGAGAGGATTCTCGAGGTGAACGTCCTCGGCGCGGCCGCCACGCTGTCGGCGGCTCTTCCCGCCATGGTCTCCCGCGGGAGGGGCCATCTCGTGGGGATCTCGTCGCTCGCGGCCTTTCGGGGGATGCCCCGCTTCTCCGCCTACAGCGGCTCCAAGGCATTCCTCTCCGTCTTCCTGGAGGGGCTCCGGGTGGACCTGCGAAAGGTCGGCCTCAAGGTCACAGCGATCCACGCGGGGTATGTGAAGAGCGAGCTCACCGCCGGCGGCCGCGAAGACCGGATGCCCTTCCTGCTCGAGACCGACGACGCCGCCGACCGGATCGGCCGGGCCATCCTCCGCGGCGACAGGGTCTGTTCCTTCCCCTGGCAGCTCCGGTCGCTGGCACAGGTCGTCAAAGGGCTTCCCGACGGAATCTTCGACCGGCTCGCCCGCGGCGATCAATGAGTCGCACGTAGACTCGCGTGCATCGGACGGGAGGCGTCGCATGCGTGAATCGGCCCTCGATGTCTACCGCTGCCCCGCCTGCCGCGGGCCGCTGACGCTGGAGAGGCGGAAGGGGACCGGGGACGAGGTTGAAA
>DATIWM010000341.1:0-3498 GCA_035519355.1 Thermoanaerobaculia bacterium | reverse complement strand
CGTCCTGCCGGGAGCCTCCGCCGGGATCCCCTTCTTCCGCTGGGTGGCCGGGACGGACGACGTTCCCGGAAGCCTGGCGGCGCTCCTCGTCTGGGCAGCAGGGCTCCTCGGTGTCCTCGGAGTCGCTGCGTGGGGGGCGCGGCGGATCGGCCCGGGAAAGAGCCCGGCCGGTTTCTATCTCGTGGCGGGCCTCGTCGCGCTCGGCCTCGCCACGACCGTCGGGCGCCCCGAATGGCTCGAGATCTCGCGCCCGCTCCCCCTCGTCCTCTCGGCCGCGATCCTCGCCGACGTGGTCCGGCTCCGGCGTGCCGGCACCGAGGCCTCTCCCGGTCTCCCGACGCGGATCCCCCTCGCGGTCTTCGGCCTCCTGCTGCTCCTGAAGACGCCGCTCGCGTCGCGCCTCTATCACTACGGCCAGTTCCTTTCCATGCCGGGCAGCCTCTTCGCCGCAGGACTCCTCGTCACGTCGATCCCCGCGGCGATCGAACGCCGCGGCGGAAACGGGCGGGCCTTCCGCCTCGTCGCCGTTCTCTTTCTCGCCCTCGTCGCCGGCACGGCCCTCTTCTGGACCCGGACCTTCATGGGACTCAAGACCTGCGGCGTCGGCTCGGGTGCCAACCGGTTCGACGCCGACGAGCGCGGCTGCATCCTCGAGGAGACCCGGGCCGCCGTCGCGGCCGCCGCCCGTCCCGGCGACACGCTGGCGGTCTTTCCGGAGGGCCTCCTCCTCAACACCCTGACCGGCCTTCGACGTCCGACGCGCTTCGGGACGCTGATGCCGATCGAGGAGAGGGTCTTCGGCGAAAGCGCCATCCTCCCGGCCTTCGAGAGCCGGCCGCCCGACTGGGTCGTCCTCGTCCACAAGGACACCTCGGAGTTCGGCGCCCGTTCCTTCGGGAGGGACTACCTCGCGGGCCTCGGCGCCTTCGTCGCGGCGCGCTACGACCCGGTCGCCCGCTGGGGCGCCGAACCGTTCGCCGGAGGGGAATTCGGCGTCAAGCTGCTGAAGCGGAAGGAGTAGGCGTCCCGACGGCGGGGGGCGGGACGCGCTTGACAAATATAACTATATAGCTATATTAGGTCCATGACGATCGGCCGGACGCTGGCCCTCCTCGCCGCCCTCGGCCCTTCGGTCCTCCTCGCGGCCGAGGAGCCCCTCGACCTCGCCGCCGCCATGCGACTCGCGCGCGAGAACGCCCGCGAGGTCGTCGCCGCCCAGGCCCGCCGGCAGGCCGCCGAGGCGCGGGCCTCGCAGGCGAAGGGCTTCCGCCTCCCGACGCTGAACCTCACGGCGCTCTGGACGCGGACGAACAACCCGGCCGAGGTCTTCGCCCTGAAGCTGAACCAGGGGACCTTCTCGTTCCCCGATTTCGTCCAGAGCGATCCGAACAGCCCGGCGCCGATCAATGCCGGCATCACCCGGGCCGAGATCGCCGTCCCCCTCTTCACCGGCGGCGAGCTCTCGGGCCGGATCGACCAGGCGAAGCTGGCGGCCGAGGCGGCCGGGAAGAGCGCGGAGTGGGCCGGGAACAGCGCCGCCCTCTCGGCGGCCGAGGCCTACGTGATGGTGGCGCAGGCCGAGGAGTATGCCCGCCTCCTTGCGAAGGCCCGCGAGACGGTCGCGGCGCACGTGGCGCTCGCGGGCCGCTATGTCGAGCAGGGAATGCTCGTCCGCTCGGAGCTGCTGCGCGCCGAGGTCGAGCTGGCGCGCGTCGACGACCTTGCCACGGAGGCCGAGGGGCGCGTTCGCGTGGCCAACGCGAACCTCGCCTTCCGGCTCGGGGCGCCCGGAGACGCCGCCTGGCAGCTCGCGCCTCTTCCGGAGCCGCGCCCCGTCGACGGGCCGGTGGAGGCCTGGCTCGACATGGCGGCCTCGCGTCCGGACCTCGCGTCGGCGCAGAAGCTCCTCGCCGCCGGCGAGCTGGAGGAGAAGGTCCGGAAGGCGCCCCTCTGGCCGAAGCTCGCCTTCGTCGCCCGCGGCGAGCTCTACGGAGAGCACGCCTTCGGGTCGAGCGGCACGTCCGGCTCCCTTCTGGCCGTCGCCACGTGGAACGTCTTCGCGGGGGGCTCGGACCGCGCCGCGGCGATCGCCGCCCGCGAGGAGGCGCGCGCCCTGTGCGAGGACGTGACTCGCTTCGCCGAAGGGGTTCGCCTCGAGGTGAGGCAGGCCTTCGAGGAGGTGCGGACGGCCGGCGCCCGCAGCGAGACCGCGAGGAAGGCCCTCGCGGCCGCCCGGGAGACCGAACGGATCACCGACGAAAGATTCCGGTCGGGCGTCGTCAAGATGCTCGACCTCGTGGACGCGACGACGGCCCGCCGGGAGGCCGAGACGCGGGAGCTGGTGGCGCGCGCCGAGGCGCACGCCGCCGCCCTGCGCCTCGCCGTGAAGGCCGGCCGCCGCCCCGAGAGCGTCCTTCCCTGACCGGAACGGAGGAAGGAATGAAGCTCTGGAAGAAAGTGCTCGTCGCCCTCGCGATCCCCGCGGTGGCCTGCGGCGGGAAGCCCGAAGCGAAGGAAGCGGCCCCGGCGCCGGTGACGGCGGCGACGGCCCGGGCCGAGGCGGCGGAGCTTCCGGACCGCGTCGAGCTGTACGGCACCGTGGCGGCCGACAGGACGGCCGCCGTCTCGAGCCGGGTCATGGCGAACGTGGTGGCCGTCGCCGTCAAGGCGGGCGACCTCGTCCAGCCGGGAGACGTGCTCGTCGAGATCGATCCCGCGACCGCGAAGGGGCAGGAGTCACAGGCGAAGGGGGCCCTCGCCCAGGCGCGCGCGGCGCTCGCCCTCGCGGAGCGGAACTTCCAGCGCTACCAGGCCCTGGCGCAGACGGGTTCGGCCTCGGAGCTGGAGCTCGACATGGCGCGGATGCAGTACGAGCAGGCCCGGGGGGCCGTCCAGCAGGGCGAGGGGGCCGTGGAGGCCGCCTCGTCCGTGGCGCGCGAGTCGCGCGTCACCGCCCCGTTCGCGGGCCGGATCGCGGCGCGGCTGGTGGAGCCGGGCGACCTCGCGGCCCCGGGGCGCCCCCTCGTCACCGTCGAATCGGCCACCGGACGGCGTCTCGTCGTCCAGGTGCCGTCCACGACGGCAGCGGCCTCCGGCCTCAGGCCCGGCCAGAACGTCGCCGTCCGGATCGACGGCATCGACCTCGAAACGGCGGGCGTCGTGGCCGAGATGTCGCCCGGCGCCGACCCCGGGAGCCACACCTTCACCGCGAAGGTCGAGCTGACCGGCCCGCCGGTGGCCACGGGCCTGACCGGCCGGGCGAGCGTCGTCGCCGGGAAGCGGACCGCCGTCCTCGTCCCGGCCGGCGCCGTCGTCCAGAGCGGCGGGCTTCCGATGGTGGCGGTCCGCGACGGCGACGGGAAGGCGCGCTCGCGCGCCGTGACGATCGGTGCTGCGCGGGACGGCATGGTGGAAGTCCTCTCCGGCCTCTCCGGCGGCGAGACGGTGCTCGTGGGCCTTGCCATCCTCCCGGCCGACGGCGCCGTCGTCACCGCAGCC
>DATIWM010000340.1:0-22608 GCA_035519355.1 Thermoanaerobaculia bacterium | reverse complement strand
CCGTTCAGCGCCGTCGTCTCGCCCGCCTTCACCTCCCAGTAAGCCGACAGGCCGCGAAAGTGGTCGATCCGGACGACGTCGGCGAGCCGGAATTTCTGGCGGAGGCGGTCGATCCACCAGCGGAACCCGTCCTCGGCGAGGACGTCCCAGCGGTAAAGCGGGTTTCCCCAGAGCTGCCCCGTCGGGCTGAAGTAGTCGGGCGGCACGCCCGCGACGGTCTCGGGCCGGCCGTCCGCGTCCACCGTGAAATAGCGCCGGTTGGCCCAGACGTCGGCGCTCCCGAAGGCGACGTAGATCGGGACGTCGCCCACGATCTGGATCCCCCGGCGGTTCGCCTCCCGCTTCACCCGTTCCCACTGAGCGAGGAAGAGCCACTGGCGGTACGTCCGGAACTCGATTTCCCCCGCCAGCTCGCGTCGGGCCGCCTCCAGCGCGGCGGGCTCGCGCTCCACGATCTCACGAGGCCACTCGGTCCACGCGAGGGCCCGGTTTCGCCCCACGAGCGACGCGAAGAGGGTCCAGTCCGGCAGCCAGTCTTTCTGCGCCGGGTCTTCGGCGAAGGCCCGGAGCTCGTCCCGAAGGGACGGCCGTCGCTCGAGCGCGTGCTTCCACGAACTCCGGAGGAGCTGCCGTTTCCAGGTGATCACGGGTCCGTAGTCCACGCGGTCCGCGGGGAACGAAGGCGCTTCGGCCAGCTGCGAGGCGTCGAGAAGGCCGTCCTCGGCGAGGCGCTCGGGCGAGATGAGCAGGGAGTTGCCGGCGAACGTCGAAAGACAGTGATAGGGAGAGTTGTGGAAGCTGGTCGGCCCCAGAGGCATCACCTGCCAGAGGCTCTGTCCCGCCGAGGCGGCCCAGTCGAGGAAGGCGTCCACCGCCGGGCCGAGATCGCCGACGCCGAATCGCGACGGCAAGGATGTCGGGTGCAGGAGAATCCCCGCCGCGCGGTGCGACATGGGTCGATGGTATATCCTTGACGGCCGATGAACCGTCGCTTCACCGCGTTAACCCTCTTCCTCGTGGCCGCCGCGCTGATCGCGGGCCCGGGAGCGAAGCTTTACGCGGCCTCGCCTTGCAACGCCGGGCCTCCGATGGCCTGCTGCGGCGGAGAGGGCGACGACGGAGCGCCCGCTCCGTGCAGCTGCTCGCTGAGCCCCTTCGCTCCCGCGCCGACGGTTCCGGAAGCCGCGACGCGCGGTGACAACCTTGCCGAGTCTCCCGCCCCCGCCCCTGCGCTCGCGCCGCCGGATCCGGCTCCGGTCCCCTCGATGGAGCCCGCGGTGCCCCGGGCGCGCGCCGCGCCTCTCTACGTCCTCTTTGACGCCTTCCTGAACTGACGCGCCGTCCGCCGTCTCTCCGGCCGTTCTCCGTACGGAGCGGCCTCTTCGAGAACGTGTGCGACGAGGTGCCGTCATGTCCACCTTTCTGGAATGTCCCCCCACGAGAGTCCTCCGGCCGCTGGCCGGCGAGCTGCTCGTCTGTCTCCTGCTCGCCTCCCGCGGCGCGGCCGCCGAGGAGGCCCGTCCGCCAGGCGACTCGGGCGCCGAGATGGCGTCGCTCGTGGCCGAGGCGCTCGGAAAGAACCCGGAGCTGGCCGCCGCGCGGCTGGAGGCGGCCGCCGCCTCGGCGCGCGTCCGGCCGGCGGGAGCGCTTCCGGACCCGATGCTCACGGTCGCCTACGAGAACGACGGCGCCGCGCTGTCGCTCGGCACGGAGCCGATGACGCGCCTGGCCTTCGTCGCGCAGCAGGCGTTTCCTTTTCCCGGCAAGCTCGGCCTCGCCCGGAAAGTTGCCTCGGCCGATGCGGCCCGGGCCGGCACGAAGCCCGAGCGGGTCGCCCTCTCTCTCGCGGCGGGCGTCCGGCGCGCCTATGCCGACCTTCTCGAGGCCCGCGAGGAGATCCGGCTGGTCGACGAGCAGCTCGAGACGTGGCGCGACATCGAGGCCGTGATCCGGGCACGGTACGCGGCGGGACTGGGCACCCAGCAGGACATCCTCCGGGCCCAGAGCGAGCGGACGCGCCTCCTGCAGCAGCGAAGACGGGACGAGGCGGCCGAGGCGACCGCGGCGAGCGAACTTCGGCGTCTCCTCTTCCGGCCGCCCGACGCGCCGATCCCGACGAATGGCCGGCTCGCCCTGGAGGCGTTTCCGCCGGTGCCTCCGGTCGGTGAGCTCCTCGCAAGGGCCCTCGAGATGACCCCCGAGCTGAAGGAGGCGGCGCTGACGAAGGAGCGGGCGAAGCTCGCGGCCGATCTCGGGCGCAGGAACCAGAGTCCCGACTTCGTCGCGTCGGCGGCCTACATGAATCGCGGCAGCCTTCCCCTGATGTGGTCGGCCGCCGTCGGCGTGTCAATCCCACTCTGGGCCGGGGAGAAGCAGAAACCGCTGATCGTCGAGGCCGACAGCCTCTTCGAGTCGGCCTCGGCGAGGGAGGCCTCGTTGAAACGACAGATCCATGCGCTCACCGAGGAGAGGCTGATCCGGATCGATTCCCTCGCGGCCGAATCGAAGCTCGACGCGGAGGGGGTTCTCGTTCAGGACCGGCTCTCGGTCGATGCCGCGCTCGCCAGCTACCGGACCGGTTCGGTTCCGTTCGTCACCGTTCTCGAAGCGATCGGCACCTATTTCTCCGATCACCGCGCGGCCGTGTCGCGCCTCGCGAGCCTGATTCGGGCCCAGGCCGACCTCTACGAATTCGCCGTTGACGGCGGCGCACGGCCCGCAAAGACCTCCACGGCAGCCATCGCCACGGCGTCGGCCGGACCGGGGATGTAGGAACAGAAATGAATAAGACACCCATTCTCGTGATCGTCCTCACCGCGGCCCTCAGCGCTGTCGCCGGCGGATCCGCGCTCCTGTCGTCCGGATGCCGGAAAGAAGGCGGTTCCGCGGCGGCCGTCCGGCGGTACCAGTGCCCGATGCATCCCGAAATCGTCCGTGAAGACCCGGGCGACTGCCCGGTCTGCGGCATGAAGCTCCTGCCGATCGGCGAGGAGGCCCAGAGGGCCGCCGGGGCGGGAACGCCGGCGCCGTCCGGGGAACCGGCGGGGCAGTCGACGGTCACGATCGAGGCGGCCAAGCGCCAGCTCCTCGGCCTCAAGACGACCGTCGTGACGCGGGCGCCCATCGAGACGTCCATCCGGACGACGGGGCGCATCGCCGCCGACGAGCGGCGGGTCCATCACGTCCACACGCGTTACGAAGGTTTCGTCGAGCACGTGACGGCGGACTTCACCGGCAAGTTCGTGAGCAAGGGCGAGGTCCTCGCGCACGTCTACAGCCCCGAGCTGTACGCCACGCAGCAGGAGTACCTGCTCGCCCTGAAGGCTTCCCGCTCCCTCGGGCCGTCCGGGGTCCCGTCCGTCGCGCAGGGAGGCCGCGACCTTCTCGACGCGGCGCGCCAGCGGCTCCTCCTCTGGGAGATCACGCCGGCCGACATCGCGGAGATCGAGAAAAGGGGAGAGCCCATCCGGGCGATGCCCGTGTACGCCCCGATCTCGGGTTACATCACGGGCCGGTCGGCCTACCACGGAATGAAGGTGATGCCGGCCGACACGCTCTTCGACATCCTCGACCTCTCGGCGGTCTGGGTGCTCGCGGACGTCTACGAGTACGAGCTTCCGCGCCTCATGCTGGGCGAGAAGGCCACGATGACGCTCTCCTACTGGCCGGGCCGCTCGTGGGAGGGGACGGTCACCTACGTCTATCCCTCCGTGGACGAAAAGACGCGGACGGTCAAGGTGCGGGCCGAGTTCGGCAATCCGAAGGGTGAGCTGAAGCCCGAGATGTTCGCGGACGTCACGATCCACGGCCGCCCGCGCACCGTGCTCCAGGTGCCGGACGACACCGTGCTCGAGAGCGGCACGCGGAACATCGTCTTCGTGTCCGAACGTGAAGGACGGCTCGTGCCGCGCGAGGTCTCGGTGGGCGATCACGGTACCGGCGTCGTGGAGATCCGGGGCGGCCTGGCCGAGGGCGATGTCGTCGTGAGGGGTGCGAATTTCCTCGTCGATTCCGAGTCGCGGCTCAAGGCCGCGATCTCCGCGATGGGGGCGGCGAAATGATCGGCCGGATCATCCGCTTCTCGGCCGAGAACAAGGTTCTCGTCATCGCGATCTACGCGATCGTCGTCGTCCTCGCGGTCGGCGTTCTTCGGCGCACGCCGCTCGACGCCATTCCCGATCTCTCCGACACGCAGGTCATCATCTACTCGCGCTGGGACCGGAGCCCGGACATTCTCGAGGACCAGGTCACGTATCCGATCGTGACGGCCCTTCTCGGCGCGCCGAAGGTGAAGACGATCCGGGGGTTCTCGGACTTCGGCTTCTCGTACGTCTACGTCATCTTCGAGGACGGCACCGACATCTACTGGGCGCGTTCGCGCGTCCTCGAGTACCTGTCCAAGATCCAGTCGCGTCTCCCCGCCGGCGTGAAGACCGAGCTCGGACCCGACGCGACGAGCGTCGGATGGATCTACCAGTACGCCCTCGTCGACGAGAGCGGGAAGAACGCCACCGACGACATCCGTTCGGTCCAGGACTGGTTCCTGAGGTACACGGTTCAGTCGGTGCCGGGTGTCGCCGAGGTCGCCAGCGTGGGCGGTTACCAGAAGCAGTATCAGGTGACGCTGGATCCGAACACGCTCGCGGCGTACGGCCTGTCGCTCGAGTCCGTCGTGGAGGCGATTCGCCGAAGCAACAACGAGATCGGCGGGCGCCTCATCGAATTCTCGGGGCGCGAATACATGGTCCGGGGCCGCGGCTACCTCAAGTCGGCCCCGGACATCGGTCGGATCGTCGTCAAGACCAACGAGAAGGGGACGCCGCTGACGGTCGCGGACATCGGGCGCGTGGCGCTCGGACCCGAGATCCGGAGGGGCATTTCCGATCTTGACGGCAAGGGGGACGCCGTGGGCGGCATCGTCGTGATGCGCAGCGGCGAAAACGCGCTCGACGTCATCGAGCGCGTGAAGGCCCGACTCCGGGAGGTCGAGCCGTCGCTGCCTGCCGGCGTGAAGATCGTCACGACGTACGACCGGTCGGACCTGATCCGGCGTTCCGTCGACACGCTCCGGAGCCAGCTCATCGAGGAGATCGTCGTCGTCTCGATCGTCATCCTCGTCTTCCTCTGGCACATCCCGAGCGCCATCGTTCCCATCGTGACGATCCCGATCTCCGTCCTCCTCGCCTTCATCCCGTTCAATGCGATGGGCCTGAACATCAACATCATGTCGCTCGGCGGCATCGCGATCTCGATCGGCATCCTCGTGGACGGCGCGATCGTCGAGGTCGAGAACGCTTACAAGAAGCTGCAGCAATGGAACGACGGCGGCCGGCCCGGCGACTTCCACAAGATCCGGCTCGAAGCGCTCATCGAGGTCGGCCCCTCCGTCTTCTTCTCGCTCCTCGTCATCGCCGTGGCGTTCCTTCCGGTCTTCACGCTCGTGGACCAGGAGGGGCGGCTCTTCAAGCCTCTGGCGTTCTCGAAGAACCTCGCGATGGCCATCGCGGCGTTCCTGGCCATCACGCTCGACCCGGCCATCCGGATGATGTTCGCCCGGATGGACGGCTTCTCGTTCCGTCCGAGGTGGCTGGCCTGGGTCGTCAACCAGGTCACGGTCGGGACGTATCACGCCGAGGAGAAGCATCCGATCAGCTCGCTGCTGCACCGGCTCTACGAGGGGCCCTGCCGGGCCGTACTGGCGCATCCGAAGAAGACGGTTGCGATCGCGCTGGTGGCGATGCTCTCCACGGTCCCGGTCTTCCTGAAGCTCGGCTCCGAGTTCATGCCGCCGCTCGACGAGGGCTCGATCCTCTACATGCCGACGACGCTTCCGGGGATCTCGGTGACCGAAGCCGAGCGTCTTCTGCAGGTGCAGGACCGCATTCTGAAGTCGTTTCCGGAGGTCGAGCGCGTCTTCGGCAAGGCGGGCCGGGCGGAGACGTCCACGGACCCGGCGCCCTTCTCGATGATGGAGACGACCGTCATTCTGAAGCCCGAGTCGGAATGGCGGAAGAAGAGGCGCTGGTACTCCTCCTGGGCCCCGGCGTGGATGGCCGGCGTCTTCCGCCCCGCGTGGAGCGACCACATCTCCCATGACGAGCTCGTGGACGAGATGGACCGGGCGCTGAAGATTCCCGGGACGACGAACGCGTGGACGATGCCCATCAAGGCGCGCATCGACATGCTCTCGACCGGAATCCGGACGCCCGTCGGCATCAAGGTCTTCGGCTCGGACCTCAAGGAGATCGAACGGATCGGCGCGGAGGTCGAAGCGGTCGTCAAGGACGTTCCCGGCACGCGGTCCGTCTTCGCCGAACGGGTGGCCGGCGGCTACTTCATCGATTTCGACCTGAGCCGCGACGCGCTCGCCCGCTACGGTCTCACCGTGGACGATGCGAACGCCGTCATCATGACGGCGATCGGGGGCGAGACGGTCACGACGGTCATCAAGGGCCGGGAACGCATCTCGGTGAACGTGCGCTACTCGCGTGAGCTGCGCGAGGATCTCGACCGGCTCGCCCGCGTCCTGGTCCCGACGATGTCGGGCGCGCAGGTCCCGCTCGGCCAGCTCGCCGCGATCCGGCAGGTGCGGGGGCCGGCCATGATCCGGAACGAGAACGGTCTCCTGTCGGGATACGTCTACGTCGACTTCGACACGTCCAGGGAGGACGTCGGCGGGTACGTCGAGAAGGCGAAGAAGGCCGTTGCCGAGAGGGTCAAGCTGCCCTCCGGCACGAGGCTCCTCTGGAGCGGCCAGTACGAAAACATGATCCGCGTCCGGGAGCGCCTGAAGGTCGTCATCCCAGTCACGCTCATCCTGATCTGGCTGCTGATGTACGCGAATACGAAATCGGCGATGAAGACGATGATCGTCCTCCTGGCCGTTCCGTTCTCGATCATCGGCGCGGTCTGGCTTCTCTACGTTCTCGGGTACAACCTGTCCATCGCCGTCTGGGTCGGGTTGATCGCGCTCATGGGGCTCGACGCCGAGACCGGGATCTTCATGCTGCTGTTCCTCGACCTCGCGCATGCGGAGGCCCGGGCGACGGGGCGGCTCCGGCATCGCGCCGACCTGATCGAGTCGATCATCCACGGGGCGGTCAAGCGCGTGCGGCCCAAGGCCATGACCGTCTGTGCGGCGTTCTTCGGACTTCTCCCGATCATGTGGTCGACGGGGGCCGGCGCCGATCTGATGAAGCGGATCGCCGCGCCGATGGTGGGAGGGCTCGTGACCTCGTTCGCGCTGGAGCTCCTCGTCTACCCGGCCATCTACCTGCTCTGGAAGGAACGGGAACTACCGGCCGGCTGAGGTCTCGCGGTCCAGGATTTCGAGCGTCCGCCGATAGAGGCTCTCGACCTCCTCCCGGCTGTTGCCGATGGCCGTCATGCCGAGCTTGCCGTACTGAGACAGCGCGCCGATGAGGTGAAAGAGGACGCCCGACTCGGAGTTGTGGTTGTAGTGGAGCCCGTTGATCGTCAGGACGTCCATCAGGTCCTCGGGAAGGAGCCCCCGGTAGCTCTCGGACTGCAGGTTGTCCGTGGCGTGGTAGTACTTCGGGCGGCCCCGGGGCGAGAGAAAGAGGCCGGACTCGGGATCGAGCTGGCCCCCGGTGAGGAACTGGAGGGCCAGGTAGGGGTGGGTCGTTCCGCCCATCCGCAGGTTGATCTCGATGGCGAACTCGCGCCAGGGCGCGTCGGGCGCTTCGCGCGTCACGAGGAAGTCGATTCCGAAGCGGCTGACGACCCCCTTGGACGCGAGAACCTCGCCGATCTTCAGGCCGGCGCCGTGAATCCGGTCCCGGTAGGCGTCGTCGGCGGGGAAGAAGCAGCCGAGGTAGACCTGCCCGCTCGGCCCGCCGAGGAGCTGATCGTGCGTGGAGACCGGGACGATGGTCCCCTGCGGGTCGATCCGGAGCTGGACGCTCGGCGATTTCTTCTCGGCTCCTTCGAGCCACTCCTCCACGATGCCCCCCATCCGGCCGAGCTTCCCCATGTAGTCGTCGACGGTCTCCCAGTCGACGGAGAACTCGAGCGAGGCGAGCGCCGCCCGGACCGCGGCGGCGCTTTCGCCCCCCGCCGCCGGGTAGCGGAAGAGGGCGTTCCCCTCGCCGGAGAAGCTGTCGTTCAGCTTCACGACGGCGCGGCGGAGCGCGGGCTTCTTTCGCTTCAGCGTGGCGAGAGCCTCGACGACGTCGCCCTCGCCCGAAAGGTCCTCGAAGCCGTCGGGACACGCGACGCCGGCCTCGCGAAAGACCTTCCGGCTCCCGGATTTCGTCCCGAGATAGGAGAGCGCGGGGTCGACCCCGTTGAGCGGAATGCCGAGCAGGACGGCGAGGCGGCGCTCGAGCGGCGTCGAGTTGAAGACGGTCAGGTACGCCCGCGACGGGTCGGGGATCCCCTCGCGGATCCTCTCGATCAGGCGCGGCCGCTCGAGGATCTTCTCCGTGAGGGACCGGGGCGACGCGTCATAGGCACACAGGAGCGTCAGCCGGCTCCGGGCGTGGCTGGCGGGAATCCCGACGAGAAGCTGAAAGTAGTACTCGAGGATGAGCGGATGGACGGGCTGCGAGGTGACGAAGACGATGCGCGCCCGCGGGTTCCGGAGCCGGATCAGGAGGAAGAGAAGGCGCTCCTCGTAGAAGCTCGACCCCTCGAGCTTCCGGAGCTCCGACTGGTCGAGCGTGAGCGAGGGGACGACGACGGACGTGTGCGGCTCCTCGTCGCGCAGCGAGATGGCGTTCCAGACCTCCCGGAGCCGCGGCTTGAGAGACTCGAACTCGGAGAGCTCCTGCTCGGGCGTAAGCTCTCCGGCGAGCGGAGGGAGGGAGACCACGCGGGAAGTATCTCAAGTCCGTCGGCGGGGCACGCTTCTTGAATGGGAGGCTTCCCGGGTGAGCATTCCCAGGAGTTCGCGCCGCGGGTTCACGCTGATCGAGATGCTGGTCGTGAGCGCGATCATCGGCATCCTCGTCTCGATCGCCGCGTCCAACATGAGAAGCGTCATGAGCCGTGCGCGTCAGAGGAGAACGATGGCCGACATGCGGACTCTCGCCCTCGGCGTCGATTCCTTCGCGACGGACCAGAACCGGTTCCCCGCCGCCGCCGGCTACGCCCTTCCGTCCGGGCTCTCTCTGCCGACGGCGACGATCGGCGAGATCGTTCCGGCGCTCTCTCCGACCTATCTTCGGACCGTCCCCCTCCTGGACGGCTGGAACTCGTGGTTCACCTACTCGAGCGACGGGGCGAGCGTCAACTACGCCCTCCGTTCGAACGGAGCCGACGGCGTTCCGGAAAGCTCGCCGCCGTTCGGCGAGACCCATGACTTCAAAGCGGACATCATCCTCGTCAACGGCAGCTTCGTTCAGTTCCCGGAAGGGGTTCAGAAATGAGGCGGCGAGACCTTCCGAAGGGGCCGGCCGGGGCGACAAACGCTGAGAGAATCACCGGTCCCGGGCCGACAAAATTTGTCACTCAGGATTCACGGATCCGGGATAATCTGCGGAAATCATTGAAAACCAGAGCCTTATGTGGTGGGCATGGAAGTTGTATTGGGTCATACAAGGAGGTTCATTAATGAGAATCAGACGAGACAAAAGGGGCTTCACCCTCATCGAGCTCCTGATCGTCGTGGCGATCATCGGGATCATCGTCGCCATCGCCATTCCGAACCTGCTCAACGCGATCCAGCGCGCCAAGCAGAAGAGGACGATGGCCGACATGAGATCGATCGGCACGGCGGCGGAGGCTTACGCCGTCGACACGAACCGCTATCCGGCGGCCGCAGGCTGGGCGTACCCGTCGGGTTGCAGCTATCCGACCGACACGTTCACGTCCGCCATCGCGGGCGTCCTGTCGCCGACCTACATCCGGACCATCCCCCTGAAGGACGGCTGGAACTCCTGGTTCATGTACGGGTCCTTCAACACCAACCAGGACTACGTCATCGCGTCCAACGGGAAGAACGGTTCGCCTGACGGCGGTGGAAGCGTGGTCGGTCCGACGACGGACTTCAACGCCGACATCGTCTTCTCCGACGGCCAGTTCATCCAGTTCCCGGAGGGAATGCAGAAGTAACGTCGACGGCGCCCTTCTCCGAATTCCCCGAAAGGCCCCGCTTCCGCGGGGTCTTTTCGTTTTTCCCCCTGGGAGGGGACCCCCCGCGGGCCGGCCGCTTCCGTAGAATGCCCGGCATGACGTTTCGGGGATGCGAGGTCGCGAGCCCCCCTCCCCGGCGCGCCGGAGCATGAGAGTCCGGCTCGCGGGAGCGCTTCTCGGATCGTTACTCGCGGCCGCGTTCCTCCTGCCGGGCCTTCTCGCGGGAAGCGTTCCGGCGCGGGGTGACCTGCCGGACTTCTTCTGGCCGATGAAGGCCCACACGATGGAGCGCTGGCGCGCCGGATCGCCGCCGCTCTGGAATCCGCTGTCCGGCTGTGGCGAGCCGTGGCTCGCGCAGCTCCAGAGCGGGGTCTTCTACCCGGGTGACGCCGTCTTCCTTCTCCCGTGGCCCTTCGCTCCTTCCGCCGCCATCACGGCGCACCTCGTGATCGCCGCGGCGGGGATGGCCTCGTGGCTCGCCGCCCTCGGACGCTCCCGTCTCGCCGCCCTGTCCGGCGCCGCGGTCTACGCCGGCGGCGGCGTCTTCCTCTCTCTTGTCCCGGTCTTCAACAACTTCGAGACGGCGGCGTGGCTCCCGTGGGTCTTCCTCGGGGCCTGGCGCGCGGCTCGCGGGGAGGGCCTGGCGATGCTCGCCTCGTCGTCGGCCCTCGCATTTCTCGCGGGCGAGCCGGCTCTCGCCGCCGGGGGGAGCCTGGCGGCTTCGGCCGTGGCCCTGGCGTCCCGGGCGCCCGCCCGACCGGCCGCCTCGGCGCGACGGGGCGCCCTGCGCGTGGCCGGCGGCCTTCTCCTCGCCGCCGGATTGACGGCGGCAACGGCCATTCCGTTCGTCGTCAATCTCCGCGAGTCGGGGCGGCTCACGGGCGCGACGCGGGCCGAGGCCCTGGAGCGGGCTGTCGGCGGCTCCGACCTGGCGGATCTTCTCTGCCCGCCCCCTCCCGGCCTGACGCGTACCGGCGCCGCCGGGCGCGGCTCTTATCTGGTGACTCTCGCACTCGGCCCGCTGCCGGTTCTCCTGGCCCTCCTCGGGGCGGCGGCCGGGGGCGACCGGCGGATGACCCTCACCCTCCTGCTGCTCGCCCTTCTGGGGCTGCTTCTCTCCCTCGGCGCGCGGGGAGGGCTCGCGCCGCTCCTCTGGAGCGCCGGCCCCCTGCGGGGGACGAGATTCCCGGCGCGCTGGTTCGCCTTCCCGCATCTCGTCGCCGCGTTCTTCGCCGCCGCCGGCGTGGATGTCCTTCGCGACGACGCGACGGCGCCTCGCCGGGGCGTGCTCCTCTCGGCGCTCGGCCTTTCGGCCGCCGGTCTCCTCGGCATCCTGCTTCTCGACCCCCTCCGGCTTCACGGAGACGGCGCCGTGCGGGCCGCCCTCGCGCTGGGCGCGGCGGCGGCCGGCCTCGCGCTTCTCAGGTGGCGGCCCTCCCGGGAAATCGCCTTCCTCCTGATTCTCGCCGGGCCGCTCGTCTGGTTCTCTTCCGACGCTCTCGCCTCGGCGCCCGCAGCCGGGCTGATCCGGACTCCGGCGATCGTTTCCGGCGTGACGGCTCCCGCCCCCGGCCGCGTTTTCGTCGCGGCGCATGACGCGCGCCTCCTCTCCCGCTGGCTGGCCGGCGGCGGGCCGGGCTTCTCGCCGGAGACGGTGCGGCGCGGGCATGACGCCCTGGCGGGTTACGGGAACCTGCGGTTCGGCATCGCGACGGCCGGGACGGCGTCCCCGATCGACAGCCCGCGGCGCGCGCGCCTCCTCGGCGCCGCCCTGGCCGGCGGGAGCCCCGGAGCCCTCTTCGCGCTCGCCGACGTCCGGCAGATCGTCACGCCGTTCCCCACCTCGATTCCCGGCGCCGCGCCCGTCGCCTCGGCCTCCGGCGTCCGGCGGTACGAGCTCCCCGCAACCGTCGGCCGCGTCTTCCTGCCGCGCGAGGCTCGCGAGGCGGACGACGACGCCGTTTTCGAGGCCCTGCGCCGACCCGGTTTCGCCGCCGAGGAGGTGGCGTGGGTGGCTTCCTCGCCGGTTCCGCTGCCGCCGCGCCGGAGCCCGCAGGCGTTCTTCCTGGCGCGGTTCGTCCGGGACGAGCCGGAGCGGGCGGAGCTTTCCGTCTCGGCGTCGGAGCCCGGCCTCGCCGTCCTGACCCGCAGCTTCGACAGGGGATGGCAGGCGCATCTGGACGGCGTGCCTGTGCCGACGCTCCGGGCCGATCTGGCCTTTCTCGGCGTGCTCGTCCCGGCCGGCGACCACCGCCTCGAACTGGACTACCGGCCGCCCGGCTACCGCGCGGGCCTCGCGCTTTCGGGCGCGTCGCTGCTCCTTCTCGCCGCGCTGGTCCTCGCGGGAACGTCGCCCGCGCGGAGGGGCCCGTGACCCCGCTGGCCCTCTTCTACGCCTTCGCGACCGCGCTCGGGGCGATCGTCGGCTCCTTCGCGAACGTCTGCATCCATCGCCTGCCGCGCGGGGAGTCGGTCGTCACCCCTCCCTCCTCCTGCCCCGCGTGCGGGGCGCGCATCGCCTTCTACGACAATATCCCGGTCGTCTCGTATCTCCTCCTGCGCGGCCGGTGCCGACGCTGCACGGCCCGGATCCCGGCCCGCTACCTGCTGGTCGAGGGCGCAACGGCTCTGCTCTTTCTCCTGTCGGCCGTGGCCTGGGGGCCGAGCCTCGACGCCGTGCGGGGCGCGCTGCTCGGCGCGTTAGCCGTCATTCTCGTCGCGACCGACCTCGCGGAGCGGATCCTCCCGGACGAGGTGACGCTGGGAGGGCTCGCCCTCGGACTGGCCCTCGCGCTTCTCGACGACCTCACCCGAGGCGGAGCCTTCTCCCTCGGCCGAAGCCGGCTCGTCGACGCGCTGCTCGGCGCGGCCGTCGGCGGAGGGCTCCTGCTCGGCGTCCGGGCCGCGTACCGGAAGTGGCGCCGCGTGGAAGGTCTCGGCCTCGGGGACGTCAAGATGCTCGCCATGATCGGTTCCTTCACCGGGCCGGCCGGGGCGTTTCTCGCCCTCTTCGTCGGCTCGCTCGCCGGCAGCGTCCTCGGCGTCTCGGCAGCGGGGCTCCGGCAGGCGGTCTGGTGGGCCCAATCGCGGCGCGTGGCGCGCGACCCGGGCCTCGCGGCGGCCGTGGCGCGCAAGCGGGGACTACTCGTCGGGGCCGACGGCCGCGTTCTCGCGGCGGGGCCGCCGTGGTCGGCGATTCCCGGCGCGGCGGGGGAGGGCGAGCTTCTCGGCTCCTCCTCCCGGACGGCCCGGCCGGTCGTCGCGGTGGCGCGTCTGGCGCGCCGGCGCGGCCTGCCTGCGCGGCCGGTCCGCTCCGGCCGGATCGTCGTCGACGACGGAGACGCGTTCTTCCGCGTCTACGCGGCGCAGGCGGTTCCCTCCGCGGGAGAGTGCCTCGTCCTCCTCGACCGCGCCGATATTCCGTTCGGCGTCTTCCTCGCCGTAGGCGCCGTCGTCAGCTTCGCGGCCGGACGGCCGCTCCTCCTTCTGGCGGGGCTCCCGGTGCCCTCGCCGACGGGACTCCTCCCGTGACGGGCGGTTCCTTCGAGCGGGACGTCCGGCTCGCCGTCGTGGGAGGCGTCCTCTTCCTCCTCTTCCTCGCCGCGCTCTCCCTCGTCGTCCTCCGGAACGTCGCGGCCTGGGGAGAGAAGGAGAGCGAGGCGGCCGCCACCGCCCGGACACAGCTGGTGGCCGAGCGCCTCCAGGTCGCCGGCGATCCGGCGATCGCTCTCCGCGCCGACACCGTCGTGGCTTCGCTCCTTCGCGACGGGGGAGCCCGGTCCGCGGTCCTGTACGACGACGAAGGAAACCGGCTGGGCGAAGCGACCTACCTTCCCGACGCCGGCGGGGCCCCGACCCGCCTGAGGGCCGAAAGCCGGCCCCGGGACGGAAGGCCCCGGGTCGACGTCGAGCCGGGGACCTCCTCTCCACGGCTGGGGGTCTCGCTCGCCTTCCCCGCCGGACGGCGGACGCTTCGGGTCCTCTACGACGGTGGGGCGATCACCGCAGCCCGACGGAACGTCCGGATCGTCTCCTGGATCGTGCCGCTGGCCGCCGTCCTCCTGACCGCCCTCGTCTTCCCGTTCTTCCGGCGGCTGATGAGGCCGATCGAAGCGCTGACGGAGACCGCGCGCGACGCCGGCACCGTCGTCCGCGGCGCTGCAGGCCCGTCACCCGGGGCGCCCTTCGAGGACGAGACCGAGCGGGCCATCGCGACGTTCCAGCAGACGATCGAGGAGCTGAAGCGGCGGAGCGGCGAACTGGAGGAGCTCCGGCGGCGGGAGCAGGAGCGGGCGGACGACCTCGCCCTCCGGGCCGAGTCGCTCGTCCTGTCGACGACGAGGCTGGAACGCGAGCTCTCTTCCCAGCGGGAGCTCGCGCGGCTGGGCGAGATGTCGGCGGGCATCGCGCACGAGTTCCGGAACGCGACGTCCACGATCCTCGGCTACGTCCGCCTCGCCGCTCAGACCGACGATCCGACGGCGCGCGCGCGCCAGCTGTCGGCCGTCGGGGCCGAGGCCGAGCACGTGGCCCGGGTCACGGGCGATTTCCTCTTCTTCGCCCGTCCCGAGCGGCTCGACCTCGCGGAGACGGAGGTCGGGTCCCTCGTCGAGGAGATCGCCACGGAGCCGCCCGGGGCGACGCGGTCGATCGGCGTCTCGGCCGAAGGGAGCTTCGGGACGGCCGTCCTCGACGCGGCGCTCTTCCGCCGCGCGCTCGTCAATCTCCTCCGGAACGCCTGCGAAGCCGCCTCCGGCCGCGTCGTGATCCGGGGCGAGACGGCCCCGGACGGAGCCCTGCAGGTCGCCGTCGAGGACGACGGCCCCGGCGTCTCCCCCGACGTCCTGCCGAAGCTCTTCACGCCCTTCTTCTCGACGAAGGACTCGGGCACCGGCCTCGGCCTCGCGCTCGTCGCGAAGATCGCCGTGCTTCACCGCGGCGAGGTCTCCGTGGGCCGCTCGGCCGCGCTCGGAGGGGCCCGGTTCGCCCTCCGCGTGCCGCGAACGCCCCCCGGCGACCCCGCAACCTAGCGCGCGCCGGGGGCGGCCGATCCGCGCCGCTTCTCCACGAGCGCCTTGAACCCGTCCTTGTCCAGCGCCTTCTCGAAGGCCTCCTCGAACGTGACGGTATCCTCGACGACGAGATCGGCGAGCGACTGGTCCAGCGCCGCCATGCCGGCGTTGCGACCCGTCTGGATGAGCGTCGAGATCATGGCCGTCTTCCCCTCGCGGATGCTGTTGGCCAGGGCCGGTGTCCACCGCAGGACCTCGAAGGCGGGGACCCGGCTTCCCCCCTTCTTCTTCAGGAGGACCTGCGCGACGACGCCTCGCAGCACCTCGGCCAGGACGGTCCGGGCCTGCTCCTGCTCGGCCGCGGGGAAGCTGTCGATGAGGCGGTCGACGGCTTTCGCCGCGGAGTTCGTGTGGAGCGTTCCGAAGACGAGAAGGCCGGTCTCGGCGGCCTGGAGCGCGAGGCTCATCGTCTCGAGGTCGCGCAGCTCGCCGATGATGACGACGTCCGGATCCTCGCGGAGGGCGGCGCCCAGCGCCCCGGCGAACGTCGGCGTGTCGAAGCCGAGCTCCCGGTGCGAGATCAGCGACCGGACCGGGGTCTGAATGAACTCCACGGGATCCTCGATCGTGATGATGTGGCGGGCGTGGTTCCGGTTGATCCAGTCCGTGAGGGCGGCGAGCGTCGTCGTCTTTCCGGAGCCGGTCGGGCCGGTCAGGAGGACGAGGCCGCGGGGGATCCGCGCGATGCTGGCGACGATCGACGGGAGGCCGAGGTCCTCGATCGTGAGGACGCGGGGCGGAATGAGCCGCAGGACGGCCCCCGAGCCGTGCTCCTGCCGGAAGAGGTTGACGCGAAAGCGCGCGACGTTGCCGAGGGAGTAGGCAAAGTCGGAGTCGCCGGTCGCCTTCCATTCGGCGTAGATCCGCGGCGGGGTGACCGGGGTGATGAACGACTCGAACTCCTCCTCCGTCAGAACCCGCCATTTCAGCTTCTCGAGGTCGCCGTCGATCCGGATCATCGGTGTCCGGCCGACCGAGAGGTGGAGGTCGGAGGCCTTCTTGGTGACGACGAGCCGGAGGAGGGTGTCGATTCGCCGGTGGGCCGGTGTGGCCTGGCTGACGGGGCCGCCGGGTCCGGGAACGCCGCTCATTCCAGCTCCTTCTTGCGTTCGGCCACGAGGCTCTCGAACGTCTCGCTCTTGAGCGCCTTCTCGAGGGCGACCTCGGGCTCGATCAGCTCGTTCTCGCAGAGCTGGAGAAGCGATTGGTCCATGGTGACCATTCCGTGCAGCTTCCCGGTCTGGACGAGCGAGGGGATCTGGAACGTCTTCCCTTCCCGGATGAGCGCGGAAATGGCCTGCGTCGTCCGGAGGATCTCGAACGCCGCGATCCGTCCCTGGCCGTCGCGCCGGGGCAGGAGGAACTGGGAAATCACGGCGCGGAGCGAGTCCGCCAGCATGACCCGGATCTGGCCCTGCTGGGCGGGGGGGAAGGCGCTGATCACCCGGTCGATCGTCGCGGTGGAATGGGACGTGTGAAGCGTCCCGAAGACGAGGTGTCCCGTCTCGGCGGCGGTCACCGCGAGGGAGATCGCGTCGAGGTCGCGCAGCTCGCCCACCATGATGACGTCGGGGTCCTGCCGGAGCGCCCCCCGGAGGGCCCGGGCGAACGAGGCCGTGTCGCGCGGCACCTGCCGCTGGTTCACGAGGGCCTGCTTCGGAAGGTGGACGGTCTCCACGGGGTCCTCGATCGTGATGATGTGGCAGGGCCGGGTCTCGTTGAGACGGTCGATGATGGCCGCGAGCGTTGTCGACTTCCCGCAGCCGGCCGGTCCGGTCACGAGGACGAGCCCGTTGGTGAACCGGAGGATCTCGGAAACGGACGGCGGGAGGCCGAGATCCTCCATCTTCGGAATGACGCGTGAGATGACCCGGAACGAGGCGTCGAAGCCGCTCCGCTGGGAGAAGAAGTTCGCCCGGAACCGGCCGACCCGCGGAAGCCGCAGAGCCACGTCGAGGTGCCGCTCCTTCTCGAGCCGGTGCCATTCGTCCTCGGAGAGCACCTCGCGGACCATCGTCAGCGCCCGCTTCCGGGTCATCGTCGGCATGTCGATCGGCTCGAGCCGGCCCTGGATCCGGCGATGGGGAACGAACCCGGTCGCGAGGTGGAAATCGGAGGCGCCGGACCGGACCGCGTCCGAGAGCAGCTCGCGAAACCCCGCCTCGCCGCCGGCGGAGACGGGGAGATCCGGCCCCTCGTCGTCCTCGATCGGCGACGGGCCGCCTTCGGCCGCCGACTCGATCTGCCGGACCGAGCGGTGGGCCTTCTCGCGGACCGTGGCGTCGACCTGCGGCGTCTGTGCGATCTTCGTCAGGAGCGGAACGATGCGGGGCTCGGAGCGCGCGAGGTTCGCCATGGCGTCGAGCAGTTCGATCTGGACGTCGGGCCGCTCCTGGGCCTTCTTGAACGCCTCGAGGAGGGGCCCGGCCGCGCGCGGGTCCCCCAGCTCCCCGAGCGCCGCCGCCGCAGGGATCGCCAGTTCGGAGGAGTCCAGCCCCGCAAGGAGCCGGGGCAGCACCTCGGGATGTCCCTGTCCGTGCTGGCTGAGGAGCTCCATGGCGCGGGCGCGGATCCACTCGTTGGGATCGTCCATGAGGCCGATCCAGACCGGAAGCGCGCGGGGGTCCTCCAGAGCGAGCGTCATCTCGGCCGCCGCCTTCGCGAGGGTGGGCTCCGGGTCGCCGCAGAGGGCGATCAGAGCGGGGCAGAACTCGGGGAGCCCCTCGCGCGTCGTGTCGAGGGCGCGATCCCTCACCCAGACGAACGCGCCGTGGAAGTGCTCCACGAAGCGCCGGGCGACGGCCTCCGGCGGGACTCCCTGGAGGAGAGACAGGGCGCCGCTGCGGACCGCCGGGAGGCCGTCGGCCAAGAGCGGCACGATCTCGGGCGTATGGTCCAGCTTGGCCGCCGGGAGCAGGCGGACGAGGGCCGCGAAGGCCGCCTGCATGACGCGTTCGTCGCCCGTGCGGGCCATCTGGAGGAGATCGGGGAAGCTGTTCTCGCTCGGATGGCGCTCGAGAACGGAAAGGGCGGCCAGCCGGATCTCGCTGTTCTCGTCCTGCAGCAGCGGCAGGGCGAGCCGCGCCGCCGCGGCGGATCCTCCGGGAAAGCTCGTCTCGCTGACGAGGCGAAGCGCCCGCGCCCGGACGCCGGGAGCCGAGGCCTGGAGCGTCCGGCGGGCCACCTCGAAGGCCGTCTCTCCCGGAAGACCGGGTGAGAGTTCGAGAGCCGCGAGACGTCCCTTCTCGTCGGAAGCGGACGCCAGATCGAGGAGCACGGCCCCCAGCTCCGGCCCGGCCAGGTCCTTGAGAAAGCGGAGAACGGCCCGGCGCGCCGCTTCGGAGTGCGTGTGAAGGAGCGAAGCGAGAGCGTGATACGCCTCGCGGTCCGGGCGGCGGCGGAGGAGGCTGATCCCGGCGGTCCGGATCTCCGGGTTCGGTTCGAGCGCCGTCCACGTCACCCAGTCGACGTCGGGATTCGACAGCGAGAGAAAGCGGTCCAGAAGCTCTTTCCTCTGCACGTCGGAGCTCCAGCGGTGCTCCCTGAGCTGCGTCACCCAGGGCGGCTCGCTCTTGCGCCCCTTTCGGAGCTTCTCGAGGACCACGTCGGACTCCTGGCGGCTATGGTAGCCGACCACCCATTTGCGGCCGGTCCCGCGGGCGGAAGGCCTCCCGCTGTTACGAAAAGTGTCGGCCCGGCGGACGGAGCCCGACCGGGGCGAAACCGCTTCAAATCGACAACGCCTTGCCCGAGAGTCGCTTCCGCGGGAGAATCGGATGACGGCATGGACCTCGCAACGACGGGTGTGACGAACTTATGCTGACGTGTCGAGCAGGCCGCGGGCCCTCGAGAAAGCGTGGCTTCACGCTCGTGGAGCTTCTCGTCGTCCTTGCGGTCCTCGGGATCATCGTGACGATCGCGGGGATCGAGGTGATGAGGACGCTTCAGAAGGGGCGGCTGACGTCGACGGTGCAGAGCCTCGAGCTGACGGCCTCGCGGGCCTACCTCGAGGCGCAGCGGCGCGGAGCCACGATGTTCCTCCGGGTCGGCCCGATCGCCGGCGGGAAGATTCCCGTGGAGCTCTGGGCCGACAACACGACGAACGACCCGGGCAATGATCACGTCGGAAAGCTGCAGACGACGAATCCGTTCGCCGACATCCTCGTCGATTCGCTCACCCTCGACACCGCCCAGATCTGCCTCTCGTCGGTGAACGCGGGGCAGATCGAATCGGCGGCCTGGTCGGAGAACTCCACGGACGCCACGAAGATCCGCCTCCTCGCCTGCGACACGTTCGGCCGGGCGATGGATCCCACCCTGGTGCCGCCGCAGCAGATCGCGCAGACGGCGACGCTCTCGATCTCCCATGCCCAGATGGTGGCGGGCCGTCTCCTCCCGAAGCGCAACTACCAGCTCCGGATCTCGCCGGCCTGGGGAATCCAGATCGTGGAGATCCCGTACTGACGGCCATGACGAACCCCTTCCGGCGCCGCCCTTCATCGTCCCGCCGCGGCTCGAGCCTCATCGAGGTCCTCGTCGCGATGGCGATCCTCTCCATCATGGTGGCCGGCATCCTCCAGCTCTTCTCCCTCGCGCTCCTGGCCAGCGCCGGGGCCGCCGCGCGGACGGAGCTCCTCTTCAAGTGCCAGCAGGTCGTCGAGAACGTCCGGTTCTGCTACGGGATCGGGCGCCGGAGCCCTCCGCTGCCGCCGCCGGCCGGGGCGGGCGTGCCGAACCCCATCGTGGCCGGCACCACCTACCTGCCTTACAAGGATACGGGCCTCCCATGGACGTACTGGGGTCCGAACGGGGCCAACGTCATGGAGGAGGAAAACGGCCCGTACAAGATCTTCTACACGATCGAGCGCTCCAGCGGCAACCCGAACGCCCTCTGGATCATCACCGTCTCCGCGGTGCCGACCGACGACGCGGCCGCGGCGCGGCGTTTCTTCGGCCTGACGTTCAAGACGCTCAAGCGGGTGGACTATGTCGCGGCGTTCTGACCGATCGCGCGGCTTCAGCCTCGCGGAGGCGATGGTCTCGCTGACGCTCCTCGTCGTCGTGATGGTCGTGGCGATGACGCTGCTGTTCACGATGCGCTCATTCGCCGAGAGGGTGCAGTGGGTCATCGAGCCCCGGCAGACGGCCCGGCGGGCGGTCGACTACCTCTCGCACTTCCTGCAGGGGGCGACCGACGTCGGCCCGTTCGCGCCGAACGCCATCGTGACCTACTACAACAGCGACGGGCAGGACCCGGCGAGCCGGGTGCAGGCGACCTACGACAACCTCACCAACGCCCAGGCTACCGCGGGATTCGGCGACGAGGGGACCGACCTCATCTCCCTGCTCCTGCCGACGGGCGCTCCCGCGAAATTCCTCGTGACCTACGCGGGCACCCTCGTCTGGCCGGGATACGCGGCGGGTCCGTACGACTACTACATTGCCTACCGCGGCGGTTGCGGCGCGACGAACAACGACGGCGACAACATGACCGCGTTCAAGCTCCTGACCCGCGAGAGCGGCGGCGCGAGCACCGGCCTGCTCCTCCTCCAGGACAACGCCGGTGCGTGGCTCTACTTCAAGATCACGGCCTACAAGGACGCCGACGGCACCTGCAACTGCACGATGGGGAACGGCGCCAACATCCACATCCAGGCGAACCCGGGCGCCTCGCCGCCGAACGGCGCGATCGACCCGCCGGGCGGGCACCCGCCCGCCATCCTGGACCCGGTCTATCTCGTCACGGGGCTCGAGGCGTTCTCATTCCGCGTCCGGACCGTGAACGGGGTCCCCAGCCTCGAGCAGAAGACCGGCCTCTTCGACCCGGCCACCGACAACCCGGGCACGGCCTTCGTCCCGGTCATCGAGAATGTCGAGGACCTCCAGATCGCCTACCTCTACACGGACGGGACATTCTGGCAGTCGGCGACGAACGACCTGAAGACGCTGGACGCCGCGGCGTATCCGGACGACGTCCCGTGGCAGGCCGGCCCGACGGCGGCCGCGCCCGCGCTGGACATCACGGCGGTCGTCGGGCTCCGCTTCAGCATCGTGGCCCACTCGCGCCCGGTCACCTTCGGGGCCCGCCAGATTTCCGCGGCGAAGACGGGGGCGGCGGTCCCGGCCGGCGCGATCCGCCGTTTCCGGCCGGGCGTGGAGAACCGCGCCGGAGCGACCACCTACGACGACTTCGAGCACTTCCGCGCCACGGCCACGCTGATGCTGAAGAACCGGTTGCTGGGGAGCTGACGCGATGAGGAGACGGACCGTTCGGATGGGACGTCGAGGGAGCGCGCTCGTGACGGTGGTCCTCGTCATCCTGATCCTGACGATCGTCGGCCTCGGCGTGGCGTACTTCGCCCAGATGGAGGAGGGGTTCTCCGGAAACGCCCGGATGACGCGGGCCGCCTTCTACGTGGCCGAGGTGGGCCTCCGGAAGGGCGAGTCGGTCATCAGCAACGTGGTCGGCGCCAGCATCGCCCTCTCCACGATCCTGACGTGCGGCACCTGCACGTCGCCGCCGATCAACCTGCCGGGCGGCGGCTATCAGGGGATCATCCTGAACGCGACGGACCCCGAGGGGGGCGTGACGAAGGAGTTCGCGGACGTAGCGGTCCCCGTTCCGGCCGGCGTCGGCGTCTTCGACCGCGGGACCTACTCGCTCTACGTCCGGAACAACCCGGAAGACCCCGCCGGCGCAACCAACGACTCCGACACGGTCATCCTGCTCGTTTCCGTCGGCCAGGTCCGGGGCGCCGGCGGGCGGGTCTACACGAAGATCCTCGAAGAGCAGCTGCTCACGGGATCCTTCGGCGCGCCGGCCTTCAGCCAGTACCTGTCGAACGCGGGCGGGACCAGCTCCGGAGCAAAGGGCAAATGAGGCCCCTTCTGTTACGAAAGGTGCCGGTTCGTTTCCTCCAGAGTGGGGACGGACGGCCTTCCGATCTGGCCAAGTCACTCTTTTTGAAGGACTTCCTGGAAAGCCTCGAACGTCGGCACGACCCTCGCTCAGGTTCTGTCGAAGGTTTATGTCCAGAGTCCACGCAGGCGCAGGACCGGCGGGGCGGGTGACGAGGGCCGAATGAGCCGTCCGCGTCTCCGCTTCGCCCTTCCCGCCGCGGTGAGAAAGGCCGTCGCGGTCGCGATGGGGCTGCTCCTCGTGCTCGGGAGCGAGGGGATCGCCTTCGGCTACGACGAGGGCTACGACCCGCTCCGGCAGATCACGCAGCAGGTCATCCCGCCGAACCTGATGATCGTTCTCGACCGAAGCGGCTCGATGCGGTGGGACGTCTATGGCAACGAGCTGTTCGAGGGGGACGACTCGGTGGGGCGCCTCGTCTGGTACGGGGGGATCTGCCTCGGTCCAAAGCAGCCGCCGCCGCCGACGCCGACAAATACGCCGACCGCGACGCCGACGGAGACGCCGACGGTGACGCCGACG
>DATIWM010000339.1:0-13881 GCA_035519355.1 Thermoanaerobaculia bacterium | reverse complement strand
TCCGAAGCTGAAGCGGGAACTGTTCGGCGAGGCGAACCCGCTCGGCGAGCGGATCCGGATCGGCAGCTTCCGCTTCCTCGTCATCGGCGTCCTCGAGCCCAAGGGACAGTTCCTCGGCTTCGACATCGACGACGCGGCGTACATACCCGTCGCGTCGGCCCAGCAGCTCTTCAACCGGGTGGACCTCCTCGAGATCGACACGCTCTTCTCCGAGAACCTCGCCCCGGAGAAGATCGTGGAGGGGGTCCGGCGGCTCCTGATCGCGCGTCACGGCGGCGAGGAGGATTTCACGATCACGACGCAGAACGAGATGCTCGGCGTCCTCGACCGCGTCCTCTCGATCGTCAGCTTCGCCATCGGCGGGATCGGGGCGATCTCGCTCCTCGTCGGGGCCATCGGCATCCTGACGATGATGTGGATCTCGGTCGGCGAGCGGACGGAGGAGATCGGCCTCGCGAGGGCCATCGGGGCGAGTCGACGGCAGATGCTGGCGCTCTTCCTGATCGAGGCGGCGCTCCTGTCGCTGGCCGGAGGGATCGCGGGGCTCGCGGCCGGGATCGGGATCGGACGGCTCCTCTCGGCGCTTCTTCCGGGCCTGCCGTTCCGGACGCCCCCCCTATTCGTCGTCCTGGCGATGATCGTCAGCCTCGCCGTGGGGCTGGTCTCGGGCGTTCTGCCGGCCCGGCGGGCGGCCTCGCTCGACCCGATCGAGGCGCTCCGGGCCGAGTAGTCGTTCGCCGGCCCGATCCGGCGGGTGATTGAGGCGCATCATGGACGGCGGCTGCCCCGCGGGGCCAGAACATCCTTGGAAAGGCAGGCGCCCCGGCGCCTGAAGGTGAGCGACATGACAGCGACGGGTCTCGTCGTCCTCGTCCTGGCCGCCGCGGCCGTCGTCCTCCTCGGCGGGTGGATCGTGCCGGCCTGGAGAAGGTGGCGGGGTCAGCGCGTCATCACCTGTCCCGAGACGAACCAGCCCCACACGGTCGAGGTGGACGCGGGCCACGCCGCGCTGACCGCCTTCGGGGCCTCTCCCGAACTCCGTCTTTCATCGTGCAGCCGCTGGCCCGAGCGGCAGGACTGCGGGCAGGAATGCCTCGGCCAGATCGAGAGTTCGCCCGACGGCTGCCTCGTGAAGTCGCTCGTCGTGGCGTGGTATGAAGGAAAAAGCTGCGCCTTCTGCGGCAAGCCGATCCAGACGTCCGGCTGGGCCGACCACGCTCCCGCGCTCATCCGGCCCGACGGCGCGACGATCCTCTGGAAGGACCTCCGGCCCGAGCAGCTCCCGGAGGTGTTCCGGACGCACGGGGCGGCCTGCTGGAACTGCCATGTGGTCGAGAGCGTCGTCCGGAAGCGCCCGGACCTCGTGACGGTCCGGCCCGGGCGCGACCAGCTCTACCACTGACGTCCGTGAGGCGCGGCCTCGCACTCCTCGTCGCGGCAGCCCTCGGAGCGGGGGGCTGCGCGTCCGGGAAGCTCGCCGAGAAGCAGGCGTTCTACGCCGCGGGGCGCGAGGTGAAGCTCCGGCAGCCGCCGCCGCCTTCCGAGGAACTCCAACAGGACGTGGACCTGTTCCTCGAGGACGACCTTCTCCTCACCTTCGACAAGGCGAAGATGAGCGAGCGGCGGCAGCTTTCGGCGCTGCGGATCGTCTTCGTCGGGGGGATGGCCGCGGTCGTGGTCGGCGCCACGGCGGGGAGTCTGAAAGAGAACGCCGGGGCGCAGGCGGCGGTCATCGGCGCCGGGGCGGCGGCGATGGCCTGGTCGGCGTACCGGTACTTCGGCCCCGTGAAGGACCTCCGCGAGTGCCAGGAGTTCCTCACGTCGAAGGGGGCGCAGCTGCGGCAGTGGGAGGCGCGGAATCTCGACGATTCGTCCCGGCCGGTCTCCCCGGAGACCTGGCGCGAGTACGTGAATCTGGTCAGCGACATCCAGCTCCACCCGACCTGTCTGGCCGTCCGGTGAGGAGAGATCTCCCTACCGCATCGACTCCATGATGGCTTCGAGCGCCTCCTTCGAGGGACGGAGACGCTCCATCGGGAGGCAGTGGAGCGGCTCGTCGACGAGATGGAGGAGGTCGGGCAGCGACGGCTTCTCCGGCTCGACGTAGAGGATGCCGGTGAGGATCTCGCCGGTGGCGTGGCTCGCGTGGATCGCCGCGAGCGCGCCGTCCCGGTCCGTGGGGTCGTAGTCGCGCCCGACCCCGCGGAAGCGGAGCGTCGAGCCGTCGGGGAACTTCACGTCCTTCGACGCCCCGGCGGGGATCTCGGCGAGCGTCTCCTCGAAGAAGGGGACGAAGCCGATCTCGTGGACCGGCGTCTCGTGCTCCTTCGACCACTTGTAGCTCTTCGTCGAGCCCTCGTGATCGTTGAAGGTGACACAGGGGGAGATGACGTCGATGACGCAGGTGCCCCGGTGGGCCAGGGCCGCCTCGAGAATCGTCTGGAGCTGTTTCATGTCGCCCGAAAAGGAGCGGGCCACGAAAGACCCGCCGAGCTCGATGGCCAGCGAGCAGCAGTCGATCGGGACGTAGTCGTTCACGGCCCCGTTCTTCTGCGTCGCTCCGACGTCGGCGGTCGCCGAGAACTGCCCCTTCGTCAGTCCGTAGACGCCGTTGTCCTCGACGATGTAGACCAGCGGCACGTTCCGGCGGACGAGGTGGACGAACTGCCCGATCCCGATGGACGCGGTGTCGCCGTCGCCGGAGACGCCGATCCCGACGAGCCGCGAGTTCGCCACGAGCGCGCCGGTCGCGAGTGACGGCATCCGGCCGTGCACGCCGTTGAACCCGGAGGCGCGGTTCAGGAAGTAGGCGGGCGTCTTCGAGGAGCAGCCGATCCCCGAAAACTTCGCGACGCGATGGGGCTCGATCCCCATCTCCCAGAAGGCGTTCACGATCTGCTTCGTGATGACGTCGTGGCCGCAGCCGAGGCAGAGGGTGGACTTGCTCCCTTCGTACTCGGCCTTCGGGAGACTCAGCCGGTTCGTCTTCGGCGCGGGGGCGGCCGGAGTCCTGGCGCTCATGAGCTGCTCCTTCCCCGATCCGCGCGGTCGGCGACGACCCCGTCCACGACGGTCGTGGCGTCGAGCGGCAGTCCGTCGTACTGGAGGACCGAGACGAAGCGGCCGGCGAGGTCCGGATACTCGTCCCGGAGGATCGCCCGGAGCTGGCCGTCCCGGTTCTGCTCGACGACGTAGATCCGCTCGTGGCGGCCGAGCCAGCCGCGAACCTCGGGGCCCGGCGGCAGGGCGCGGAGGCGAAGGTAGTCGAGCTTCACACCCGCCTCGCGGACGAGCCGGTCGCGCGCCTCCGCCGTCCCGTGATGAGAAGACCCGAAGGCGACGAGGCCGTCGGCGACGCCGAAGCGGTCGTCGATCTCCGGCTTCGGCACCATCCCGCGGGCCGTCTCGAACTTCCGGGCCAGGCGGTCGACGTTCGCGACGTAGTCCCCCGGTTTCTCGGAGTACTGCGCCATCGCGTCGTGCCCCGAGCCGCGGGCGAGATAGGCGGCGAAGGGGCTCGGCGTCCCCGGCAGCGTCCGGTACGGGACGCCGTCGCCGTCCACGTCCCTGTAGCGCCCCCAGGCATCCTTCAGCGACCGGAGGGAGACCTCGTCCAGGACCTTCCCCCTCTTCCATTCGCGCGTCGGGTACCGGAAAGGATCCGACATCCAGTTGTTCATCCCGAGGTCGAGGTCCGACAGGACGAAGACGGGCGTCTGGAGCTGCTCGGCGAGGTCGAAGGCGTCCATCGCCATCTCGAAGCACTCCGCCGGCGTCGCGGGGAAGAGAACCGGGTGTTTCGTGTCGCCGTGCGAGTTGTAGTAGGCGAGAAGGAGGTCCGCCTGCATGGTCCGGGTCGGAAGTCCCGTCGAGGGGCCGACGCGCTGGATGTCCCAGACGACGGCCGGCACCTCGACGTAGTAGCCGAGGCCGAGAAACTCGGACATGAGGGAGATGCCCGGTCCGGAGGTCGCCGTGAACGCCCGCGCGCCCGCCCATCCGGCGCCGAGGACCATGCCGATCGACGCGATCTCGTCCTCGGCCTGGATGACGGCGACCGTCTTCTTCCCGGTCGCCGGGTCGACCCGGTGACCCGCGGAGAAGTCGATGAACGCCTCGCAGAGCGAAGAGGAGGGAGTGATCGGATACCAGCAGCAGACGGTCGCGCCGGCGAAGAGGGAGCCGAGCGCCGCGGCGGTGTTCCCCTCCACGATGATCTTGCCGCGCGTCGCGTCCATCCGGTCGACGCGGAAGGGGATCTTTTCCGGGAAGCTGGCCGCCGCGTACTCGAGGCCGAGCCGCATCGCGGAGAGGTTCAGGTCGATCGCCTTCTGTTTTCCCCGGAGCTGCTTCTTGATCGCCGCCTCGATCTCGACCGGCTCGATCCCCATCAGCTCCGCCACGACGCCGACGTAGATCATGTTGACGATCAGCTTGCGGAGCTTGGCCTGGTCCGAGCCGGCCGTCACCTTCACGACGAGCTCGGAGAAGGGCACGGGGTAGAAGGTCAGGTCGCTTCGCTTCGTCTCGACGCCGAGCTTCTTCTCGCAGATGACGTGCGCCCCGCTCCGCGCGGCCCGGACGTCTTCCTCGGCCGTCTCCGGGTTCATCAGGACCAGGACGTCGAGCTCGCGCTTGCGGGCGACGTAGCCGTCCCGGTTCGCCCGGATCGTGAACCACGTCGGCAGCCCCTGGATGTTCGACGGGAAGAGATTCTTCCCCGAGACGGGAACGCCCATCCGGAAGATGGATCGCATCAGGACGTTGTTGGCGGTCTGCGATCCGGAGCCGTTCGCCGTCGCCACCTGGAGGGAAAAATCGTTCACGACGATCCCGTCGCCGACGCCGGCGTCCCGGGTCGTCTGGGTCATGACGCTCGACATGCCCGTCGTTCCTCTTCCCGCCGCAGAGGTGGGGTGAGACTCCGTCTCGTCCGCGGCGCCTTCCGATTGTACGCGGCGCGCGGCGCGGGCCGTCGCTTGTACGGAGGGGCCACAAGCCGCTCTTCCCGGCCCATAATCGCTCCGTGCGAATCGTTTCCCTCTGCCCGTCGATCACGGAGAGCCTCGTGGCCCTCGGCCTCGGTTCGGAGCTCGTCGGGGTGACGCGCTACTGCGTCCATCCGCGCGAGACGACGGCGGGGATCCCGAAGGTCGGAGGGACGAAGAACCCCGATCTCGCCGCGATCCGGTCCCTCGGGCCGGACCTCGTCTTTGCCAACGCCGAGGAGAACCGGCGCGAGGACCTCGACGCGCTCAAGCGCGATCTGGCCGTCGACGTCTCGCATCCACGGCGGGTCGCGGACGTGCCGCCGCTCCTCCGGCACTTCGGACGTCGAACGGGGACGGAGAGAATCGCCGAGGAGTTTTCTGCGAAAGTGGAAGAGGGGTTGCAGCGAATCGAACGGGCCCGACAATCCCGGCCGGCGTTTCGGTGCCTCTATCTCGTCTGGAAGAATCCCTGGATGCTCGCGGGCCCGCGGACGTACATTGCCGATCTGATCCGGCTGGCGGGGGGCGTCCCTTCATTCGAAGAAGACCCCCGGGGATCCGATTACCCGGTCACGGACGAAGAGGCGATCATCGCCGCCCGGCCCGACGTCCTGGTCCTTCCCGACGAGCCGTTTCCGTTTCGCGAGCCGGACGCCGAGTACTGGCGGCGGCGCCTTCCCGCGTCCTGCCCCGTCGTCCTCGTTCCCGGCGACGACTGGTGCTGGCACGGGGTCCGGACCCTTCGCGGGCTCGCCGCGGCGGCGTCCCTCTCGGCCGCCGCCCGGGCCGTGTCATGCCGCTAGGCGTTCTTCTCCTCGCTGCCGTCCTCGCCGCGCGGACGCCGACGCCGACGCCGACGGCAGCCGGTTACGCCGTCGTCCAGAAGGACGGTTCGGTCGTCCGCTTCGAGAAGGCGCCGGCCCTCAAGGGCACGGCCTGGGTCGGGAAGCTCTGGCCGTCGGGACAGCTCGTCTCGATTCCCGCCGCCAGCGTGGACGACAAGAAGACGGCCTCCGCGAATTCCGGAGGCCACGGGGGCACGCCGCCGACCGAGACGAACATCGGCACGCGTTACAAGTCAGCCGGTCCGCAGGCGCCGCTCGGGGACAAGGTGAAGCTGAAGGGGGGGCGCCGGACGGTCGAGCGGACGCTGCAGGGAACGCCGACTCCGGCGAAGAGCCCGGCCGCTGGCGCCCCCGGAGCCGTCGGCGGGGGCGAGCCGGTCTCCGGCGCCGTGGACCGGAACGGCCATGGCGAGTCGTGGTGGCGGGGGAAGGCGGCTCCCGTCACGGAAGAGCTGGCCGACGCGGACGCGGAGCTCAAGCTCGCCTCGGACGAGAGAGTCCGGTTCGAGAAGGCGACGCCGCTCCCCGGCGTCGACCGTGGAACGGAGCTTCAGCGTCTGAAAGACCGGGAGGAGAGGGCCCGGGGGCGTGTCAACGCCGCGAACCGGCGTCTCGCGGAACTGGGCGAGGAGGCCCGGAAAGCCGGAGCGCCTCCGAACTGGGCGCACTAGGTGCGGCGCGTCAGTCCGCCTTCAGCTCCCACTTCAGCTCGTCGAGCATCGCGGACCAGCTGGCGGTCATCTCCGGCGTGACGGGGATCTTGAGCTTGTCGGACGAGGTCGTCATCGCCCGGTCGGCGTCGGCCAGGGTCCGCCCCGTCGCCTTGTAGGCCTCCTCGATGCTGCCGTTCATGTCGCTGTCGTTCAGGACGAGCAGCTCGACGCCGGCCGACGTCTGACGGATCAGCTTGAGGGAAAGGAACCTCTTCCCGACGTTCAGCTCGCCGAGCTGGAAGAAGGCCTTTTGATACTCGGGCGGCGGCGACTGGATCCACTTGAAGTAGAACGCCCCCTGAGCCGTCCGGTTCACGAACTTCGGATTCGCCGTGGCATAAGCCTTCATCCGGTCGACGACTTCCTTCAGCTTCGGCGAGATCTGGGGGGCCTGCTGCGCGGCGGCGACCAGCGCGCCGCCGAGGATGGAGACGGTGATGAAGGTGGTCAGGATCCTGCGCATCTCGAGCCCTCCTCGCGAGCCGACGACCCTTTCGCCGGGCGCTCCCACCGCTAAGCTGCGCTTCACGGGAGCCGCCCGTCCATGATTCATTTCAATCACGCCTCAAGTGCCGGCGAGAGAGGAGGTTGGCCGGGGCCGGTCGGGCGGCGGCCGGACGGGTGTCAGCCGGCGGGCGGGCGTCCGGCCACGACGCGGTTTCGGCCCAGGGCCTTGGCGCGGTAGAGCGCCGCGTCCGCCGCCGAAAGGAGCGCATCCGCGGTGTCGCCGTCCTCGGGGAAGGCGGCCACGCCGAGAGAGAGGGAGAGCTGGCCGAGGGACCTTCCTTCGTACGAGGGAGTCAGCCCGCGGACCGAGTCGCGGAGGCGCTCGGCGTGCCGGGCGGCGGTCTCGAGCGTGGCTCCCGGGAGGATCAGCGTGAACTCCTCGCCGCCGAATCGGCAGGCGACGTCGTACGGCCGGAGGTGAAGGGTGAAGAAGCGGCCGAGTTCGCGGAGGACCTCGTCCCCGGCCGCGTGCCCCGCCGTGTCGTTGATCCGCTTGAAGAAATCGATGTCGGCCATGAGGATCCCGACGGGCGACTTCTCGCGCACGGCGCGGCGAAGCTCCCGCTCGAGCGCCTGCTCGAGGTAGCGGCGGTTGTAGAGGCCCGTGAGAGGGTCCCGGATGGCCTGCATCTGCAGCGACTCGCGAAGCTTCACGTTGGCCAGCGCGAGCGCGATCTGGCTCGCCACGTTCAGGGCGAATCGTTCGTCGGCGTCGGCGCCGGACAGATGGAGGAGGCCGTGCGCCTCGCCGTGGGCCAGGAGAGGGAAGCAGAGGGCCTTCCCCGCGGGCGTGCCGCGGACGTGCGGGCAGAGCGGCCCGCCCGAGGGAAGCCGGACCACGTGGGTGCGCGACAGACGAAGCGCCCAGCAGTCGTCCACGTGAAAGGACGGCTCGCTGAGGCTCTCCCAGGCGACGACGCTCTCCAGCGTCCGGTGGGCCGGGTCGAGGATGTAGAGGCCGCCGCACGCTCCGGGGAAGAGGCGGGGCGAGACCTGGCGGAGGATCTCGAGGATGTCGGAGACGCTCCGGGCGCTCTGGAGCATCCCCGTCACGCCGTTGAGGAGCGCGACCGCCTCTCCCCGCCGGCCGATCTCCTGCGTCCGCTCGTTGAGACGCTTCTCCAGCTCCTCGGACCGATTCCGGTGGTCCGCCTCGCGGCGCCGGTTCGCGAGCGTGGTCGCCGTCCGCGGCAGGATGCCCGCCAGGCGGTCCGCGAGCGGCGCGTCCTCGTCCCGGTTCTCGGCCGAGAAAAACGCGAGGACCGCGATCAGGTCGGAGCCGGCGCGCAGGGGGTAGGCGACGCCGCAGCGGAGTCGCGCCGCGTTTGCGGCGTTCGCGAGGAGGAATTCCGACCGGCTCACCAGGTCCCCGTCCCAGGCAGGCTCCCCGCCGGGAAAGCCGCTCGTCAGGATGCCCGGGAGCGGCGCCGGCGGAAGGGCCGCACTGGCGGCGCAGAAGTCGGCAAACCGCTTCTCCGCCGGATGGAAGGTCGCCGCGAGGCGGAGCTGCTTCTCGCCCTCCTCCGGCACCCAGGCCTGCCCGAGCGTCCAGCCCGTGGCGCGGCAGACGTCGCGGAGAATCCCGTGCAGCGCCTCGGGAAATCCCGCGGCCTCGGACGTCGTCAGGAGGAAGCGGAGGAGCAGCGCGTCCTCCGGAAGAGTGGCCGCCGCGGGCCACGCCGGGCGCGGCCGGGGGGCCTCGGCGAGGGCGTGGGACGGGCGTTTCTGGTCTTCCGGCATCGCCTCCTCCCGCGGCGGACGTTCCTTCAGTCCCGCCGGCGAAGAAGATCCAGGAACTCCTCCCGGACGGGCTTCTCCAGGAAGATCCCTCGGATCGAAGAGGTGACCGTGACCGCGCCCGGCTTCTTCACGCCCCGCATCTCGACGCAGAGATGCCGGGCCTCGATGACGACCATGACGCCCTGCGGCCTCAGCTCCTCGTCGAGGACGGTCGCCACCTGCTCCGTCAGCCGCTCCTGGATCTGGGGCCGCTTCGCGTAGAACTCGAGGAGGCGGGGGAGCTTCGACAGTCCCACGATCCGCTCGTTGGGGATGTAGGCGATGTGCCCGTGCCCGTAGAAGGGGACGAAGTGGTGCGAGCACATGGAGTAGAAGGGGATCTCCTTCTCCATGACCATCGCCGTGTAGTGCTCGTCGTTGGGGAAGGTCGTCAGCTTCGGCCGCGCTCCCTCGTCGAGCCCGGAAAAGATGTCGAGGTACATCTTCGCCACGCGCCGATCGGTGTCGCGGAGGTTCGGGTCGCGGTCTGGCCTCAGGCCGAGGATCTTGATGATCTCGCGCAGGTGCGCGGCGATCAATTCGACGCGCGGGTCGTTCTCGTGCTCGCTGACGGCGTCGAGGGAGTGCGGGGCGAGGCGCGTGTCCATTTGGCCCATCATACGGAATCGGAGGGGGCGCGGATGGACGGAGCGGAGCGGAACGGTCCGGGCGGGCGGCGGAGAGCCGGGTGGCGGGCAACGAAGATCGTGGCGACGATCGGGCCGGCGGCCGAGCGCCCCGGCGCGCTCGGGAAGCTCCTGCGGGCGGGCGTCGACGTGGTCCGGCTGAACGGCGCCCACTGCGGTCCCGGAGACGTCCGGCGGCGCGTCGCTCTCGTCCGGCGGGCCGAGCGCCGACTCGGCCGTCCCGTCGGCGTCCTCCTCGACCTGGGCGGACCGAAGATCCGCCTCGGCGTCGTGGCGGGCGGGCCGCTCCGCGTGGCGCCCGGTCAGAGGGTCGAGCTCGCGCCGCGTGCCGCTCCGGGGCGTTCTCCCGACGCCGCCGTCCGCGTCCACGTCACGTACGGTGCCCTTCTCGCAGACCTCTCTCCGGGGGCCGAGGTCCGGATCGACGACGGCAAGGTCCGGCTCCGGGTCGAACGGAGAAGCGCCGGCTCGCTCCGGACGAGAGTGCTCGTCGGCGGCGTGCTCCGGACCGGGGCCGGCGTCAACTTCCCCGACTCGGCGCTTTCCGCGCCGGCCCTGACGCCGAAGGACCGCCGCGATCTCCGGGAGGGACTCGGCGCCGGGATCGACTTCGTCGGCCTCTCCTTCGTCCGGACGGCGGCCCACGTCGCGGAGCTCCGGCGCGCCCTCTCCCGGGTTCCCGAGAAGCGGCGGCCCTGGATCGTTTCGAAGATCGAGCGGCCGGAGGCGCTGGCCGCGCTGGCCGCGATCGCGGGCGCTTCGGACGCCCTCATGGCGGCCCGGGGCGACCTCGGCGTCGAGATCGGCCTCGCCGCCGTTCCCGCGGCGCAGGCGAGGATCCTCGCCGCGGGAGAGGCCTCCGCGATTCCGGTCATCGTCGCCACCCAGATGCTCGAGTCGATGATCGAGAGCCCGGTCCCGACTCGGGCCGAGGTCTCCGACGTGGCGGGGGCCGTCCATGGCGGTGCGGACGCGGTCATGCTGTCGGGAGAGACGGCGGTGGGCCGGTTCCCCCTCGAAGCGGTCCGGACGATGGCCGAGATCGCGCGGACGGCGGAGCGGTCGGACGAGGCGCCACCCCGGGCCTGGGCCGGCCGCACCGCCGACGTGGCGGCGGCCGTGGCGGAAGCGGCGGCCGCGGCGGCTCGGGCCGCGGCGGCGGACGCGATCGTCGTCTACACGGAGTCGGGGCGGACGGCGCGGCTCGTTTCGAAGCTCGGCCTCAGGGTCCCGATCGTGGCCTTCTCCCCGGACGACCGCGTTCGCCGGAAGATGTCGCTCCTCGCCGACGTCGTCTCGTTCCGGATCCCCCGGGTGCGTTCGGTCGAGGCGATGCTGCGGGCGGGAGACCGGATCCTCTCGCGGCTTCCGGCGCTCTCGGGCGCCACGGTCGTCGAGGTCTCGGGTGCCGCGCGCGCCGAGGGAGCCACGAACACCGTCCGGATCCGGCGCGTCCCCCGCCGGCGACCCTCCTGACTCAGCGCCCCTCCGGCGGCGACGCGATGGCCAGGTCGTCGCCGTCCATGGCCTCGGCGTCGAACGGGACGCCGAGCCAGCGGAGGAGCGTCGGCGCGAGGTCGACGGTTCGCGCGACCGGCCGGTGCCCCGGGGCCACGCCCGGCCCGGCGAAGACGAGCGGAACGACCATCTCGATCCGCGAGAGTCCGCCATGGCCGGCCGCCTTCCCCGACCGGAAGCCGAAGCCGTCCGCCGGCGACAGGAAGACGTCGGGCGCCCGCGGCGAGTCGAAGAACTCCGGCAGCTGCACGACGAGGTCGGGGTACTCGGTCCGCGCCGTGGCTTCGAGCCACTCCGTCGCCGTGAACGACCCTCCCGCGAGGAAGGAGACGAGATGCGGGTCGTGCGCGTAGCGGAAGGGATCTTCCCCCTGCCGGATCCGGTAGGCGTAGAGCGGTTCCTCGCCGTCGCGCTCCTCGCGGACGATGTCGGCGATGCCGCCCGGTCCGTAGACGACGACGTGGCCCGGCGAAGAGCCGCGGGTCACGACGAGAGCGACCTCGGGGGCGCGCGAGAGCGCTTCCGCGAATTCCGAGAGCGGGGGGGTCGGAACCGGAATCGCCGGAGCGGCGGCCTTTCGGGCCCCTTTCTTCGCTGCCTTCGGCTTCTTCCGCCCGATCGTGAAGGCGCGCGGGACATCCTCCGGCAGGCGGGAGGCCGGGAGCCAGATCATCACCCCGCGGTAGGCGCCGACGGCAATCAGCACGTCGCCGACGTCGTACTCCTTCGCGCGCTTCCCCTTGGCCGCCACGAGGATGCAGTTTCCCTTCGCGCAGTCGGCCTCCGTCGGGTGAGCGAAGAGGGCGCGGTGGACGAGCTCCTCGGCATCGAGCGCCTTCGCATACGACTGGTTTCCATGGTCCCCGAGGAGAACGAAGAGGATCTTCTCGAAGGCGCCGCGCCGCCTCAACCGGCGCACGAGGCGGCCGAAGGCGCGGTCGATGTTCTCCAGCGCCGCCCGGAACTCGGGGCTCTCCGGGCCGTCGGCGTGGGCGACCTCGTCCGGTCCGAGCAGGTGAGCCCAGGCCAGGGAGGGAAGACGTCCGGCGTCGAGCGCTCCCATGTAGGCATCGCCCGCGTCGTCGAGCGTCTTGCGGTCGAGGAACTCCCAGTCCCACCGCGCGTAGGACGCCGTCAGGGCGAGGACGTTCTTGGCGTCCACGGACGCGCCTCGCGCGATCGGCGAGGTCACCGCCACGCTGTCGGCCGGGAGGCGCTCGTAGAGCGTCCGGGCGTCCGGGGCGAGGAAGTCGGACGCCGAGAGAATCCGGAAGATGTTGGTGTGCGACTCGGCGAGGCGGAGGCGGCGGTCGAGCCAGATGTTGGCCGGAATGCCGTGGTGTCCGGGATAGAGGCCTGTCAGGAGCGCGCCGACGTTCGGGTACGTCTCGCTCGGCACCGAAGCCACGGCGGTCTCGAAGGAGAGGCCGCGGTCGACGATCTCGCGCTTGAGGTTGGGGAGAGCCCCCGCGGCCAAGAGGCGCCGGAAGGCCCGCGCCGAGAGACCGTCGAAGAAGAGGACGCAGACCGAGCGGTCGAGGGGCGCCTCCACGGTGCGCGCGGCGTCCCGCGTCCGCTGGTGGATCGAGCAGGACGCGGCGAGGAGGAGCGCCGCGAGGAGAGCGGCCCGGATGGCGGCAGGGAGGCGCGGCATCGCGGACCCGACGGCTCAGGCCCGGGCCCTGAGGCGCGCGAGCTTCACGGCGACCTCGTCCGCGGGGAGGGCGTTGAGAACGTCGGGCGCGCCGAAGCCGGCTTTCCGGGCCGCGAGGACGCCCCAGGTCACGTCGAGGAGCCCGTCGAGGTCGTGGGCGTCCGGGTTGATGGACGTGAAGACGCCGTGCCGCCGCGCCGTCTCGCCCCAGCGCCAGTCGAGGTCGAGCCGGTACGGCGAGGCGTTCAGCTCGACGCCGCAGCCCGTCTCACCGGCGGCCGCGAGGACCTCGTTGAGGTCCACGTCGAACCCTTCACGCGCCAGGAGGAGGCGACCGGTCGCATGGCCCAGCATCGTGACGCGGGGGTTCCTCACGGCGCGGACGAGACGCGCCGTCTGTTCGGCGCGAGGAAGATGGAAAGCCGAGTGGACGGAGGCGATGACGAAGTCGAAGCCGGCGAGGAACTCGTCGCCGTAGTCGATCGAGCCGTCGGGAAGGATGTCCGCCTCGGTTCCCCGGAGGATCGTGAGATGCGGGAACTTCGGCCGGAGGCCCTCGATCTCGGCCCACTGCTCCCGGACCCGGTCGGGCGGAAGGCCCCGAGCGTAGGCGGCCGCCGGGGAGTGGTCGGTGATCCCGACGTAGGCGTGGCCGAGCTCGGCAGCGGACCGGAACGTCTCCTCGAGGGTCGCCCTTCCGTCGGAGTACGTCGTGTGGAGATGAAAGAGCCCCTTCAGGTCGGAGAGGGAGAGGAGCAAAGGGAGCGCGCCGCGGGCCGCGAGGTCGATCTCGCCTCGCCCTTCCCGCAGCTCGGGAGGGACGAAATCCAGATTGAGGCGTTCGTAGAGCGCCGTTTCTTCGAAGGCGGAGACCCCGAGGGCGCCGCCTGCGTCCCGGGCTTCGAGATCGCGAAGGTGTGCGTCGGAGCCCGTGGATCTCAGAAGTCTGTTTCCGAAGGTCTCCTTCGGCCCGGCGTCGATGACCACGGGCGGGACGCCGGGCTCCTCGGGGATCGGGGGGAGCCTCTCCGGCTTCTCGCAGGCGACGACGAGGACGACGGAGGCGACGGTCTCGCATCCTCGCCGTAGCTCTCCCGCGATCTCCACGCGCGTCACGCCGGCAGCCCTTCCGGCGGCGCCGCGGAAGAGGTCCTGGATCTTCTTCGCCCGGGCCCCGCCGTCCGGCAGCCGCCAGCGCCCCTCCGTCGACCGGACGAAGCGGAGCCC
>DATIWM010000338.1:0-5298 GCA_035519355.1 Thermoanaerobaculia bacterium | reverse complement strand
CGATCAGACGTCCCACGAGGCCCTGGTCGACCGCGAGCCCGTATCCCCACGTGTCGAAGCCGACCCACGGAAAGGTCGGATCGGGAAGAGAAGGGGCGTATCGGCGCTCCACGAGTTGTCGTGTGGCGCGCGCCGCGCCGTCCCAGCCCCCCGAGAAGAGGCCGACGAAGCCGGCCGGAGCGGAGAAGGTCTCCCCGTTCTCGAGGACGCGGGAGAAATGTCCCTCGGCGAAGCCGACGCCGAGGCTCACGAGGCCCTGCGTCGCTGGGGCCGCCTCGAACGAGAAGGTCCCCGTCCCGCTCCATTCCCACCCGCCGTAGAGGCCGGAGCCCCGCCCGGCGCCGTGCAGGGCGAACCAGGCCGCTCCGTCGCCAAACGGCCCGGTCGAGAAGGCGGACTTCTCGCCCGACGCGGGGACGACGATCGGCGTGTCGCCGAACCGCCGGGTCGAGAGGGTGGGCTTCTCTCCCGGAGCCAGGGAGTCGACCTGCGTCAGGAAGGCCGAGTCGGGGTGACTCCAGGTGAAATTAGGGACCCAGAAGAGCTCCGGCTCGGTCCCGTCCCCCATGATCTGCAGGCGGTACGCATCGGCCGCGGTCAGCCGGACCCGCTCCGGTCCCTCGTTCGAGACGTCGATCCAGGTCCGGATCGCCGCCGCCTCCGGAAAGCAGCGGTAGTGAACCGTGATCGCGACCCGGTCAGGCGCATCGAGCAGGCGCACGTCCAGGTCGGCGGTGCCGTCCTCTTCCACGCTTTCGTTTTCGGACAGGAAGGTCCACGTCGAAAGGCCCGTCCGGATGACCGGGCCCGGCGCTCCCGTACCGTCCCCCCGCTCGAAGACGACCCGGAACTCGCCCGAGTTCGTCCCCGGCGGCGTCCAGTTGCGGCCGGTTCTCTTGTCGAGGAACGCCGCCGTGAGGAAGTGTCCGCCCCCGTCGAGCCGGATGGCGCGCTCGACGAAGGCATTTCCGATTCTCCAGGTCCGGCTCCCGGGGTCGAAGGAGACGTACGAGGGGTCTGCACCGAGCAGGGGCCACCCGACGGAGGCGGTCCCGAGAAGGACCAAAAGGAGCCTGATTCCTTTCAGCATGCTCCCACCCCCTTCGACGTGCGAGCCGCCGTCTCGGTTGACACGGCCCCACGCCGCCGCGCCGGCGAGTCAGGGCGCCAGCTTGCGGGCGACGTCCCGGAACGCCCGGCGCCCCTCCTCCCCCGGAATGTTCTCTTCGAGCGTCGACGCCAGGCCGGAGAGCGTCGTGGCGCTCTTCAGAGCCTTTTTCAGGAGAACTCTCGCCAGCGGGCCGATCTGCTGAGCGAGCGCCGCCTCGAGCTTCGCGAGATCTGCGTCGCTGAATCCGGCCGGGGTCCGGGACGCCCCCGGGTCGGAGGATGACGGCGTCGTCGCGGGAGAGTGCGGCGCATTGGAAACCGGACCCACGCCGGCCGGAGTCCGCCCGGTGGACGGCGGCGTCTTTCCCGGACCCGCCGGCGGCTTCACCGGCGGCGCGGCTTCCTTTCCGCACGCACGGCATTTCGCGCGGAAGGCGTCCCGGTCGCTCCCGGGATCGAGCTGTCCCGCCAGCTCCTCGCAGAGCGCATCGAGCGAGGGCGCCGTCCGGGCCGCCTTCCGGACGATGATCCGCGCCATCGGCCCGATGGATTGAGCGAGGTTCTCCTCGATTCGGAGAAGGACGACCGGATCGAAGACCGCCTTGCGCGGCGTGCCCAGCTCGAGCGTGGCGTCGCCGGTCGGCTCGAAGACCGGAGCCTTCGGCTCGATCGGTCGGGGCGTTTGCCCGACGTGGAGCCGGAAGAGGTCCACCTCGAGCGCCGCCACGTCGTGGTAGCGCTCCTGCCGCTCTTTCGCCATCATCTTCCGGAGCACGCGGCAGAACCCCTCCGAGAGCCCCGGCGCGTACTGGAGAGGGTCCGGGAGCGGCTCCACCAGGTGCATCGACATGACGACGGCGCCGGAGGCGCCCTGGTAGGGGGTGTGTCCCGTCACGAGGTGATACAGCGTGGCCCCGAGCGAATAGATGTCGGCCCGGGCATCGATGTCTTTCTGCCCGCGAATCTGCTCCGGCGAGATGTAATGCGGCGTCCCCATGGAATGGCCGGTCTGGGTGATCGACTGGTCCTCGTCGAGCCGCTTGGCGATGCCGAGGTCCACGACCTTCACCTCGCCGCGGCTCGTCAGCATCAGGTTGTCCGGCTTGATGTCGCGGTGGATGAGACCTTCCGCGTGAGCGATCGCGAGGGCCCGACAGACCTGCCGGGCGATCCCGATCGCCTCCGCCTCGGTGAAGCGGCGTTCCCGGAGTTGATGCCCGAGAGAGCGGCCGTCCACGAATTCCATCGCGAGGAAGTAGGTCCCCTCGACACTCCCGAAGTTGTAGATCTGGACGATGTTCGGGTGATTCAGGCGCGCCGCGGCCCGCGCTTCCTTCAGGAAGCGCTGCACGAAGGTCGGGTCCTTGGCGTGCAAAGTCGAGAGGACCTTCAGGGCGACGACCCGTTCGAGCGTCACGTCGCGGGCGCGGTAGACCTTTCCCATGCCGCCCGTGCCGAGTTCGTCGAGGATCTGGTAGTCGCCGAACCGTGATCCGGAAAGGCCCGTGTCAGTCACCGGGGGCTCGTCTCCCGCTCACTCACTCTCGAGCATCTTGAGCGCCTTCGTCAGGCTGATCCGCATCCGCGTGAAGGAGCCCGCGAGAACGGCGACCTCGTCCTTCCCCTTCAGGACGACGTCGGGCACCTCGAGGTCGCCGGTCGAGACCTTGTCCGCCGTCTGGGAGAGCCTCTTCAGGGGCCGGATGACGAAGACCGACAGGAGGACGTTCAGGATGAGCAGCGTCACGGCGAAGACGCCCACGAGCGTCGCGACCATGGTCTGGAAGGCCGATTTCGCCATGGCGACCGGGACCGCCATCGGCACCGCGACGAGCTGGGCGCCGATGATCTCGTTCAGCTTCCAGCCGTAGCCGCCCGTCGTGCCGTACGCCTTCACGACGGACGCCGGCGTCTGGTCCGGCGCCGTATGGCACGCGAGGCATCCGGCGTCGGTGATCTGGATCGGTCGGGCGAGGTACAGGGACCGCCCCAGCGGGGCGTCCCGCTCGCCGATGATCTCCTTCAGCTTCCCGTCCGCCCGGAAGGCGTTGACGATGTCGGCCTCCCAGTCCACGGTCCGGTCGCGGGGATTCGTCGGGTTGAGCGTCGCCTCCTTGTACGTGTACTCGGGGTGGTTCTCCCGCAGATAGTTGAAGATCTCCGTCGCCGAGTAGGCCGGAACCGACTGAGGCAGGAATTCCTCGGCCAGCCGCGGCGCCAGGAGGGGCTTGATCTGCTTGTTCGTGTAGGTCCGCGTCGCGAGCGCCGTCTGCATCATGATCCGGGCGTTCTGGATCACCTGTTGTCGTGCGCTCCTCTGAAGAAGCTCGTTCGACACGTAGGCGGCCGGCAGGAGAGCCAGCGCGAAGACGAGTACGAGGATGACGTTGAACTTGACGAGTAGTGACATGGCAGACCCCTTTTGAGACGGATTCTACATTTCACGTCCATCTCCCGGGACCCGTGTCCCGCCCGTCGCGCCCCTGGGCGCCCGTCTCAGGGCTACGGAAGGAAGCCGAGGTGGCTCGACGCGAAGCGCCCGATGTTCGGAAAGACGGTCGCCAGCGAGCCTCCGTCGAGCCCGAACCACTGGGCCAGCGTCGCGGCGTACTGGTCGACCGACGTCGTCGGGATCCACCGGCCCTCGTTCGAGGAGTCGTCGGGCCCCTGCAGGGCCAGGCTTGGGAAGGTGCCGTAGAAGTCGCCGCCCTTGACCGACCCGCCCATGACGAAATGGTGGCTTCCCCAGGCATGGTCGCTCCCGCCTCCGGAGGCCGGCTGGAACGTGCGGCCGAAGTCCGAGAGCGTGAAGGTCGTGACGGAATCGGCGATGCCGAGCTCGACCGTCGCGTCGTAGAAGGCCTGCACCGCCGCGTTCAGCTGGGTGAAGAGGTTCTGCTGGGTGTTGATCTCGTCCGTGTGGGTGTCGAAGCCGCCCAGCGACACGAAGAAGACCTGCCGGTTGATCTTCAGCTCCGCGCGGATCGAGAGGATGCCCGCCACCTGCTGGAACTGCCGGCCGATCCCGGTACCCGGAAACGTCGTCGTCAGCGTCGCCCCCTTGGCCAGGGCGGCGTTCAGGATGGCCGTGTTGTCGATCGCCGCGGACGTCACAGCGCTCGCTGCGCCGACGAGGGTTTCGCCGCTCTCGAGCGTCAGAAGCTTCCGGAACGCCGCGAGGCGCGCCGTGGCGACGGCGCTGCCGTCGGAGAATCCCTTCAGCGAGGCGCCGGGAACGAGGGGATACGAAGTGACGCCCCGGGTGAAGATCGGGATTCCCGACGTCGAGACGACCATCGGGAAAGTCGTCCCGTTCAGAGAGGCAAGGGCGTCCGCCGTCCGGCCTCCCCATCCGGTCTGGGAGAGCCTGTCCTGGGACCTGACGACGGAGGACTGCCACTGCGCCTGCTGGTCGGAGTGCGAGAAGAGACTGTCCGGCCGCTCCGACCCCGCGAGGTACTGCGACCTCGTGACGGGCGCCGAGAGCGTGCCGACGTTCGCCACGACCGCCAGCTTTCCCTGCCCGTAGAGGGTCTGGAAATTCGTGAGGGCCGGGTGGAGACCGAAGGCCGCGCCCTGGCTCGGCGCGCTCACCTGAAGGATCGAGGCCTTCGGGAGGTTCAGCACGGTCCCGCGCACCGCCTGGTACGAGGCGTAGTCGTCGTACGGGATCACCGTGTTGTTGCCGTCGTTCCCGCCGTAGAGGAAGACGCAGACGAGGGCCTTGTAGTCGGTGGCCGGGGCCATCGCCGCCTCGAGGCTCGAAAAGCGGTCGAAGGCGGAGAGAAAGGCCGTGGCTCCGAGGCCGCAGCCCAGATCGCGGACGAACTCCCGTCGTGTTCTCATCGCATCACCTCTTCAGCGCGCCACCTGGTACTGCGAGGAGCTCGCCACCAGGTAGAGGGCGGTCTGGGCCCGGAGAAGCGGGTTCGTCGCGGGAATCGCGGTCACGGCGCCGGTCACCGTCGCGAGCATGTCGGCCGGCATCGCGCTGTGCATCAGGATCTGATTCAGGGAACCGACGAGGCCGTTCGGGTCCCCGGCGAGGGCGGTCAGGGACGTCAGGTCGAGAGCCGTGCCGGGATCCGGCGCCGGCGGGTTGATCCGGGAGAAGGCCAGCGTGTTGACGAGGTTGGCCCGGCTGATCGCCGAGGTCGAGGTCAGGATGCCGAACTCCGGTCCGTCGTC
>DATIWM010000337.1:0-9012 GCA_035519355.1 Thermoanaerobaculia bacterium | reverse complement strand
GGCCGCCGACGCGCTCCGGGCCCTCTCCGTCTCCGAGGAGGAGTACGCCCTCTTCCTGAAGAAGCAGCGGTATCCGCACCCGACCCCGAACGTCGACGCCGTGAAGGTCCTGCCGACGCCGGGAGTCGACCCGCGCGTCGTGGAGGCCCGCATCGACTACACGAAGAAAGGGCCCGTCGACTGGAACGCGGTCGACCGGACGCTCGCGAGCATCTACGAGCTGAACGATTTTTCGACCGTCGACTTCCGGATCATCCCGGTCGACGGCGTCTCGACGCTCGTCATCGAGCCGCGTCCCAAGACCCCGGCACCGACCCGCGTGAGATTCGGCCTCCTGCTGAACACGGACTTCACCAACAGCGCCTTCGCCCTCCGGACCAGCATCAACAAGACGCAGATGAACGCCCTGCGCGGCGAATGGAAGACGCAGATCGAGGTGGGGCAATCGGACTACCTGAAGACGGAGTGGTACCAGCCGCTCGACCACGCCGGGCGCTTCTTCGTCAAGCCGGCCGCCGGGGTCCAGCGCCAGGCCTTCAACCTCTACGTCGACGAGAACGCCATCGGGCGGTACGTCGTGGACGACGTCTTCGCCGCACTCCAGGGAGGAGTCTCCTTCGGCCCGGTCGGCCAGCTCGCTGTCGGCCTCCAAAGGGACTGGTACAAGTACAAGGAGAACATCTCGTTCTTCCCGGCTCCGGAGGCCACCCAGAACCAGACGGCCCTCGTCGCCGAGCTCAACCTCGACCAGATCGACAACGTGGCCTTCCCGCGCTCGGGCTGGCTGGCGGACGTACAGTTCACCTCGGCCGGAAGCGCCCTCGGGGGGGACTGGTCGTTCAACAGGCTCACGGCTCGCGGCGGCTGGGCCAAGAGCCTCTCGGAGTGGACGTTCCTTCTCTCCGCCAGCGGCACGACGAAGATCGGCAACAACAGCCTCCCCTACGTCGAGGCCGGCTTTCTCGGCGGCTTCCTGAACCTCTCCGGCCTCCAGCCGCTCCAGCTCTGGGGAAACTACTCGGCCATCGGCCGGGTCATCGTCTACAAGCGTCTGATCCGGCTTCCGTCGCTCGTCGGCTCGGGCGTCTTCGTCGGCGGCTCCCTCGAGACCGGAAACGCCTGGCTCACGTCGGACCAGATAAAGTGGGACAACCTCCGCTTCGCCGGGAGCCTCTACGTCGGCGCCGACACGCTTCTCGGCCCCCTCTATTTCGCCTACGGCCTGGCCGACCGGGGGAACCACACCTTCTATCTCGCGCTGGGTCTCCCGCTGGCGGCCGCCAACTGATCCCGCGCTCCCCCGGGCCTGCTACGGACGGCTCAGCCGGCTCTGCCGCATCCCGTAGACGAAATAGAGAACAAGGCCGACGAGGAGCCAGAGGCCGAAGCGGATCCAGGTGATTCCCGGCAGCCCCTGCATCAGGAAGAGGCACATCAGGATCCCGAGGACCGGCGTCACGGGCGAGAACGGGACGCGGAACTTCCGCGGGCGCTCCGGCTCCCTCACGCGGAGGATCAGGATGCCGATCGCCACGAGGATGAAGGCGAAGAGCGTCCCGATGTTGGTCAACTGAACGATCTCGTCGATGTTCGCGATGGCCGAGAAGAAGGCCACGAAGACTCCGGTCAGGATCGTCGTGACGTGCGGCGTCCGGTAGCGCGGGTGGATCTTCGAGAACCAGGGGGAGAGGAGGCCGTCCCGCGACATCGCCATCAGGATGCGCGGCTGGCCCAGCTGGAAGACGAGGAGGACGGACGTCAGGGCGATGACGGCTCCGAACGCCAGGAGACCCGCCGCCCAGTCCTGGTGGACGAACGCGAAGCCCGCCGCCAGCGGGTCGGCGACGCCGACGAGCTTTCCGTACGGGATCATGCCGGTCAGGACGAGGGCCGCCGCGACGTAGAGGACCGTGCAGATGCCGAGCGACGCGAGGATTCCCCGGGGCATGTCGCGCCCCGGGTCCTGGCACTCCTCGGCGGCCGTGGAAATGGCGTCGAAGCCGATGTAGGCGAAGAAGATGAGAGACGCGCCCGTCCAGACGCCGTGGAAGCCGCCGGGGAAGAAGGGTGTCCAGTGCGCCGGCTTCACCCAGAACGCCCCGACCGAGATGAAGAAAAGGAGCGTGGCGAGCTTCAGGACCACGACGACGTTGTTGAAACGGGCCGACTCCTTCACGCCGATGACGAGGATCCAGGTGATGAACGCCGTGATCCCGACCGCAAGGAGGTTGAAGACCACCGGGATCCCGGCGACCGTCGGGTGGGTGAGGTGCGCCTGGTAGGCGAGCGCCGTTTCGGGCGAGAGCGAGCCGACCCCCGACTCGGCCACGGCCTTCGCGGCAAGGAGCGTCGAGCGGTAGTCGGTGGCGAGCCAGGGCGGGATCGTCAGGCCGAAGCCGGCGACGAGCTGCCGGAAGTAGGCCGCCCACGAGATCGCGACGGCGATGTTCCCGACGGCGTACTCCAGGATCAGGTCCCATCCGATGATCCACGCCACGAGCTCGCCGAGCGTCGCGTAGGCATAGGTGTAGGCGGAGCCGGCCACCGGGACGAGGCTGGCGAACTCCGCGTAGCAAAGGGCGCAGAAGCCGCAGGCGACGGCGGTCAGCAGGATGGATACGACGACGCCCGGGCCGGCCGGCGGCTGCCCCTCGCCCCCCGACGTCGCGCTCCCGAGCGTCGCGAAGATGCCGGCGCCGATGATGGCGCCGATGCCGAGGGCGGTCAGGTCGACCCAGGTGAGGGCCTTCCGGAGACCGTGGGCCTCGTCGCCCCCTTCGGCAATCAGGACGTCGAGCGGCTTGCGCCGGAAGAGCGACATGCGAGAGGGAGAGTCTACCGGCCCGCCGTCCCCGGCCCGCGGGCCGGGCGGACGTGGCCGAGAACCTCCGCGAGGGAGCCGATCGTCTCGACGCCGTCTCCCTTCGGCACACGGCCGGCCCGGTCGAGGAGGAGCGCCCCGAGCCCGGCCGCCTTCGCGCCGTGGTAATCGTCGTGGAGCGAATCCCCGACGTGGAGCGCATCGCCCGCCGTAACGCCCGCCCGCCGGAGCGCCGTGTCGAAGATCCCGCGGGAAGGCTTGCTCGCGCCGACGAGCGCCGAGACCACGACGTCGTCGAAGAACGGGGTGAGCCCCAGCTCCGTCAGGAGCGGCGGGAGCGAGGAGTCCCAGTTGCTGACGACGAGGAGCTTGAGCCCCTCGGTTCGGAGCGCCGCGAGGACGGCCGGGACCTCCGCGTAGACGCGCCAGTGGGCGGCCTTCCGGAAATGCCGGACGAGGTCGGCGAGCATCGCGTCGGGCAGCGCACCGCCCCCCACGCGCGCGAAGACCTCCGCCACGAAGCGCCGCCAGAAGGACGCCTCCCCCCCGCCGATGGACCAGCCCTCGTCCCCCCGGGCGCGGCGCGCGGCCACGTCGCGCCAGGTTTCATGGACGGCACGCTGAACCTCGCCGGCCGCCGCGGTCACTCCCCAGGCCTCGAAGGCGTCGCGGTAGACCGCCTCGACGGGAGGGTCCGCGTCGAGGAGAGTCTGCCCCGCGTCGAAGAAGACGGCCCTCACGGTCGTCCCCGTCAGGGCATCACCTGCCCGCCGTCGATGACGAGGGCCTGACCCGTCACGTTCCGCGCCTCGTCCGAAGCGAGGTACGCCACGAGGGCCGCGATCTCCTCCGGTTTCAGGACCTCGCCGAGGGGCGCCATCTTCCCGGCCGCCGCGAAGGCCTCCTCCGGGCTCACCTTCAGGAGCCTTCCGACCTGGCCGATCCCCGTCCGGCCCATGTCCGTGTCCACCCAGCCCGGGCAGAGCGCGTTCACCGTGATCTTCCTCGGCGCCAGCTCCAGCGCCAGCGCGCGCGTCAGCCCGATGACGCCGTGCTTCGCCGCGCAGTAGGCGCCGTTCTTCGCCACGCCGAACCGGCCGGTCACGGAGGAGAGGTTGACGATCCGCCCCCCGTCGGCGAGGAACGGGTGGGCCGCCCGGCAGACGCGCCAGGTTCCCGTCAGGTTCACCTCGATCAGCCGGGTCCAGCCATCGTCCGAGCGGGCGTCGCCGTCGAGCGGCGTCACGCCGCCGATGCCGGCATTGTTGACCAGGATGTCGAGGCGGCGGTTCGGGCGCGCCGCCCGCTCGACGCCGGTGGCCACCGAGGCGGGATCCGTCACGTCGAGGACGACGGCGATCCCTTCTCCACCCGCCGCCTTCATCGCCCCGAGCACGGCCTCGCCATCTGCCCCGCTCCGGACCCCCGCGGCGACGTGGGCCCCCTCGGCCGCCAGTCGGACGGCGATGGCGCGGCCGATGCCGCGCGAAGCGCCCGTGACGAGGGCCTTCCGGCCGGAGAGCCGTCTCATCGTTCCTCCCTCCCGCCGGCGGATTCTATGGGCGAAGGCGCGCGCACCGGTAAGATCCGCCCGTGCGAGTCGACGTTCTTCTCTTCGCGTCGCTCAAGGACGAGATCGGGCCCACCTTTCCGGTCGAAATCGCCGAGCCCGCCACGGTCGCGGGCCTCCGCCGCGCGCTCGAGGCGGCCCACCCCGCCTTCACACGGATCGGACGGCTTGCCCGGGTGGCCGTGAACGAGACCTACGCGCGGGAATCCGATCCCGTCCGGCCCGGCGACGCCGTGGCGCTCCTCCCGCCCGTCGCGGGGGGCTGAGCTCACGCCAGCTTCAGATCCTCCGCCAGGAGGGCGTAGTCGACTGCACCCCGAGACGAGGGATCCCATTCGAACACCGTCTTCCCCGCCGACGGAGCTTCGGCGAGGTCGACGTTGACGCGGATGGGGCTGAGGATCCGCGAGAAGCGCTCACGGAGCGTCTCGAGGAGCAGCTCCGAGACCGACGTCCTGAGATCGTGAAAGGTCGGGAGGATCCCCGCGATCCGGAGCGGGTGTCCCCGGTCCTCGGCCTGGTCGCGCGCGAAGAGCCGCGTCCGCTCGAGCGCCGGAAGCGACAGGAAGTCGAGCTTGGCCGGAAGGACCAGTTCGTCGGCCGCGCGGTAGGCGTTCTGGAGCAGGAGCGAGGCGGCGGGCGGGCAGTCGAAGAGGACGACGTCGTATCCGGAGACCGCGTCGTCCGAGAGCCGCTTGGCGAGCCGGTTCTTCCGCTTCTCCTTCCCTTTTTCGTGGAGCGCCTCCTCCGCGTCGAGGAGCTCCTCCCCGGATGGAACGACATCGAGGTTTTCGCGTCCGGAGGGCAGCCGGACCTCGTCGAACGCGGCGTCTCCGAGCAGCCAGGCCCCGAGCCCCGTCTTCGAGGGGAGTCCGAGGGACGTGCCGACGCCCCCCTGCGGGTCGACGTCGACGAGAAGCGTCCTCTTCCCGGCGCGCGCTGCCGCGGCCGCGAGGTTCACGGCCGTCGTCGTCTTGCCGACGCCCCCTTTCAGAGCCGTCACGGCGATGATCCGGCGTCCCCGCCCCGTCACGCAGCCTCCCGCGGGTCGGTCTTATCATGGAACGGTGACGTTCCTGACGGATCAGCCGATCGATCCCGCCCCCCTGCTCGAATCGATCCGCCGGCCCGGCGACGGCGGGCTGGCCCTCTTCGTGGGAGTCGTCCGCGACCAGAACGAGGGGCGGGCCGTCTCGCGGCTCGACTACGAGGCGTACGGAGAGATGGCTGAAAAAGAGATGGCCCGGATCGCGGAGGAACTCTCTGCGCTCCACCCGGAAGCTCGCCTCGCGATGCGGCACCGGATCGGCTCGCTGAACGTCGGCGAGGTGGCGGTCGTCGTTGTGGCGGCGGCGCCACACCGCCACGAAGCCTTTGCTGCCTGCCAGGATGGAATTGACCGGATCAAAGCCAGGGTCCCGATCTGGAAGAGGGAACATGGCCCTTCCGGCGTCCACTGGGTGGAGGGGTGCTCGGCGGGTGACTTCCACGAAACTGATTGAAAAGTCAGGGACTTCCCTGTAAAATTCCTCGTTCGGTAGCCCCTCCTCCCCTTCGCCGGAAGGGACGACATTCCGAGCGAGGAGAACTGAATATGTTCATGGCCCTGAGGCGGATCCACATCTTCGCCAGCGATTTTCCCCGGTCGCGCCGCTTCTACGGAGAAACGCTCGGTCTCGCCGAGTCAGGGGGCTTCGAGAACGACTGGGTCGAATTCGGCCTCGGACCGGTCCTTCTGAAGCTGACGCCTCTTCGACCGGGGGAAGTGCCCGCCCGCAACCAGGTCGCCGCCGTCTTTTCGACGGAAAGCGTCGAGTCCGCCGTCGGGGCGCTCAAAGAGAAGGGGGTTACGGTGACGCGGCCTCCGGCCGACGAGTTCACCGGCCGATCGGCGGAGATTCTCGATCCGGACGGCTACCGGATCATCCTGTTCCAGCCTTCGGAGCTCCACCCCGACGAGGAATGGGTGCCGACGTCGAGAGTTGACGAACTGGTCCGGCACAAGCTCGCGGCGCGCCGCCAGCGCGAGAAGGCGCGCGGGACGGCCCGGCCCGCCGCGAAGAAGGCGGCACCGAAGAAGCCCGCCCCGAAAAAGCCGGCGAAGAAGGCCCGGCCCGCCACGAGGAAGAAGGCGAAGAAGGCCGTTTCGAAGAGGAAGGCGGCGAGGAGACCGCCTTCGAAAAAGGGGAAGAAACGCTGATCGCGCGTTAGCCGGCCCCCTTTCGTGTCACCTCCGAAGGACCACAGGACTTCAGGAGGGTCACGATGCTCCGCATGAATCCCTGCCTGTTCCGAGCCACAGTTCCGACCCGGTTCCTCTCACTCCCTTCCTCCGGCGTCGTGGCTCTCCTTCTTGTCGTCCTCCTCCCGGGCGTGCTCCCCGCGCAGCCGGCGGCCGGACCCGGACTCGTGTCGACGACGGCCGTGAAGATCCCGGCCGTGGTCAACGGACTCGTCACGAGCTTCGACGAGACCACGAAGGTGGCGACGCTGATCGGCTCCCGCCTCCTTCAGGTCGACCTCTCGTCGGCCCGGATCGTGATGGCCGACGCCGATCCGTCCGACGCGACGGTGCCGCCGATCGGTCCCGGTGTGCACCTCACCGCCCTCGTCGAGCCGCCCGACGTCACGATCACGATCTTCCCGCCGCCTCCGCTGGTGGCCCTCCAGGCCGTCGTCCGCCTTCCCGGTCTCGCCTTCCTTCACGGCGAGATCGAGGGCGTCGGAACCGACAGCTTCTCGATGCTCCACCGACCGATCCTCGTCGACAGCCGAACGGTCTTTTCCGGCGAGGACGGCGGGAACCCGGTTCGCGGCCTCTCCGACCTGAGGGCCGGGATGCGGGCGGACGCCTGGGTCGCCGCGGACGGCGACACGCTCACGGCGGCGAAGGTCGTGGCCCACGGCAAGCCCGGTCCGAAGCCGATCCTCTTCCGCGGCGTCGTCAAGGCGATCGAGGCCGACAGCTGGACGATCGGCGACCTGACGGTCGGCGTGACGGTCGACACCCGGATCGTGGGCGACCCTCAGGTGGGAGACCTCGTCGACGTCGTCGCGAAAGTGGTCAATCCGCCGAACCCGATGATGGGCATGCCGTCGCGCCTCGTCGCCGTCTCCATCGTCAAGCTCTTCCTGCCGCCGCTCCCGGCGGGATGGGGACCGCCGTGACGAGCCCGCTGCCGAGTCCATTCTTCGCCCTCGCCATCCGGACGACGCTCTGAAGCCCTCCCACCGCGGTTCTCTCCGCCTCCTCGGCGGGCCCTCCCGGGCCCGCGTTTCTTTGCGTTAACCTCGCGCACATGGACACCGGGCTGATCGACTGGTGCCGCAGCGAGATCGCCTCCCTGCGGGCCGCCGGAACGTACAAGACCGAGCGCGTGCTCGAGAGCCCCACGGGCGCGCGGATCCGTGTGGACGGTCGCGACGTCCTGATGCTCACCTCGAACAACTACCTCGGCTTCGCGAACCACCCCCGGGTCGTGGAGGCCGCCCGGAGAGCCGTCGAGCGGTGGGGCAACGGCCTCGGCTCGGTCCGCTTCATCTGCGGCACGCAGCAGCTCCACAAGGATCTCGAGGCGACGATCTCGACGTTCTTCGGGACCGGCGACACGATTCTCTACATGTCGTGCTGGAACGCCAACGAAGGCCTCTTCCAGCCCCTCCTCCTCGAGGAAGACGCCGTCCTCACGGACGCCCTGAACCACGCCTCCATCATCGACGGCATCCGCCTCTGCAAGGCGAAACGCTTCATCGTTCCGCACGGGGATCTCGCCGCTTTCGAGGCGGCGCTGAAGGATGCCGAGGGGTGCCGGCGGCGGCTCCTGATCACCGACGGCGTCTTCTCGATGGAGGGTGAGATCGGGCCGCTCCGGGAGCTGGCCGACCTCTGCGACCGGCACGGCACGACGCTCGTCGTCGACGACTCGCACGCCACCGGCGTCCTCGGCTCGACGGGACGCGGCACGGCCGAGCATCTCGGGGTGAGGGACCGCATCCCGATCCACACCTCGACGCTCGGCAAGGCGATGGGCTCGGCCGCCGGCGGCTTCGTCACGGGTCCCGCGCCCGTGATCGACCTCCTCCGCCAGCGCTCCCGGACGACGCTCTTTTCCAACTCGCTCCCCCCCGCCGTCGCCGCCGCGTCGCTCGAGGCGTTCCGGATGCTGATGGAGGACCCGACACCCGTCGCGACGCTCCAGCGGAACGCCGTCACGTTCCGGACGAAGATGAGGGCGGCCGGTTTCCGGATCCCGGAGGGCATCCACCCGATCGTTCCCGTTCTCGTCGGCGACACGGCGAAGGCGCTGGCCATGTCGGAGGCGCTCTTCCGGAAGGGCGTCTACGTCTCGGGCTTCGGGTTCCCGGTCGTTCCGCAGGGGCACGCGCGCCTCCGCTGCCAGGTCTCCGCCGTCCACAGCGACGCCGACCTCGAAGAGGCCGTGGAGGCCTTCCGGGCCGTCGGGCGGGAGTTCGGCGCGATCTAGCCGTTACGGGGCGAGCGCGAAGTGGAAGTGGACTTCCACCGAACGGTACTCGAAGCCCTCGGGGAGCGCTTCGAAGGGGGACGCGGCCCTCACAGCGGAGAGCGCCGCGTCGTCCCAAGCCTTCGAGCCCGACGCCA
>DATIWM010000336.1:0-22556 GCA_035519355.1 Thermoanaerobaculia bacterium | reverse complement strand
GCGGACCTCGACCTACTGCACCGACGTGGCGAAGATGATCCAGGCGCCCGTCCTCCACGCGAACGCCGACGACCCCGAGGCGGTCCTCCACGTCGTCGACGTGGCCCTCGACTACCGTTGCCGGTTCCACCGCGACGTCGTCGTCGATCTCGTCTGTTACCGCCGCTACGGGCACAACGAGGGGGACGAGCCGAGCTACACGCAGCCGCTCCTCTACCAGAAGATCAAGGCGCACGCCTCCACGGCCCGGCTCTACGGCGAGCGGCTGGTCCGCGACCGACGGATCACGCCGGACGAGGTCGACGCGCTCTGGGCCGAGGAGCGCGGGAAGCTCCAGGCCGCCTTCGATGCCTCGGCCGGGGGCCGGACCCGGGCCTCGTTCGTCGACTCGCTGGCGGCGCCCCCCGCGCCGCGGATCGACCCCGGCCTGGACGAACGGTCGGCCCTCCTGAAGGTCATCGAGGCGGTCTCGAACGTCCCGCCCGGTTTCGAGATCCATCCGAAGCTCCGGCCCGTCCTGACGAAGCGGGCCGACTACGCGAGCGGCCGCCCGGAGATCGACTGGGCGGGGGCGGAGATGCTCGCCTTCGGACGGCTCCTGATGGCGGGGACGCCCGTGCGGCTCTCGGGGCAGGACTCGGGGCGCGGCACCTTCAGCCACCGCCACGCCGTGCTCGCCGACCACCGGACCGGCGTGGAGTACGTCCCGCTGAACCACGTGGCGCCGGGGAAGCAGGCCGAGTTCGAGGTGATCGACTCCCTTCTCTCCGAGAACGCCGTCCTCGGCTTCGAGTTCGGCTACTCCGTCGCCGACCCGTCCACCCTCGTCCTCTGGGAGGCGCAGTTCGGCGATTTCGCCAACGGCGCCCAGATCGTCATCGACCAGTTCGTCTCCGGCTCGGAGCAGAAGTGGAACCAGCGGTGCGGCCTCGTGATGCTCCTCCCGCACGGACAGGAGGGGCAGGGGCCCGAGCATTCCTCCGCGCGGCTGGAGCGCTTCCTGACGCTGGCAGCCGAGGAGAACCTCCGGATCGCGAACGTCTCGACGCCGGCACAGTACTACCACGCCCTGCTGCGGCAGATGGCCGGCGAGGTCCGCAAGCCGCTGGTGCTGATGGCCCCCAAGAGCCTCCTCAGGCACCCGAAGGTCGTCGCGTCGCTCGACGAGCTGGCCGACGGCGCGTTTCACCCCGTGCTCGACGACGGCGCCTTCGTTTCGGGCGGGACGGAGGGGGTCCGCCGGGTCGTTCTGGCCGGCGGCAAGGTCGTCCACGACCTCCTCGCGGGGCGGGAGAGGGCCCGCCGGGACGACGTCGCGATCGTCCGGCTCGAGGAGTTCCATCCGTTCCCGGGGCGCGAGCTGGGGGCCGTTCTCTCCCGCTACCCGGCCGCCGCCGAGCTGGTGTGGGCCCAGGAGGAGCCGCGGAACATGGGAGGCTGGCGCTTCGTCCGGGAGCAGTTTCTCGACGGGCACGTGGCGGGCCTCGCCGCCGCGCGTCCCCTCCGCTACGTCGGCCGCCGCGAGCTCGCCAGCCCCGCACCCGGCTCCCACCACGCCTTCGAGACCGAGCAGGAGGCCCTCGTCGCCGAGGCCGTGCGCGCCCCGGCCCCCGCGCGCGCGGGGGTCTGAGAGCCCGAAGAAAGACGCTGGCGCCGGCCGGGCGATTTCGGGTAAGAATCCATCCTCCCATGTCCGCCATCGTCCCCGTCATGCCGCGCGAGCCCGAAGCGCTCCCGGCGCAGCCCGACGCCGAGCGGAGCCTGCTCGGCGCCCTCCTGATCGACGGCGGGCTCCTCTCCCGCGTCATGGAATTCCTCGTCCCGGACGACTTCGCGGCCGAGCCGCACCGGCTCGTCTACGAAGCCTTCCTGACGCTCGCGGACCGGAGCGAGGCGCGCGACCTGATCACGGTCCAGAGCGAGCTGGAGAAGAGGGGAAAGCTGGAGCAGGCCGGAGGGGCCTCTTATCTCGCCGGACTCGTCGACCGGGTGCCCGACGTGGAGAACGTCGAGGCGTACGCGAGGCTGATCCGGGAGTCGTCCCTTAGGCGCGCCGTCATCCACCAGTCGCGTCAGGCCATCCGCGAAGCGATCGAGGCGCCCGACGCCGAGGTCGTTCTCGAAAACGCCCAGAGCCGGCTCGTCGACATCGCGAAGGGATCGATCCGGGGCGGCTTCGTCGCGCTCGCGCGGATCGCCGAGAGGAACGAGGAGGAAATCCAGCGGATCCACGGCCGCGGCACGATGCTGACGGGGATTCCGACGGGCTTCACGCGCCTCAACGCCCTGACGCAGGGCTTCCAGAAGAGCGACCTGATCGTCGTCGCAGCGCGCCCGGGGATGGGGAAGAGCGCCTTCGCGCTCAACATCGCCGCCTACCTCGCCATCCACCAGCCCTACAAGGTGGGCTTCTTCTCGCTCGAGATGTCGGCCCAGCAGGTCGGCTTCCGGATCCAGTGCTCCGAGGCGCGGGTCAACCTGCAGCGGCTCCGCGAGGGGCGGATCTCGAAGGACGAGAAGAAGGCGCTCTTCTTCACGCTGCAGAAGATCCGCGACGCCAGGCTCTTCATCGACGACACGCCGGCCATCACCCTTCTGGAGATGCGCGCCCGCGCCCTGCAGCTCAAGCAGCGCCTCGAGGGTCTCGACGCCCTGTTCGTGGACTATCTCCAGATCATGGGGACCCGCGGCAGGGTGGAGAACCGGACGCAGGAGGTCTCGGCCTTTTCGCGGGGGCTGAAGGCCCTCGCCAAGGAGCTCGACGTGCCGGTCATCGCCCTCTCTCAGCTCTCGCGTCGAACCGAGCAGCGGGGCGCCGAGAAGGAGCCCGTTCTCTCGGACCTCCGCGAGTCGGGCGCCATCGAACAGGACGCCGACCTCGTGGTCTTCCTTTCGCGCCCCGAGTATTACGACAAGGAGACGGATCAGAAAAACGTCTGCGACGTGATCATCGCCAAGCAGCGGAACGGCCCGACGGACCGGTTCACGCTCGGCTGGTCGGGGGAGTACACACGCTTCTCCGATCTGGCGCAGATCTCGGAAGCTCCCGGTTACTGAGTCCCCGCGTGAACCTCAGGCCGACCCGCGCCGTCGTCGACCTCGACGCCCTCGCCGCGAACTACCGAACGCTCTCCCGGGCCCTTCCGCCGGGCGTCGCCATCCTGCCCGTCGTCAAGGCGGACGGTTACGGGCACGGGGCGGTCCCCGTGGCGCGGCGGCTCGCGGAGGAAGGCGCCGGAATCCTCGGCGTGGCCGTCGTGGAGGAGGGGGCGGAGCTGCGCCGGGGCGGGATAGCCGTGCCGATTCTCGTGATGGGCTGGATCGGGCCTGATCAGCTCGAGGCGCTCGTGGCGAATCGCCTGACGCCGAACGCCCACTCGCCGGAGCTTCTCCGCGAGCTGGTGGCGTTCGCGGAAGCGAAGCGGCTGACGCTTCGGCTTCACCTGAAGCTGGACACCGGGATGACGCGGCTGGGGATCCTGCCGGACCAGCTGTCGCAGGTTCTCGACGTCGTCGCGAGGGCGAAAGAGCACCTTTTCTTGGAAGGGGTATTCCAGAATTTCGCTTCCGCCGACGATGCAGCGTCGGGGCAGACGACGGCACAGCAGAAGAGCTTCGACGAGATGCTCGCAGCGATCCGTGCGGCCGGCCACGCGCCTTCGATGGTCCACACCGACAACAGCGCGGCGACCCTCACGGGTCTTTCTTCACTTTCGAAGAAATCTCTCGTCGGGATCTCTCACATTCGCCCCGGCCTGGCTCTCTACGCTCCGGTGCCGAGTCTCCCCCTTTCGGACTCTCTTCTGGACGTCATGACGTTTCTCTCCGCCGTCGATCAGGTGAAGCGCGTCCCTTCCGGAACGCGGATCGGCTACGGGGGAACGTTCGTCTGCGCCCGCGAGACGACGGTGGCCCTCGTTCCCGCGGGCTACGCGGACGGGGTTCCCCGGTCGCTCTCGGGGAAAGGAAGCGTCCTGATCCACGGCCGGCGCTGCCGGATCGCCGGGCGCGTCTCGATGGACATGACGGCCGTCGACGCGACGGACCTGCCCGAGCCGCCCCGGCGGGGCGACGAGGCTCTCTTCTTCGGCCGGGGACAGGGGACGCGCCTCGGAGTCGAGGAGGCCGCGGCGGCCGCCGGGACGGTTCCGTGGGAGCTTCTCTGCGGCGTGGGGCCGCGGGTGCCTCGTATCATCGTCCGCGCCGGGGGCGTCGCCGAGACGCAGTCGAAGTTCCTCTGATGTTCCTCCTCGAGTGGCTGGGTCGGGGCTTTCTCGGCGTCCTGAACGCCGTGGGCCGCTTCTTCGTCCTCCTCGGTCAGACGCTCCAGGGTGCGCTCCGCCCGCCCTTCGCGCCGCGGACCGCGGCCCAGCAGTTCGTCCGGGTCGGGGTCGACTCCGTTCCGGTCGTCCTCCTGACGGCCCTCTTCACGGGCGGCGTCCTCGCCCTCCAGACCTTCAAGGGGTTTTCGCGCTTCCATGCGGAGGCGTACATCGGGTCCGTCGTGGCGCTCTCGATGCTCCGCGAGCTGGCGCCGGTTCTGACGGCCCTCATGGTGACCGGCCGGGCCGGAAGCGCGATGGCGGCCGAGCTGGGGTCGATGCGGGTGACGGAGCAGATCGACGCCCTCGTCTCCCTCGCGACCGACCCGGTGCAGTACCTCTTCGTCCCGCGAGTCCTCGCCGGAATCCTCGTCCTCCCGATGCTCGTGGTCCTGGCGAACGTCGTCGGGATCGCCGGCGGCTACCTGGTCGCCGTGACGTACCTCGGGGCGAATCCCGTCCGGTACCTGGAGAACACGTTCCAGTATCTCGACCTCGACGACCTGACCTCGGGCCTCGTCAAGTCGGCCGTCTTCGGCGGCCTCCTGACGCTGATCGGCTGCCAGTGCGGATTCGACACCCGGGGCGGGGCCGAGGGGGTCGGCCGCTCCACGACGCGCGCCGTCGTGGCGGGCTCCCTCGCCGTCCTCGTCGCCGACTTCTTCCTGACGAAAATCCTCTTCTGATGAGCGCCGTCCCGCCCGCCGTCCGACTCGCCGGGATCACGAAGAGCTTCGACGGAAAGGTCGTGCTCGACTCTCTCGACCTGTCCGTGGCCACCGGCGAGTCGCTCGTCATCGTCGGGAAGTCGGGCACCGGAAAGAGCGTCCTCCTGAAGCACGTCATCGGCCTCCTCGTGCCCGACGCGGGCACCGTCGAGATCGAGGGCGAGGAGTTCTGGAGGGCGGGGCGCGTCCGCCGCGACGAGATCCGGCGGAAGTTCGGGATGTCCTTCCAGGAGGGAGCCCTCTTCGACTCCATGTCGGTGGGGGAGAACATCGCCTTTCCCCTCGTCCGCCACACGCGGCTCACGCCCGAGAAGATCCGCGCGCGCGTGGCCGAGTGCCTCGAGCTGGTCCAGCTCCCGGGCCTCGAATCCAAGCGGCCGTCGGAGCTCTCGGGCGGCATGCGGCGGCGGGTGGGGTTCGCCCGGGCGATCGCCCTCTCCCCGTCGATCCTCCTGTTCGACGAGCCGACGACGGGCCTCGACCCGATCACGACCGACGTCATCTCGGGCGTCATCTCGGCGCTCCGGAGGCGGCTGAACCCGACGGCCCTCACGATCACGCACGACCTGAAGGTCGCCTTCGGCATCGCCGACCGCGTGGCGCTCCTGCACGGCGGGCGGATCCACGCGGCGCTCCCGCCGAAGGCGTTCGAGACGTCGGACGACCCGCACGTCGCCGCCTTCGTCCGCGGGGACGCCACCCTGGAGCACCCCGACGACGTGGAGCTGCCCCGCCCTTCCGCCGTCCCCCCCTCCCGGTCGACAATAGGGACCTCCCCATGAGCACGACGGCCAAGATCGGCGCCTTCTTCCTCGTCGTCCTGATCGCGGCCGGCATCCTGATCCTCCGGATCGAGGACATCGCCTTCGGAAAGAAGGCCCGGACGAAGACGGTGGAGGTCCACTTCGCCGACGTCGCCGGGCTCGACGACAAGTCCGCCGCCCGGATCGCCGGCGTGCGCGTCGGCAAGGTGGACGGCATCCGCCTCCTCCCCGACGGCTCGGCGGTCGTCCGGATCGCCCTCGAGCCCGACGTGGAGCTGCGCCAGGGCGCGAGCGGCGAGATCCGGGCGATGGGCCTCCTCGGCGACAAGTACGTCGACCTCGCGCCGGGTCCGGTGAGCGCCCCGAAGCTGGCCGACGGGGCGCGCATCGAAGGAGGCGTCCCGACGAACCTCGACGAGCTGACGAAGCTGGCCGGGGACATCGGCCGGGACGTCAAGGAGCTCACGGGGGCCCTCCGCGGCTCGATTGGCGGCCGCGAGGGGGAGGAGAAGCTGAACCGGATCGTCGACAACCTCGGGCGCCTGGCCGAATCGCTGGCCCAGATGGTCGACGCGAACCGCCGGAACATCGACGCCACCCTCGCGAACCTCCGCGAGTTCTCGTCCGGGATGAACCAGACGCTGGCGCGCCTCGACCGGATCCTCGACGAGAATCGCGGGAGCCTGAAGGGGACGATGGCGAACGCCGACGAGCTCTCCTCGAAGCTCAAGCTGACGGCCGACAACCTCAACTCCATCACGCGGAAGATCGACGAGGGGCAGGGGACCGTCGGCAAGCTCGTCAACGACCCCGAGACGCACCAGAACCTGAACGAGACGCTCAAGTCGGTGAAGCAGGGCGTCGACGAGCTGAACGCCGCTCTGACCCAGACCAAGAAGATCGACCTGAAGTTCGGCTTCCGAGGCGAGTACGAGACGCGGACCGGAGGGGGCCAAGGCTACTTCACGCTCGACATCATGCCCTCCGAGAACCGCTTCTACCGCCTCGAGCTGATCGCCCCGTCGGGCGGGCGCCGCTACGACGAGGTCAACATCATCACCGTGACGCCGCCGGGAGAGCAGCCCCAGACCTGGACCGTCGTGCAACAGAGATACGAGGACAAGCTGGCCCTCTCGGCCCAGATGGGCTACCGGCTCAAGAACACGATCCTACGGGCCGGCCTCGTCGCGTCGCGCGGCGGCGTCGGCGTGGACCAGGTCCTCTGGAACGACAGGATCGTCCTGACCGGCGAGATGTGGGACTTCAACCGCCCGGACTACCGCCCGAGCCTGAAGATCTACGGCCGGTGGACGCCGAAGAAGGATTTCTTCGTCGTGGGGGGCGTCACGGACACTCTGAACCCGCAGATTCGCTCCCCGTTCGTCGGGGGCGGATTCAGCTGGACCGACGAGCGGATCAAGTCCCTGCTGGGGACCGTCACCGTTTTCAGATAATGGCCAAGAAGCCGGCGACGGTCTTCACGTGCACCGCGTGCACGGCGCAGACCCCGCGCTGGCTCGGGCGCTGCCCGGAGTGCGGCGCGTGGAACACGCTGGTCGAGGAGAAGGCCGCTTCGGCGACGGCGCCCCGGACGGCCGGCGCGGTCCCGTCCGCGATCCCGCTGGCGGAGGTCGACGCGAAGGAGCGGCCGCGGATTCCGACGGGGGTCGCCGATTTCGACCGCGCGCTCGGCGGCGGCCTCGTCCCCGGGTCGGTCGTCCTCCTCGGCGGCGAGCCGGGGATCGGCAAGTCGACGCTCCTCCTCCAGGTGGCGGCCCGCCTCGCCCGCCGTCTCGGCCCCGTCCTCTACGTCACGGCCGAGGAGTCGGCGCGGCAGGTGAAGATGCGCGCCGACCGGCTCGGGATCGCCGGCGCGCTCGCCTCGGGCCTCTTCCTCCTGCCGGAGACGGAGCTGGGCCGGATCCTCGACGCCGCGGGGGCCGGAAAGTTCGGCGCCGTCGTGGTCGACTCGATCCAGACGATCTCTTCGGAGGAGGGGGCCGGCGCGCCCGGCTCCGTCTCGCAGGTCCGCGAGTGTGCCGGGCGGCTCCTGACCTTCGCCAAGACGACCGGAATCCCGGTCTTCCTGATCGGACACGTCACCAAGGACGGGACCCTGGCCGGGCCGAAGACGCTGGAGCATCTCGTGGACGCGGTCCTCTCCTTCGAAGGGGAGCGCTTTCATGCCCACCGGGTCGTCCGGGCGCTCAAGAACCGCTTCGGGCCCGTCCACGAGCTGGGGGTCTTCGAGATGACCGGCTCGGGGCTCGTCGAGGTCGCCAACCCGTCGTCGCTCTATCTCGGCACGGGGGCCGGCTCGCGCCCCGGCTCCGCCGTCCTCGCGGGCGTGGAGGGGACGCGGCCTCTCCTCCTGGAGGTGCAGGCTCTCACGGTCGAGGCGAAGTACGGCACGCCCCGCCGGACGGCGATCGGATTCGACGGGACGCGTCTCGCGCTTCTCCTCGCCGTCCTCGAGCGCCACGGCGGCCTGAAGCTGTCGGGCCACGACGTTTTCCTGAACGTGGCCGGCGGAGCCGAAAGCGCCGAGCCGGCCGCCGACCTCGCCGTCGCCGCGGCCGTGGCGGGAAGTCTTCTCGGCAAGGCCCTCCCTCCGGGCAGGGTCGTCTTCGGCGAGATTGGCCTCCTCGGCGAGATCCGCGCCGTGGCAGACGCCCCGCTTCGGCTGAAGGAAGCGCTCGCCCTCGGATTTGCGGGAGCGATCCTCCCGGCCGGCAACGCCGCGGAATGCGGCGCCTTCCCGGACCTTCAGGTGACGCCGGTCCGAACGGTCGAGGAGCTGCTCGCGAGGGTCTGACGCTTCAGACCGGGCGCGGGCCCCCGAGAAGCCGGGCGGGGAGGAAGATCAGAGCCTTGACGAGGGCCAGGATCCCGCCGACGGCGATGCCGAGGAGCTTGAACGGGAGCAGGAAGAGCCAGACGACCGGGTAGAGGAGGAGCGCGAGGAGAGCCAGCGGCCAGCAGAGGACGAGGAGGATCAGCCAGAGGAGAAACTTCGCCATCGCGGACCTCCCGCTCTCCTGTACGCGCTCCGGGCCCGCGGGTTTCCGGCGGGCCGTAACCGTTTGATCCGATTGCATCATGGTTCCGTGGCGGAGGGCGTGGAATGGTGCGACGATGTGACGGGCCCCGGCACGGGGCCTTGGAGGACGCGCGATGAGCCGCACCCTGGACCTTTCCAGCCTCGACCTGAGAGACGCCCTCGACCTCGCCAGCCTGATCGAAGACGAGGCCAAGGAGCGGTACGAGGAGCTCGCCCACCAGATGGAGCTGCACCACGACGCCGAGGTCGCCCGGTTCTTTCACTTCATGGCGAAGAACGAAGCCCGCCACGGCGCGGAGCTGGCCGAGCGCCGGACGCGCCTCTTCCCGAACCTGCCCCGCCGGGTCGACCGCTCGATGCTCTGGGACGTCGAGGCGCCCGGCTACGAGTCGGTGCACGCCTTCATGTCGCTGAAGGAAGCCCTCGAAGTGGCGCTGGCCGCCGAGGTGAAGGCCTTCAACTACTTCTGCGACATCCTGAAGACGACCCCGGAAGGCGAGCTGAGGAAGCTCTTCCTGGAGCTGAAGGAAGAGGAGATCCACCACCAGGATCTCGTCAAGAAGGAGATGGCGAAGCTCGGGCCCGAAGAGAAGTTCTCGACCGAGGACTTCGCCGACGAGCCCGTCGCCCAGTAATCCGCGGCCGCGCCGCGAGAATCAGCCGGCCGCGAACCGCTCGCCGGTGAGCGTCTCGAACGCCTCCACGTATCGGGCGCGGGTGCCGGCGACGACGTCGGGCGGCAGGACGGGGGCGGGGGGCGTCTTGTTCCAGCCGGACTTCTCCAGCCAGTCCCGGAGGAACTGCTTGTCGTAGGAGGGCGGCGAGCCGCCCGGGCGCCAGCTCCCCCTGGGCCAGAAGCGCGAAGAGTCGGGGGTGAGCGCCTCGTCCACCCAGACGACGCTTCCGTTCTCGTCGAGGCCGAACTCGAACTTCGTGTCGGCGAGAAGAATGCCGCGGGTCTCGGCGTAGGCCGCGGCCCGCTGGTAGATCTCCAGCGTCAGGCCGCGGAGCCTCCCCGTCAGCTCGGATCCGAGAGCGCCGGCCATCGTCGCGACCGGGACGTTCTCGTCGTGTCCGGTCTCGGCTTTCGTGGCCGGCGTGAAGATCGCCTCGGGGAGGCGATCGGCCTCCCGGAGACCGGCGGGAAGGCGGTGCCCGCAGACCTCGCCCGTCTTCCGGTAGTCCTTCCAGCCCGATCCGGCGAGGAACCCGCGCGCCACGCACTCGAAGGGGACGACGCGGCACTTCTTCACGAGAACGGACCGCCCCGAGAGCAGCTCGCGGTGGGCTTCGAGCACCGACGGGAACCGCGCGGCGTCCGTCTCGAGCAGGTGGTTGGGGACCACGTCGGCGAACCGCCGGAACCAGAAGGTCGACAGGCGGGTCAGGAGCGCCCCCTTGTCGGGGATCCCCGGCGAGAGGACGACGTCGAAGGCGGAGATCCGGTCGCTGGCGACGAACAGGAGCTTGTCGCCGAGGTCGTAGACGTCGCGCACCTTCCCGCGGCGCGGCGGCGGAAGGCCGGGAAGGGAGGTCTGACTGACGGGCTCGCGCATGCGCGGAGTCTAGCCCGCGCGCTAGACTTCGAGGGCCCCCGGAACGATGTCCCTTGAGGAGAGCCTCGTGAAGCTTCTGAGCCCCTCCCGTTCGAACCGCCCCCGGCCGGACGCCCTCGTCGCCTTCTGCCTCGCCGGAAAGGACGGCGTTCCCGACTTCGGGACGCTGCCCGGGCCCCTGGCGGAGGCGGCCGCGGCGCAGGCGCCGGCGAAGATCGGCGCCGACGGGACGTCCTGCACCATCCCCCTCGGCGGCTCCGGACCCGCCCGCCGTCTCTACCTCTTCGGCGCCGGAAAGAGCGCCGAGGTCTCACCGCGGAAGGCGCGCGGCCTCCTTCGGTCGACCCTGAAGACCGTCGCGAAGAACGGCGAAACCTCCGTGGAGGTCGACTTCCCGTTCCGGCTCCAGAGGATGGACCCGACCGAGAGCCGCGACTTCCTCCTGCGCAACCTCGCCCTCGCCGACTACGACTTCAAGACCTACAAGTCGGAGGACAAGGAACCCTCGTCGCTCGCGTCGGCCTGGTTCGCGCGGGACCGCGGCCCCTGGAAGGGGGTCGACCCGCGGACGGCGGCCCGGGAGGTCGCCGCCGCCGCCACGGTCGCCGGCGCGGCGGAGCTGGTCCGCGAGCTGGGGAACACGCCCGCCTGCGACATGACGCCCCGGCTCTTCGCCGAACGGATCGAGGCCGAGGCGAAGAAGCGGAATCTGAAGATCACCGTCCTCGACCGAAAGGCGATGGCCGCCGAGAAGATGGGCGGCCTCCTCGCCGTGAGCCGCGGGTCGGCCGAGGAGCCCCGTCTGGTCGCGCTGGAGTACCGGGGCGGGAAGAAGGACGACCCGCCGGTCGCCCTCGTCGGCAAGGGGGTGACCTTCGATTCCGGCGGCATCTCGCTGAAGCCCGCCGAGAAGATGGGCGAGATGAAGTGGGACATGATGGGCGCGGCCACGGCCGTCGGCGCCGTGCTGGCCGCGGCCGACCTGAAGCTCCCCGTCAACGTCGTGGCCCTCGCGCCGCTCACGGAGAACCTGCCGTCCGGCTCCGCCTACAAGCCGGGAGACGTGGTCCGCTTCCGGAACGGCAAGACGGCCGAGATCGACAACACCGACGCCGAGGGGCGGGTCATCCTCGCCGACGCCCTCGACTACGCGAAGGCGTGGAAACCGAAGACGATTCTGGACTACGCGACGCTGACGGGCGCGGCCCTGGTCGCCCTCGGCCTCGAGGCCGCCGTCGTCTTCACGGCGGACGACGACCTCTCCCGGGAGCTGGTCTCCGCCGGCGAGCGGACCGACGAGCGGCTCTGGCGCCTTCCCCTCTGGGACGACTACAAGGAGAACATCAAGTCGGACTGGGCCGACTTCAAGAACACCGGCGGCCGGTGGGGCGGCTCGATCAACGGCGCGATGTTCCTGAAGGAGTTCGTCGACCCGAAGACGCCCTGGGCGCACCTCGACATCGCCCCGACGGCGAACTACGAACACGAGTTCGCCGGCTACGCCCCCGGCGCCACGGCCTTCGGCCTCGCCCTGACTCTCCGCTGGCTGAAAGACCGGGTCGAAGGGCGCAGGCGGGGACGCCGGCCGGCGCGCCGCCGGACCTGACCACGTTGCTCACGTCCCTCCGCGTCCGCGACCTCGCCGTCCTCGAGGACGTGGAGGTCTCGTTCGGAATGGGACTCACCGTCCTGACGGGGGAGACGGGCGCCGGCAAGTCCCTCGTCGTCGACGCCCTGTCGCTCCTCTCCGGCGAGAAGGCCGACGCCGGCCTGGTCCGGGCCGGAGCCGAGAAGCTCGTCGTGGAGGGAGCCTTCGACTCCGACGACGACGCGGTCCGCGAGGCGCTTTCGGAGGCGGGCCTCGCCGACGGGGGAGGGGAGGGCGAGGCGGACGTCGTCATCCGCCGCGAGGTGGCCGCCGCGGGGAAGGGTCGCCTCTTCGTGAACGGATCGCCCGCGGCGCTGAAGACGCTTGCCGACCTCGCGCCGCGCCTCATCGTTCTCCACGGGCAGGCCGAGGCGCGCGAGCTGCTCGACCCGGCGGCCCCCCGGGAGCTGCTCGACCGGTACGCGGGGCTCTCCGAAGAAAGCACGCGGACGGCGGCGTTCCACCGGACGTGGCGCTCCCGGGAGGGCGACCTCGCGCGCCTCCGCTCGGCGGCCGAGGGGCGCCCGCGGAAGCTGGAGCTGCTCGACTTCCAGATCCGGGAGATCGACGCCGTGAAGCCGGAGCCGGGAGAAGACCAGAAGCTTTCCTCTGAGAAAGGAAGGCTTGCGAACGTCGAGAGAGTCGGGAAGCTGCTCGCCGAGGCCGCGGACGCCCTGGAGTCCGACGAGAGCGGCGCCATCCGCGCTGCCTCGGCCGCGCGGCGCGCGCTGCAGGGGCTCGAAGAGATCGACTCATCGTACGGCGAAAGAACGGCGCCGCTCTCGCAGGCGATTGACGCGTTGCAGGAGGTCTCATTCGAGATCGCGCGCGACATCGAGCGCCTCGAGGCCGATCCGGGACGGCTGGCGTTCGTCGCCGAGCGTCTGGACGCTCTCGCGAAGCTGAAGCGGAAGTACGGAGCGACGCTGGAGGACGTCCTCCGCTTCCGCGCGGAGATCGGAAGGGAGCGGGAGGAGCTCTCGGATCTGGAAGGGGCGGTGGCGACGGCGGAAAAAGCCGCCCGGGAGGCGTTCGAGGGCTACCGGAAGGCGGCCCTGGAGCTCTCGGCGGCGCGCGCGGCCGCGGCCCCGCGCCTCGCCCGGGCGGTCCGGTCTCACCTCGTGGACCTCGCCTTCCCGAAGGCCGCTTTCGACGTTTCCGTCACGCGACGGCCCGACCCGGAGAGTCCCTTCCGGGCCGGGGGTGACAGCGTGGCCTGCGCCGCGCACGGCATCGACGCCGTCGGCTTCATCTTCTCCCCGAACCCCGGCGAGCCCGCCCGTCCGCTGCCGAAGATCGCTTCGGGGGGAGAGCTGGCGCGCGTTCAGCTGGCGCTCGCGGCGTCGCTCGCGGAGGAGGAGATCCGCCTCGGAGGGGGCCGCGCCCGGCGGGGAGGACCGGTCCGGACCTTCGTCTTCGACGAGGTGGACGCGGGGGTCTCGGGGGCCACGGCCGAGGCGGTGGGGCGGAAGCTCCGGTCGCTCTCGCGGCGCGAGCAGGTCCTCGTCGTCACGCACCTCGCGCAGGTGGCCGCGGCGGGGGAGCGCCACCTCCTCGTGGAGAAGGAGACCTCCGGCGGGCGGACCCGCACCCGGGTCGCGGCGCTCGACGAGAAGGGGCGCGTCGAGGCGATCGCGGGGATGCTGGCGGGGGCGTCGGTAGGCGCCGCGGCGCGCGCGCAGGCCAGGCAGCTTCTCGCGGCGAACTCCTGAAGACGCTCCGGAGCCTCCCGGAATCCTGAGACCGCTTCGCTACAATCCTCGGTCGAGGCCTCGACTGGTCACGGCTCAGGTTTCCTGCCCCTATTGTTCGAACCCGGTCGCGTCCGGAGCGGCCTTCTGCCCGACGTGCGGGAGGGACCCTTCGGACCGGTCGCTGGCGGGGACGACCGTCGACTCCGGGCCGGCGCGGAAGGCTCCCCCGGCGGCCGCCGAGCCCGAGCACGACGAGACGGCCCTTCCGTCCAGCCCGTCGGCCGCCGAGGGGAAGCGGTCCTCGGGGTTTGCCAGCTCGATGGCGGGTTTGACCGCGCTGCCCGAAGGGACCGACATCGGTTCCCGCTACCGCGTCGTGAAGCTCCTCGGGCGGGGCGGCATGGGAGCGGTCTATCTCTGCCGCGACGAGGAGCTCCAGCGCGACGTCGCGCTGAAGGTGATCCGGCCCGAGATCGCCGCCGACTCCGACGTCCTCGACCGCTTCAAGAGGGAGATCCAGCTCTCGAGCCGGGTGACGCACAAGAACGTCCTCCGCGTCTACGACCTCGGCGAGGCGGACGGCGTCCGGTTCCTGACGATGCAGTACGTGGAGGGAGAGGATCTCTCGTCTCTCCTGAAGCGCGTCGGACCGCTCCCGGTCCCGCGCCTGACGCATCTCTTCCGGCAGATCTGCGAGGGGCTGGCGGCCGCCCACGACGAGGGGGTCGTCCACCGCGACCTGAAGCCGCAGAACATCATGGTGGACGCGGCCGACCGCGTCTGGCTGACCGACTTCGGCCTGGCGAAAAACCTCGGCGGGACGGCCATGACCGAGCTGGGGGCGGTCATGGGGACGCCGGCCTACATGTCCCCGGAGCAGGTCCGCGGCGAGACCGTGGACAGGCGCGCCGACATCTACTCGCTCGGGGTGATCTTCTACGAGATGGCCTCGGGGCAGACGCCGTTTGCCGGCGGCTCGGTCTACGAGGTGATGATGCGGCGGCTGACGACGGCGCCGAAGCCGATCACCGACCTCAACCCCGCCATACCTCCGTACCTCCGGAAGATCCTGGAGCGCTGCCTCGCCGTGGATCCGGCGGCCCGCTACCAGACGGCTCACGAGGTGCTGGCCGACCTCGATACGGCGAGCTTCCGGACGAACGTCCGGTTCGAGATCCAGCGCCGCCGCTGGATGCTGATCGCCGCCGCCGCCTGCCTCGCTCTCGCCGTGGGCGTCGCGGGGGTGTCGTGGCTGATGAAGAGACGGCCCGGGGCGCCGGCGGCGGCCGGGCCAGCCCGCTCCGTCCTCATTGCCGACTTCGAGAACAAGACCGGCGATCCCGTCTTCGACGGGACGCTGGAAACCGCCTTCAACATCGCGCTCGAGGACGCGGCCTTCATCACGTCCTACAGCCGCGGCACGGCGAGGAAGATCGCCGCCCAACTCCAGCCCGGGGCGACCGCCCTCCCGGAGCCGCTGGCGCGCCTCGTGGCCGCGCGAGAGGGGGTCGGCGTCGTGACGGCGGGTGTCGTCGAGCCGGCCGGATCGGGCTACAAGGTCACGGTCCGCGCCGAGGACGCCGTGACGGGCAAGCCGATCGTTGAGGCGGAGGCCACGGCGGACGGAAAGAACGCCGTCCTCGGCGCCATCGCCCGGCTGGCCTCGAAGGTCCGGAGCGCGCTCGGCGACACGACGCCGGAGTCGGCGCGCCTCGCGGCCGCAGAGACCTATTCGGCCGGCTCGTTCGAGGCCGCACACGAGTACGGCGTCGCCCAGGACCTGCAGTGGGCGGGGAGGTTCGACGAGGCGCTGGCACGCTACCGGAGGGCGACCGAGCTCGATCCGAACATGGGCCGGGCCTACGCCGGACTGGCCGCCGTCTACCAGAACCTCGGTCGGCACGAGGAGGCGAAGAAGACCTTCGAGGCGGCGCTCGCGCGCCTCGAGCGGATGAGCGACCGCGAGAAGTTCCGGACGCGTGGCCTCTATTACCTCGTCATCCGTCGCCCCGACAAGGCGATCGAAGAGCTGAGCAGCCTCGTGAAGCAGTACCCGTCCGACACGGCCGGCATCGCGAATCTCGCGCTGGCCTACTTCTACAAGCGCGACATGCCCGCCGCCCTGCGTGAAGGGCGCCGCGCGATCGAGATCTACCCGAAGAACGTCATCCAGCGGAACAACGTCGGCCTCTTCGCCATGTACGCCGGGGACTTCGAGGCGTCGGTGAAGGAACAGAAGGCGGTTCTCGACCTGAATCCGAAGTTCCACCTGGCCTTCGTCGGGCTCGCGCTCTCGCAGCTTGCCGAGGGGAAGGCCGACGAGGCCCGCGACACCTGGGGGAAGCTGGCTGCGCTCGACGCGCGCGGGGCTTCGCTCGCCGCCATCGGCCTTGCCGACATGGCGCTCGCCGCCGGCAAGCCTTCCGAGGCCGTTCCCCTCCTCGAGAAGGGCGCCGCCGACGACCTGGCGGCGAAGAATCCCGACGCCGCGGCCGCGAAGCTCGTCGCGCTCGCCGAGGCGCAGCTCGCCCTCGGGAAGGAGAAGGCGGCGCTCGCTTCCGCGGAGAAGGCGATCTCGCTCGCCAACGGGGAGAACATCCTTTTTCCGTCCGCGCGGATCTTCCTCGCCGCGGGGCAGGCCCCCCGGGCGCTCTCTCTCGCCGCGGAGCTCGGGAAGCGGCTCGACTCCGACCCGCAGGCCTATGGAAAGCTGATCGAGGCCGAGGCGCTTCTCCGGGCCGGAAAAGCGCCCGATGCCATCAAGACGCTCGAGGCGGCCAAGGGAATCGCCGACACGTGGATCGGCCGCGTCGACCTCGGCAGGGCCTATTTCGAGGCGGGAGCCTTCACGGAGGCTGACGCGGAGTTCGAGCAGGCCCTGAAGAGGCGGGGCGAGGCGACGGCCGTCTTCCTCGACGAGCTGCCGAGCTGGCGGACCTTCGGCCCGGCGGTCTACTGGCGCGGGCGGGCGCAGGAAGCGCTGAAGAGCCCCGCGGCGGCCGAGACGTTCAAGGCGTTCCTGGCTCTCCGGGGTGACGCCGGCGGGGATCCGCTCGTCGCGGACGCCCGCCGGCGCCTGGGCGGCTCGAAGTAGCCGTTTTCCCCTCTTAGGGGGAGGTGACGATCACCTTGCCGATGTAGCGGTTCGGGCCGGGCGGGCCGCTGTTCCAGTACGGAGGCACCGGCACCCCCGGAGTAACGGGCTCGAAGCATCCCCAGTTCAGCGCCCAGTCCATCCCGATGTAGTAGACGCCGGGCGCCGACGGAGCCGTGAGGCTGGTCGATGCGGTCCCGTTTGTCAGAGTTGTCGGAGTTCCGTTATACGTGCAGGCCGGAACGTCGACGGCCAGGCCGACCTCGATCTGATCGATACAGTAGGGACAGTAGTCGGAGGGGTTGAGAATCGAGTAGTCGTGGCTGAGCGTGAACGGGCCGCCTCCCGGCAGCGTCAGGACGTTCGTCCCTCCGTTCAATTTGATGTTCGTGAGCGTTGCCCAGCCCCAGAAGACGGGCGGGAACTCGACGGCGCCGATGTCGCAGCCCGCTCCGGTCGGGCGCGCCGCGCCGCGCTGGTCGGCGGTGAGAGTCGTCCCGCAGCCATTCACGCCGGAGGGAATCGCGTCGACGGCCGGGCTGCCCGGCAGGGGCACGCCGACCTGGGTTGGGCCGCCGGCGGACGAGAGGCCGGCCGGATCGAGCTGCGGATCGGTGCTGTTCAATGAACCCACCGCACCGAGAGCGCAGCTCGCGTCGCTGGAGATGTTGTAGCCGCCGTCATTCGCGGCGCCGACCCCCGAGCAGTTGGCTCCGCCGCTGTACGCGAGGATGCTGTTCCTGAGAGCGAACGCCGGGCCGCCGTCGTGGGAGATCGTTCCGTTCGTTCCGTTGGCGGAAAACGTCGCGTTCGTCACCGCCACCGTGCCGGATCCGCCGCCGAAGCTCCAGGACTGGCTGTAGAGGGCGCTTCCGGTCGCGGCCGGCCCCCAGAGGGACCCGCTGGCGCTGTTCCCGAAGAAGGTGCTGTTCGTGACGGTCGTGGCGGCGGGCGAGAAGTGGACGAGCGCGCCGCCGGCGTTCCCGGCGTGATTGTTCCGGAACGTGCTCGACGTGACGGCGAGCGTCCCGCCCCAGTTGAAGATCGCGCCGCCGTTGTTGTCGGCCCGGTTGCCCGTGAAGGTGCTCTGGTCGACGCTGACGGTCCCGAAGTCGTTCCGGATCGCGCCGCCGCGGGAATTCGTCAGGTCGCCCTGGGAGGCGTTGCTCAAGAAGGTGCCGCGCGTGACGTTCAGGGTCCCGGCGTTGAGGACGCCGCCGCCCTCGAGGAGCGGGCAGACCGCGGTGGAGCCGCAGCCGCCGTTCCGGACCGTCAGGTCATTCAGGGCGAGCGTGGCACCTCCGTCCACGGTGAAGAGCCGGAACGCCGGGACGCCGTCGACGCCGAGGCGCTCGATCGTCGCGCCGTTGCCGTTGATGGTGAGGTTCGTCCCTGAGGTGACGTGCGGCAGGGCCGTCGACGTGTCGCCGAGGCTTCCCGAGATGAAGCTGTAGGTGCAGCCGCCCGTCAGGTTGATCGTCTGGGTCGTACCGCCCGCCGCCGCGACGGCCGCCGCGAGGGCGCCCGCGTCGCAGGCGCCCGGTGTGGGATAGAAGAGCTCGCCGTTCGGGTTGAACTGGTCGCTTCCGGCGACGAGGGCCTTGCCGTTCGACAGGAGCACGGCGCCTCCTGCGCCCTGGGTGGTGACGAGGGATCCCGTCGCCGTGAAGGAGGCGGACGCGGGGTCGAAGATCTCCGCCGTCGTCCGCTCGACCGAGCCGGGGCCGTACCCCCCCGAGACGAGGATCTTCCCCGAGGGAAGCGGCGCGACGAGCGGCGACGTCCTTGAGGCCGTCATCGGGCCCGTCAGCGTGAAGAGGCCGGATGTCGGGTCGAAGATCTCAGCGCTCGCGAGGGGGCTGCCGCCGAGAGTGGATTCGCCGCCGACGAGGAGGACCCGGCCGTCGGAGAGGGCGATGGCTTCGTGGGAATCGCGTCCGACGGCCAATGGCGCGATGGCACCGAAAGCATTGGTGACGGGGTTCCAGAGTTCGGCGGTCCCGACGGCGGCGCCGCCCGCGCCGCCGGCCACGAGGACAAGGCCGTTCGACAGCGCGGTCGCGGTGTGGAGCTCGCGCACCGTCGTCATGAAGCCGGTCGGCGTGAAGAGGCCGGTCGACGGGTCGTAGACGTCGGCGCTGTTCAGGAAGCCGCCGGTGTTCTGGCCGCCGGTGATCAGGACCTTTCCGGCGGACGGGACCCAGGTCGCCCGGAAAGCGATACGGGGGACGCTCATCGAGCTGGCCACGGGGCTGAAGATCAGGGTGAGCGGGTCGAACAGCTCCGCGGAACTCGTCGGCCCGCCGGGGTTCGAGCCGCCGACGATCAGCACCTTTCCGCTCGGGAGAAGGACGGCCTGATGGCCGAACCGCGGCACGAGCATGTTGCTGACCGTGGGCGTGAAGGCGCCGGTGGACGAGTCATAGATCCGCGCCGTGTCGAGTACGACGCCGCCGAGGGTCTGCCCGCCGGCCAGGAGAACGCGTCCGTCGGCAAGCTTCGTGAGCGACGCGTAGGTGCGCGGGGGGGCCGTCGGGCCCGTCGCGCAGAAGCCCTCGACGAAGAAGGGAGCCGTCGACCCGACGGGGACTCCGTATCCGGGCACGGAGGCCGATGCGTTGATCGAGAAGCCGGGTCCTCCCCGGTCGATCGAAAGATTCGTGAAGATCGCGTCACCGGTGACGTTCGTCGTTGCGGACGTCGTGCCCGAGAGGAGGGCCGCCGGGCAACCGGTCGATCCGAACGAGAGTGTGATGAGCGCGCCGGGAATGGGTGCCGCCGTGTTGTCCTCGACGTGGACGGTGAGGGTGAACGGCTGTCCGCCGACGAGGCCCGTCGGGGCGGCGGAGACGTTGACGAACGCACTGAGGATCGTGATCGCAAGAAGCCGAGTCGTCGTCTGGGCCGGGCTGGCCGAATCGACGACCTGAACCGTAAACGAATAGCTACCCGTCGCGGTCGGCGTCCCGGAGAGGACCCCCGCCGGAGAGAGGCCGATACCGGGGGGCAGGCTGCCGCTCAGGGGGATCCACGCGTACGTTCCGAGGCCTCCCGTCGCGGCGAGCGCCTGGGAGTACGAGCCGCCGACAGACCCGTTCGGCAGCGACGCCGTCGTGATGAGGAGAGGATTCGCGATTCGCAGGCTGTACGGGCGATTGCCTGTCTTCGAGGCGGCGTCCGTCGCGAACACGCCGACTGCGAACGTGCCGGCGGCCGAGGGAATCCCCGAAATCAGGCCGGTCCCTCCGCCGATCGAGAGAGAGGCCGGAAGGTTCGTTGCCGTCCAGACGTAGCCGGGCGTGCCGCCGAGGGCCGTTACCGGAACCGAGTAGAACTGGCCGGCCACGCCGTCGGGCAGCGCCGGGGTCGTGATGACCGGCGGGGACGTGGCGGGCCTGTTCGAATTGTCGTTCGTGTTCGGAGCGTGTGCCACGACGACAGGCGCCACGTTCTGCACGATGTTCGTGAGCGTCGGAATGTCCACCGGGCCCCGGATCGTTACGAGTGCCGAATCTCCCGGCCCGAGAACGAACGTCGCATTCCCGTCGGACGGATCGGTGATCCCTGGGTCCGGAGGGCTGTTCTGGTTGACGAATTCTGGGTTGACGACGCTGGAAATCGGGACGTTGTGCTGCTGTTCGAAGAGGACGCAGTCCTGGGAAGCCGGGTTCGCGTAGGGCTTCGAGACGATGATTTGAAGGGGCGCATTCGTGGGATTCGTTCCGGCGAGCTGGACACGGTACGAGGCCGCCGTATTCCCGTTGTTCGTCACGGTGTAGGTGGCATCCGACACGGGCGCGTTCGAGACGTTGGGGTTCGAGACGTTGGGATTGGAGACGTTCGGATTCGAGACGTTCGGGTTCGACACGTTGGGATTCGAGACGTTCGGATTGGCGAGGTCGGCGTTCGACACATTGGGATTCGACACGTTCGGGTTCGAGACATTCGGGTTGGAGACGTTGGGATTGGAGACATTAGGGTTCGACACGTTCGGGTTGGAGACGTTCGGGTTGGAGACATTCGGGTTGGAGACGTTCGGGTTATAGACCTCGACCGTTGTGACGCTCGGAGCCGTATTGCCGTCGGGGTCTATGAGGTTGGGAGCGGATGGATCGGTGTTGAAGACGACGAAGCTGGTCAGGCCTCCTGCCTTGAGCGGGCTGGTCGGCGGGTTGGTCGCCGGGCCACTCAACTCGGCCACGTCGACCTCGATCATGGCGTGAGGGTCCGTGGAGAGCGCGTAGACCGAGCGAGCGACGGACGAGTTCGCCGGAATCGCGACGTCGAGCGTCGTCGTGGCCGGGGGGAGCGGGTTCGGGAGCGGGTTTGGGATCGGGTTCGGGAGCGGCACGAAGGAGGCGCGGCCTCCGGCGGGCTGCACGACGATCGTGAGCCGGAAGTTCCGCGCCAGCGGTGTCAGGTTCTCGACGCTCAACGAGAGGGCGCGCTGTACGGTAGTCGACAGCGGCTTGGCGTTCTGGACCGACGATACGGCGAGGCCTTGGGAGATCCGGGCGGCGTAGATGTTCTGGTCGCGCATCCCCTCGTTACCGGGCTTGCAAGAAGGACGGGTCGTGCCGTTGAAGATGCTTGTCCCTCCGGTCGTCGTGCTTCCCGGCGGCGTGTAGTTCGCCCAGTTCCCGTCCAACGGTGGGCGGACGTCCTGGTTCGACGTCCAGGATGCGAGAAAGACGGGAGAGGAGCCCGGAAGGCTGTTGAACCGCCACCTTCGGCCCGGGGCCTTGGGCGGAAGGAACGTCGGGCCCGCCACGTCGATGTAGTCGCCGATGAACGGGACCGATCCGTCCTGGAAGAGCTTCAGATTGGGCGGGTTGATCTGGAGCTGCTGGAGCGCTGTGACGGTCCCTGTCTCGTCGCCGCGGGTCCCGAAAATGTACTGCGAGAGTCGCGCCGAGGTGAAGACGGGAGAGACGGCGGAATCCGCCTGGGCGAAGCGGAGGTCGAGCGTGTGGCGCCATTCCGTCATTCCGGTCTCGACGAAGAAAGGAGTGAAAACCCGGGCGGCACCGCCCGCGTCGAGCAACTCGCCCTTCAGGGCGCGCGTCTCGAGATAGAGCTTGCCGCTGGCGTCCGGAACGAGCGGCGTGCTCCTCGGCGAGAAGAGTCCGAACGTGTGATCGAGGCGGGCGTCGTAGTAAATGATGGTGATCTTGTCTGCCGCCACGGTCATCTGCGGCATGAACTGATGGCCGCGGGAGAACGAGTACCCGGAGCCGGAGTCGTCCGTGAGCGAAGCGTTGTCGACGGGTTTTTGCGCCGACCAGGTTGAACCGCCGTCTGTCGAGACGGAAAGGACGACCCGGGCGTCGCCGCCCGGCCCCACGCCCCGCTGAGACCAGGCCACGAAGACCTTTCCCCGGAAGGCGGGGGTGTCGGGCTCGTCATCATCTTCGGACCCGGCGTCGGGACGCCGGTCGATGGCGATGGTCGGGTAGGCGTTCGTCCGGAAGGAATCTGTCGACGTTCCCTGGTCGAAGAACGACGGGCCCGTCGGGTTCGTCAAGGCGTTGTAGGCGGGGAGCGAAACGACGACGGACGGCGTCGAGAAGAGGCGTCCGCGCAGCGACCGGGACACCATGATGGCGTCGGTCTGAGATCCGCTGGCGAACCGCCGCCAGACGACGTAGATGACGCCCGTAGCCGGGTCGATCGCGATCGAGGCTCCCTG
>DATIWM010000335.1:0-2914 GCA_035519355.1 Thermoanaerobaculia bacterium | reverse complement strand
CGAGGCGCGAGACGGGAATCGTCCGAAGTGCGCGCAGCGCTTCGGGCGGGACGGGTGCCCGAAGGACGCGTACGAGGTATTCGAGGCCGTCGAGCATCGCGAGGACGAACCGGCGCACCCGGGCCGATTCGACGACGAGGTCCCAGTCGAGGTCCGGTGAATGGCGGAGAATGCCGTAGGCGTCGGCGACCCAGCGGATGGGCGGAATCGGGCTCGATTCGCAGCCATGAACCACCACGTGGAGCAGGAGGTCGGCCGGCGAGAGGATGCGCGCCGGCCCATCGCCGAGTCGCACGATCCGGCTTCTCTCCCAGACGCTCTCGTCCGCGGCCCCGGCGCGGTCGCGGAAGAAGAGATGCCAGTGCAGGTCGAGCTCGCGGCCCTCGCCGTCCCGGAAGGCGGCGGCGTGCTTCGTCGTGAAATACGACTCGAACCTTCGAGAGGAGACCGGCGGCCATGGGTTCCAGCCGCTCTCGCCGAGGAGCGCGACGGCCGCACGGACGTCCTTCTTCCGGACGAGAAGGTCGGCGTCCGACATCGGCCGCGCTCCCGGATCGCCGTACGCGCCCGAGGCCAGAGCCGCGCCCTTCAGGAGGACCGAATCGATTCCGTGCTGCGCGAGCCTTCGGATGACGGACGCGGCCCGGTCCAGAAGGATCTGGTTCCGGTACCAGGTCGATCGGTAGACGGACAGCAGCCGGGGTGTCAGCGCGTGGGTCACGCCCAGCTCCTTCAGGTTGAGATGAAGGGCGGGGAGAAGGCGAAAGGACCCCTTGTCGAGACGGTCGAAGTCGACGCTCACGGCCCATTGCGCGAACGCCGACCGGGCCTCGTCGCCGGAGAGCAGCGCCGCCTTGAGGAGAATCTCCTGCTCGGGCGTGGGAAGGAAGGCCGGACGCGTCATCGACGGACGGGCTCCGCGCGCCAGTACGCGTCGTAGAGGAGGCCGTTCGTCGATTCCTCGTCGGGCTCGCCGAAGGCCCTCCGCGCCGCCGCGACGGCGTCGTTCCGGTAGCCGGCCGATTCCGATGGCAGGGGGCCCTCGATCGGTTCGATGAGGAGCATTCGTATCCGCGGCCTCGGCGCGCGGGAGGCGATGGAATCCAGGACCCGGGAGAGCGTCTTTGCCGAGCGGCGAAAGTCGAGGCCGGGACGAACGACGAGGTTCAGGGCGGGCGCGGCCGCGTCCGCCGACCCGGGCTCGGCAATGCGAACCGCGCGCGCCGCCTCCTCCGGCAGGTAGCGCTGCAGCGCCTTGGCGGCGAATCCCGGGAAGACGAGGATCGCGTCGCCCGTTCGATAGCCGTTTCCGATCCGGAAGGCCGCCCCGCGAAAGTCCTCCAGAGGCCGCCCGAAGGAAGCCCGCACGTCCCGGACCCAGTACGCCGAGATCGCGAGAACCGCTGCGCCTGCGGCGCCCGCGGCCCACTGCTTCGGGAAGGGACGGGCGAACGCTGCGAGGGCGATCGCCCCGAAGTAGAGGGGGAGGGCGGGAAGCAGGACCCGGTCCAGGGCGATCGGGAAGACGAACAGCGAGGTCAGGACGATCGAGGCCCAGAAGGTGCCCGCGCCCGCGAGCAAGGCGATCGCGGTCCGCTCGCGCGAGACGACGATGAGCGCCGCAGAAGACGCGAGAATCACGACTCCGACCGCGAAGTCCGGGGAGAGACCCTCGGCGAGGCGGCCCGGAAGGCCGAAGAGCGAGCCGAAGCAGCGCGCGACGACTCCGGCCGTGGTCGCGGGGAGCCACCAGTCGTGCCGAAGCCGACCGAGTGCCTCGAATCCGGCTGCGAGAGCAATGAAGATCGCGGTCGCGGCCGCGCCGGAAGGAGCCATCGCGAGGATGGCGCGCCTTCGCTCGTCGCGGGGCGCGGCGACCGTGACGAAGGCGAGGAGGGCGGGGAGGAGAAACACCCCCGCGACGTGCGTCAGGACCGCCGAGGGGAGCGCCACGAGGAGCGCGGCGCGGGCGGGACGGCTGGACGGCATCTCGGCGAGCCGCCACGTTGCCGCTGTCGCGACCAGCGCGAGGAGGACGAGAAGACCGTATCCGCGGATCTCGGTGCCGTAGCGCACGAGGAGCGGATTCGTCGCGAAGAGGAGCCCGGCCGCCAGGGAGGACGGTGGAGAGCGCCTCCCGAGCATGACGAGCAGGACGGCGAGAGATCCGAGCGCCAGCACGAGACTGAGGAGCCGCGCGGCGGCGTCCGAAGGTCCGAAGGCCGCCCACCACCCCCGGAGGGCGGCGAAGTAGAGCGGGGGATGGCCGTCGGCGAGCGAATAGAGGGTCATCTGGACGAGCGTCGGGTCGGCGGCTCGCGTCAGAGAGTGCGTCTCGTCGAGCCAGGCGGGACGCGAGAGACCGGGAAGACGGAGGGCCCCGGCCAGCACGACGAGGGCGATCGACGCCAGGGCGTAGCGCGCGCCGGGAGGCGCCGGACTCACCGCGGGGGCCCGGGGGCGCCGGGGCGGCGCACGGGCGCCAGCGCGGCCGTCGCCCCGCCGTCCCTCGAAGCGCGGCGCCTCAGCGATTCGTGAAGGACGCGCACGACGTTCAGTTCCCCGGGGCTGCGCCCGTTCACGGAATTGCGGCCATGCAGACGGTAGTAGTGGGTCGTTTCGGGAACGACGACGACCGGCACGCCGCGTTCGCGGGCCACCATCGAAAACGCGAGATCCTCGCCGAATCGAAGCGAGACATCGACGCCGCCGATGGACAGGAAAGTCGCGCGTCGGAGGGCGATCGCCCCGAACAGGAAGACGAGGACCGGAGGCTCCGGCGGCTTCCAGCCGCCGGCGGAACCCGGATCCCCGTCGTGCCGCACGACGGAGGTGTGTCCGAGAACGAGGGCGCCCGGATCGGCTTCGAGTTGCGTCCGAACGGAGCGCAGCCAGCCGGCGCTCCACAGGTCGT
>DATIWM010000334.1:0-3469 GCA_035519355.1 Thermoanaerobaculia bacterium | reverse complement strand
GCCGAAGGGCCCGTCGGGAGGTTCACGAGAGCGGCCAACGTGTGCACGATCTTCGGCGGGTACGCGAACCAGAGCGCGAGCGGCACGGCAAGCGCGGCCAGAGTCCGGAGGGCGTCCCTCCGCGCGGCGAGCCGGGGGTCTCCGGGAGGCAGGCGCCGTCCGGGCGCGGCGTCCACCGCGAGCGCGACGGCGAGGCCGAGCGCGAGAAGGACGCCGTAGTTCGTCCGGGCCAGATAGGTCGCGAAGACGGAGAGACCCAGAAGGACGGGATGACGCCCGGAGACGTAGAGAAGCAGCGAGAGGGTCAGCAGGGCGAGGGCGGGCAGCTCGAGATAGGCGCTTCCGGAGAGATAGGGGATGGCCGGGGAGAGGAGAAAGCCGAACCCGGCAACGAGCGCGGCCGCGGTGCCGCGGGTCCGGAGCGCCGAGGCGGCGAGGAGGCCCGCCGCGGCGACAAGCGCGGGGAGGCTGCTCGCCCGTGCGACTTCCGCGGTGGCGCCGAAGAGAAGGAAGAGCGCCCCGACATAGAGCGCGTGCAGCGGCGGCCAGTAGACGGACCGGTAGGCATCGTAGGCGAGGCGGAGAAAACTCCCTTCACGCAGCTCGACGGCCGCCCGGAGGGCGTGGAGCGCGTGATACCCCTCGTCCCATGCGAGCGGACCGGCCGGCGCGATCTTCCTCCGGTAGACGAGGAAGGCCAGAGAGGCGGCGGCCGCGAGGACGGCAAGGAGGGTGAAGAGGCCCGCTCGCCGGGCCGACGCGGTGCCGGCGGGGACAGTCGACATGGCGACGGAGCTTACGCGAGGGACCGCCGCAGGATGCCCGTCACGATCCGTCCCGCCCCCTTCCCGTCCCGACGGTAGGACGGGAAGAGATCGGGGCGGTCGGCCGTGCAGAGAGCGGCGTCGAGAATCGATCCCGACGAAAGGCCCCGGCCGGCGAGGAGAGCCTTGTTGAAAGCGGCGACGTCGACGTGGGAGCGGTCGTGGCGGCCGGGGCGGACGGCGCCGGCGGGAACATCGAGAGGAGCGTGGCCCGCGGCGAGTGCCTCGACGACCTCGGGTCCGACCTCGTACCGGTCCTGCGAGATGCACGGACCGATCGCGGCGACGAGCCGCGAGGCCGGGATGCCTCTCTCCTCGAGAAGCTCGAGGACGGCGTCGAGAATTCGCGCCGCCGTGCCGCGCCAGCCGGCGTGGACGGCCGCGATCCACGGCCCTTCGGTGTCGGCCAGGAGGAGGGGGACGCAGTCGGCAGACTGGACGCCGAGGAGGATTCCCCGCTCTCGCGTCATCAGGGCGTCTCCAACCCCCACGACGTCGCCGCTCCGATCCGCCGTCGCGGCGTCGACGACGAGAACCCCCCGGCCGTGGACCTGGCGGGAGAGGGCGATCCGGGCGGCCGGGACGCCGAGCGCGGCCGCGAGTCCCCGGGCGAGCCGGGGCGCCGCCTCGCGCCCGCCGCCCGTCCCGGTCGTGAAACCGGCCGAGACGCCCGAGGGAAGCCCCCTGAAGAGACCGTGATTCCCTTCGAAGGAAAAGCAGCCTTCTGCCGGTCCCACGGGCGTCATTCTAGGGAGGCATCTAGAATTCCGGCCGTTCATGGCGAGGACGAATCGAAAGGGCGTCCCGGGGCGTGGCTGGTCCGCGGAGGAGCGACGGCTTCTCGCGAGGCTCTCGACCCCGGACAAGGTCCAGTACTTCCTCGACGAAGAGCTCGGGTACAACCACGAGGAAGACGGCGAGACCTGCCGGTCGCCGCGCGCCGTCCTCCGTGACCGGATCGCCCACTGCGGCGAGGGCTCCCTCTTCGCGGCCGCCGCCCTTCGCTTCCACGGACGGGCGCCTCTGGTGATCCAGCTGCGGGCCGTGCGGGACACAGACCACGTTCTGGCCCTCTACACGGCGCCGGACGGCCGGGGCGGGCGGTCGTGGGGGGCCGTCGCGAAGTCGAACTACGCCGGGCTGCGCTACCGTTCCGCCGTCTACCGCACCGTTCGAGACCTCGTCCTCTCCTACTTCGAGGACTACTACAGCCCCTCCGGTGAGCGGACCCTCCGCACCTTCACCCGGCCGGTGGATCTGTCGCGGTTCGACGCGAGGGGATGGGAGACGGCGGAGGGGAACATCTGCGACGTGGCCGACTGGATCGCGACGCGGCGCTTCCACCCGCTCCTGACCCGGGCGCAGATCCGAGGGCTGTCCTTCGTGGATCAGCGCCTCTACCATTCCGGGCTCGTCGGCTCGTCGCATCTGGAGCCCGAGGGACCCTACCGGAAGAAGCGCTGACTGAAGGGGATCAGATCCGGCCGAGGTGGTGCGCGATGGAGTTAGCGTAGTAGCGGATCAGCGGCATCTCGTCGGGGTTCGGACGAAGGAGCCCGTTTTCGGAGAGGACGAGGTGGCGGCGGTGAAGGGCCTGGAGTCCGAAGCCGATCGCATAGTCCAGGTCGCTCCGCGGAACGTAGACCTTTGCGCCGCTCTCTTCGAGGCGGGAGAGAAGAGCGAGCGACGCCGCCTTCAGCTCCAGCTCGGTCCACCGCCGCTCCGGCTCCGCGACGAGAACCGAGGCGACGAGGGGGACCGGCAGGACCGGCACGGCGCGTCCCACGGCCGTCATCAGCTCGGCCGCGAGGTCCCCGGAGAGCGCGATCCGCTCCTCCTTCGGAAGGCGGCGCGGGTCGAGACGCCTCGCGGCGCACCAGCTCCGGAGAGAGACCGGCGGGCCGACGCTCACGCAGGCATAGCCGAAGCGATGCCACCGGTTCGACGCGAGGAGCAGGGCGTTGTGCCCGAGGAAGCGGAGCGCCGTCACGGTGGCTGCCGCGGCTCCCTTCTTCGGCGCGCCGGGCTCAAGTTCGGTCAGAAGCGTCCGGTCCTCGAGCGTCCGGTCGAGGTTGATCCCGACGGGAATGAAGACGAGGTCGCGGACCCCGGCCGGATCGAAGGCGCGGAGCATGTAGTCGAGGAGACCGAGACGCGGCGGTCGAAGCGCGCCGTCGCGCGAAAGTCCCCCTTCGGGAAAGAAAGCCTGCGTGACGCCCCCCTCGACGGCCATGGCGACGTACCGTTCGAGGACCTTCCGGTAAAGGGGATTCTTCGAGTCGCGCCGGACGAAGTACGCTCCCATGGCGCGGAACAGCGTCTGGAGCGGCCAGATGCGAGCCCACTCGCCGACGGCGTACGAGAGCGCCGTCTTTTCGGCCGCGAGATACGCCACGAGGACGTAGTCCATGTTCGACCGGTGGTTCATGACGAAGACGATGGTCGCCTCGGGTGGCAGGGAAGCGAGGGCGCCTTCGTCCGCCCGGCCGAGCCGGACGCGGAAGAGCGACCGGGCCAGAGCCCGCGCGATGGAGTAGCCGACGCGGAAGTAGGCGTACGCGTTGAACGCCGGGACGATCTCGCGGGCATACGCCTTCACGCGGGCGAAGACGCCGTCGCGCGGCGCCCCCTCGGAGCGGGCCACG
>DATIWM010000333.1:0-4427 GCA_035519355.1 Thermoanaerobaculia bacterium | reverse complement strand
GCCCGCAGAAGGATTTCTTTCTGTTCCCGGGCAGGGGGTCAGGGCCGTCATAGAAGGTAAGGCCGTGGCCGTCGGTACGCAGTCTTTCTTAGAAGGTAGAGAAAGCGAGGCGCGCACGACGAGCGCTGCGGCCGCGGGCGTGGTCGGGTCATTCGAAGAAAGCTCCCGGTCGTTCTCTTCGGACCCAGGCGTTTTGGCCTCGCCCGGTCCGGGAGAGACGGCTCTCTATCTTTCTTTCGAAAGAGAGCTCTCGGGGGTTCTCTTTCTTTCGGATCCCGTCAAGCCTTCCGCGGCGCCCGCGGTCGCCGCTCTGCATGCAGCCGGGCTCCGGCTCGTCATGCTGACCGGCGACCGCCGCGAGGCCGCCGAGACGGTCGCCCGCGCGGTGGGGATCGACGAGGTGCGGGCCGGGGTGCTCCCGGCGGGAAAGAGCGAGGTCGTGGCATCGCTCCGGGCCGAAGGGCGCGTCGTGGCGATGGCCGGCGACGGGGTGAACGACGCGCCGGCGCTGGCGGCGGCCGACGTGGGGATCGCGATGGGAACGGGGGCCGACGTGGCGATGGAGAGCGCCGGGATCACGCTCCTCGGGGGCGACCTCGCCGGGATCGTCCGGGCGCGGAGGCTCTCGCAGGCGACGCTCCGGAACATCCGGCAGAACCTCTTTTTCGCCTTCGTCTACAACGCCGTCGGCGTCCCGGTCGCGGCCGGCGTTCTCTATCCCTTCTTCGGGATCCTCCTCTCGCCCGTGATCGCCGGCGCGGCGATGACCATGAGCTCGCTCTCGGTCATCTCGAACGCGCTCCGTCTCCGGCGGCTCCGGCTCTAGCGCAGAGGCCGGCTGGGGCATCTGCACCATTCCCGCCGGGGCGCGACGTAGCCCATTCTGTCCGTGAGGTTTCCGTGTCCCGAAACGCGCGCCGCATTCTCGTCCTCGCCGGAATCGTTCTCGTCGCGGTCCTTCTTCGTCTGACCGTTTTTCGCCCCGCGCCGGTGCCGGTGACGGTCCATCGGGTCGGGAAGGGGCGGGTGGAGGAGACAGTCGTGAACAGCCGGGCGGGAACCGTCAAGGCCGGGCGCCGTGCCACGCTGAGCTCCGAGCTGGGAGGGCGGGTCGCGGCCCTTCCCGCGAAGAAGGGAAAGAGGGTCCGGGCTGGCGACGTGCTCCTCAAGGTCGTCGACGCCGACTACCGGGCGCAGCTCGCCGTCCAGGAGAGCGCGCTCGTCTCCGCGAAGGCGGCCGAGCGCCAGGCCTGCCAGTCGGCGGCGCAGGCCGCCCGGGAGCTGGCACGGAACGAGAACCTCGCGAAGGATCAGATCGTTTCCGTGGACGTTCTCGACCAGCTTCGGACGGCCCGCGACACGTCGGCGGCCTCGTGCGACGCCGCCCGGGCGGGCGTGGGCCAGGCCGCGGCGGCCGTGGACGCCGCGCGCGTGACGCTGGAGAAGACCGTCCTCAAGGCCCCGTTCGACGGCGTCATCGCGGACGTGACGACGGAGGTGGGGGAGTGGATCACGCCGTCGCCGCCGGGGCTGCCGATCCCGCCGGTCATCGAGATCCTGGACACGTCCGGGATCTACGTGAGCGCCCCGCTCGACGAGGTGGACGTGGCCAGGGTGAAGGATGGCCTCCCCGTCCGGATCACGTTCGACGCCTATCCCGGCCGGAGCTTCGCCGGGAAGGTGACGCGCGTGGCGCCGTTCGTCCTCGACGTGAAGGAGCAGAACCGGACCTTCGACGTGGAGGCGGCGCTCGACGATTCTTCCTTCGCGGCGACGTTGAAGCCCGGCCTCTCGGCCGACGTGACGGTCGTTCTCCGGACGGTGGAGAACGTCCTCCGGATACCGGGCTACGCCCTTCTCGAGGAGGATCACGTTCTCGTGCTCCGGGGCGGGCGGCTCATGCGGGTCCCGGTGAAGACGGGGCTGAAGAACTGGGACTTCGTCGAGATCACGGGTGGGCTCTCGGAGGGGGACCTCGTCGTCGTCTCGCTCGACCGGGCGGAAGTGAAGGAGGGCGCCCGGGCCGTGGTCGCCGGCACGCCGGGCCCGGCGAAGTGATCGAGCTTACGGGACTCTCGAGGACCTACCTCGTCGGCGACCGGCCCGTCCATGCCCTTCGCGACGTGACGCTCACCGTTCCGGACGGGGACTACCTCTCGGTCATGGGGCCTTCGGGCTCCGGAAAGTCGACGCTGCTCAACGTGCTCGGCTGCCTCGACCGGCCCGACGCCGGGTCGTACCGGCTCGACGGGCGCGAGGTGGCGCGCCTGACCGACGCGGAGCTGACGCTCGTCCGGCGGCACCGGATCGGCTTCGTCTTCCAGACGTTTCACCTCGTCCCCCGCCTTTCGGCGCTCGGCAACGTCGAGTTGCCGATGATCTTCGCGGGCGTCGAGAGAGGGGAGCGCGCCGAGCGGGCGAAGAAGGCGCTCGACGCCGTCGGCCTTTCCCCCCGGGCCGAGCATCGCCCCGAGCAGCTCTCGGGAGGGGAGCGGCAACGCGTGGCGATCGCGCGGGCCGTCGTCATGGGGCCGTCGATCCTCCTCGCGGACGAGCCGACGGGGAACCTGGATACCGTCTCCGGCGGAGAGATCGTGCGGCTTCTGGAGTCGATGAACGCCGGCGGTCTGACGCTCGTCGTCGTCACCCACGCCCCCGCCATCGGCGGGCGCGCCCGCCACCGGGTCCGGCTCGTGGACGGTGCGGTGGTGGAAGAGGTTCGGCCTTGAGGGGCGGCGACCTTCTCCGGTTTGCCTTCTCCGGTCTCCGCGGCCACCGCCTCCGGGCCGGCCTTTCGCTCCTCGGCGTGGCCATCGGCGTGGCCTCGGTGATCGTCCTGACCAGCCTCGGACAGGGGGCGCGCGATTACGTGACGGGGGAGTTCACGGGCCTCGGGACGAACCTCCTCATCGTCCTGCCGGGAAAGACGACGACGACGGGGATGATTCCGGCCATCGGAGGAACGACGCACGACCTGACGCTCGCCGACGCCGAGGCGATCCGGCGGCGCGTGAGGCAGGTCCGGTACGTGGCGCCGATCGGCGTCGGCACGGCGCCGGTCAAGTTCGGGGGCAGGAGCAGGGACACCACGGTTTTCGGGACGACCTGGGAGATGGAGCCGGTCCGGCGGTTTCACGTGGCCCTCGGGAGATACCTGCCGCGGGGCGAGGCCGAGCGCGCCGAGAGCGTCTGCGTCCTCGGGGCGAAGATCCGGACGGAGCTGTTCGGCGCGGCGAACCCGGTGGGCGAGATCCTCCGGATCGGAGAGGAGCGGTACCGCGTCATCGGCGTCATGGCGCGGCGAGGACAGGGCCTCGGATTCAACTTCGACGAGGTGGTCCACATTCCCGTCGTCCGGAACATGCGGATGTTCAACCGGCGGTCGATCTTCCGGATGCTGATCGAGGTGAACTCCCGGGAGGAGATGGAGGCGGCGAAGGAGGCGGTCGTCTCCCTCATCAAGGAGCGCCACGAGGGGGAGGAGGACATCACGGTCCTGACGCAGGACTCCCTCGTCGCGACGTTCGGGAAGATCCTCGATGCCCTCACAGCGGCTCTCTCCGGGATCGCGGCCATCTCCCTTTCCGTCGCCGGGATCCTGATCATGAACGTCATGCTCGTCTCGGTGGCTGAAAGGACACGCGAGATCGGGCTTCTGAAGGCGGTCGGCGCCGGATCGGGGCAGGTGCTGGCGCTCTTCCTCGCGGAGGCGGCTCTCCTTTCGACGGCCGGGGGCGTCGCAGGTCTCGCCGCCGGGATCGGCACGGCCCGGCTCGTCTCGGTCGCCTACCCCGACTTCACCGCCTCGCCCCCGCCCTGGGCCGTGGCGGCGGCCCTCCTCGTCTCGCTCGCCGTCGGGCTTCTCTTCGGGGCGCTCCCGGCGCGGCGGGCTTCGCGCCTCGATCCGGTGACAGCCCTCTCGAGGCGCTGATGTCCCCTGGTGATCTCCTCCGCCTCGCCGTCGCCTCCGTGGCGGCGCACCGGCTCCGGTCGGTCCTGACGACGCTCGGCATCGTCGTGGGCATCGCCTCGGTCATCCTCCTGACGTCCCTCGGCGAGGGGACGCGGCGCTACGTCCTCTCCGAGTTCTCGCAATTCGGGACCCACCTTCTCGCCGTCTCCCCGGGCCGCGTGAAGACGCAGGGGATTCCGGGGGCCGTCGGCGGCACGACGCACCTCCTGACCGTTGAGGACGCCGGGGCGATGCTCCGCGTTCCGGGGGTCCTGAAGACGGTCCCGGTCTCCTTCGGGAGCGCGCGCGTCGTGGCGGGGGAACGGGCGCGCAGCGTCTTCATCTACGGCGTGACCGAAGGCGCGACCGAGGTCTGGCGCTACCGCGTGGCGCAGGGGCGGTTCCTCCCCCCGGGCGATCCGGGGCGGGGGGCGCCGCTCGCCGTCCTCGGTCCGAAGCTGAAGCGGGAACTGTT
>DATIWM010000332.1:0-20659 GCA_035519355.1 Thermoanaerobaculia bacterium | reverse complement strand
TCTTGTACAGCTCCGAGGTCCGGCCGAAGGCGAGGTCGAAGAGGAGGTCGAAGGCGGCGTATTCCTTCGACGTCTCGGAGAAGGCCGGCCCGTGGAACGCGACGGCGACCCACGGCAGGGTGGGGCTCTCCCACGAGACGTGCGCGTAGCGCGGGGCGGCGTGGGGCGGCTCCTGCGGGATCGCGGCCTTGAAGGTCCCGCGCTGCCAGCCGCCCCAGTACTTTTCGACGAGGGGAATGACCTGAGCGGCGTCCACGTCGCCCGCCACGATGACGGTCGTGTACTCGGGGCGGTACCAGCGATCGAAGAAGAGCTTCGAGTACTCGAACTGGTTGGGCATGTCCTCGATGTCCTTGAGGAAGCCCATCGTCGTGTGCTTGTAGGTGTGGACGTCGAAGGCCTTCTCCGACTGGACCTCGTCGAGCTTCTGGATCGGATCCGCGCTGTTCTTGTTGTACTCGCCGAGGACGGCGCGCGCCTCCGTCTTGAAGACGGCCTCGGCGTACGAGAGGTTCTGGAAGCGGTCGGCCTCGAGCCGAAGGATCGTCTCGAGGTCCTCGCGGGCGAAGGTCGTGTGGTAGCAGGTGTAGTCGTCGGTCGTGTAGGCGTTGAACCGGGCGCCGGCCTTCGTCATGGCGCGCTCGTACGCCTCGGGCGTCACGTTCTTCGTCCCCTTGAACATGACGTGCTCGAAGAAGTGGGCGAACCCGGACTTGCCCGGCTCCACCTCGTTCCGCGACCCGGTCTGGACCGGGATGAAGACCGAGACGAGGTTCGGGAATCCCGTCGGGACGACGATGACCTTCAGTCCGTTCGTCAGGGTTTTCTCGGTGGCCTTGAAGGGGAGAATGTCGCCGGAGGGGGCCTCGGCGGCGAGGGACGTGGCGGCGGCGACACCGGCGGCGGCGAGAATGACGACGTAGGCGCGAATCAGGCGCATGGGCACTCCTCTCGTAGATCTCACGGAACCAGTCTAACTACGTTCCGGAGAGCGAAGGGTTGCCGGAGCGCCTGATCCGTTTGCACCATTCCGTGGCCGCTAACGCTCGGGGCAGAAGGGGCCGAAGCCGTGGCTCCTCTCGCGCCGCTCGAGCGGGTCCTCGGCGCGCGGCAGGACCCCGAGCTTTTCGAGGATCGGCCGGAACTCGTACCGGATCCGGAGCATGGCGACGGGGGCCGGCTCGAGGTCGAGGGAGACCTCGGTCACGGCGTGGCGGGTCCGCCCCCCCATGCCCGTCGCGGCGTAGTCGTCGGAGAGTTTCGCGGCGGATTCGGGTGCGGCTGCTCCGGCCTCCGCGCGGGCTTTCGGGGCCCCCGCGTCGCACTCGAACGGGCCCGGGGTGTCCTTCGGCTTCTGCCAGGCCTGCCGGTACGGCTCCTTCTCGCGGAAGAAGACCGCCTCGATGACGCCGAGGTCCTCCGTCTGCCCGAGCCTGGCGCCGTAGGACGACCGCTCTCCGGTGAAGTAGAACCTTCGCGCCGCCTCGCCCGAGACCTGCCAGCCCGAGATGACGACCGACTCGTACGGCCCGAGGACCCACTTCCGGGCGCTGGCGGCGTCGGTGTGCCGGGAATCGATGGTGTTGAGCCCGTCCACCGAGAGAGCGACGGCGACGCGGACCGGGAGCGGGTTCGTGATCCGGAGGCCGTATTCGCGGCCCCGGATTGCTTCGACGTAGAAGGCACCGTGGCCCGGGAACTCGGGGCGGGGCGCGCCGTCGACCAGGACGGAAAGCCCGAACCCGCCTCCGGCGACGGATCCGGCGAGCGGGGAGGCGAGGCCGAAGGCGAGAAGGGCGGGGAGGAGCTGGCGAAGGCGGCTCATGGCGGTCTCCTTTCGGCGTTTGAGACCCGCCTGGCCGCGAAAGGTTCCCGCCGGGCCGGCGGTCTGCTACGCGGTTTCGACCGGGTAGCCCGCGGCCTGCCAGGCCGACGTGCCGCCCACGACGTTGAAGAGGGTCGAGAATCCGCGGCCGGCCAGGGCGCTCGCGGCGGCGCTGGAGCGGTAGCCGCCGGCGCAGATCAGGGCCGTGGGGCGCCGGGGGTCGAAGGCGGAGGCGAGGCCGGCCAGGCCGTCGAGCGGCGCGCTGACGGCCTTCGGGACGTGCCCGGCGCCGTATTCCGCGGGACGGCGGACGTCGACGACCGTGAGCCGGGGCTCCTCGTGGAGCCGGCGGCGCAGTTCGTCCACCGCGATCTGAGGAATCTTCGAGACGGGCATCCCGGCCTGATCCCAGGCCCAGAGCCCTCCGGCGAGGAATCCGGCCACGTCGTCGAGTCCCACGCGGGCGAGGCGGAGCACGGCTTCACCGACCTCCCGCTCGTCCCCGGCCACGAGGAGGATCGGCGTTCCGCCGGGGACGAGGCTCCCGGCCCAGGAGGCGAACTGCCCGTCGAGGCCGACGTTGAGCGAGCCGGGGACGTGCCCGGTCCCGAAGGGACCCGCCGGCCGGACGTCGAGGACCACCGCCCCCGCACGGACCCGGGAGGCGAAGTCCATTGGCGTCAGCGGCACGGGCGCCGGCAGCTCCGACAGGGGGTCGGCGCCCGCCCGGTTGATCTCCGCGTCGCGCGAGAAGTACGCCGGCGCAGGCGGGAGATCGGCCGTCATCATCCGGACGAAGGCGTCGCGGGGCATGTCCTGCAGGGCGTAGTTGAAGCGGCGCTCCCGGCCGATCGTGGAGGACGTCTCCTTCGAGATGTTCCGCCCGCAGAGCGAGCCGGCGCCGTGGGCCGGAAAGACCTCGACGTCGTCGGGCAGGGCCAGCAGCCTGGCGTGAAGGCTCTCGTAGAGCATTCCGGCCATCTCCGCCGCCGTGAATCCCTTGGACCCGGCGAGGTCGGGACGGCCGACGTCACCGATGAAGAGCGTGTCGCCGGTCAGAATCTTCGGTGGTTCCGTCGGGGCCGCGGAGTCCGTGACGAGGATGGAGATGCTCTCGGGCGTGTGGCCCGGCGTCTCCAGGATGCGGAGCGTGACGTCTCCGACGCGGATCACCTCGCCGTCGGAGGCGGCCCGGTGCGGGAACTCCGCGCCGGCCTTGCTTCCGAAGACGATCGTCGCGCCGGTTCGCCCGGCCAGCTCGCGGTGCCCGCTCACGAAATCCGCGTGGAGATGCGTCTCGAGGACCCACCGGATCGTGAGCCCCCTCGCCCGGGCCTCGGCGAGGTAGATGTCGACGTCGCGCTGGGGGTCCACGACGGCCGCCTCGCCTCGTGAGCCGATCAGGTACGACGCATGGGCCAGACACCCCAGATAGAACTGTCTGAACTCCATTCGGCTCCCCCCGAAGTCGAGACTCTATCTCATCGGCTCCGGCCGGTGGCTTCCTTTGACCCCTGACGGTCGCGTCCCGTAGAGTCGCACCCCGTGAAGACGCTCCGCATCGGGCTCCTCGGATTCGGAACCGTCGGGCAGAGCCTCGTGCGCCTCGTCCAGAGCGGGCGGGAGGAGTGCCGGGGCCGGCGGGGAATCGATCTTTCCGTCGTCGCGATCGGAGACCGTTTCGCCGTGGAGAAGCGCGCGCCGTGGGTCGACGGGGAGGTCCGGTGGACGACGGACCTGACGAGCGTCGTCCGCGCGCCGGACGTGGACCTCGTCGTGGAGCTCCTCGGCGGGCTGGATCCCGCCGGGAGGATGATCCGCGAGGCGTTCGAGGCCGGGAAGCACGTCGTGACGGCCAACAAGCTCCTCCTCGCGACGGAGGGCGGCTCGCTCGCGGCGCTCGCGGCGGAAAAGGGGGTGGCCCTCGGGATCGAGGCTTCCGTCGCCGGCGGCATTCCGATCCTCCGCGCCCTTCGGGAGAGCTTCGCGGGAGACCGGATCGTCGCGGTCGGAGGGATCCTGAACGGCACGTGCAACTACATCCTGACGGAGATGACGGCGCGGGGAGGGCGCTACGCGTCGATCCTGACGGAGGCGCAGAAGCTGGGCTACGCCGAGGCCGACCCGACGAGCGACGTGGAGGGGTGGGACGCGGCGTACAAGCTGACGCTCCTCGCGCGAATGGCCTTCGGAAGGCACGTCCGGGTGGAGGACGTCGCGCGCGAGGGGATCACCCCCCTCGAACCGTTCGATGTCGTCTACGGAAGGCTCCTGGGGCGGACGCTGCGCCAGATCGCCCTCGCCCGACGGCTCCCCAGCGGCAGGCTTCTCCTGTCGGTCAGAACGCACCTCGTGTCGAACCTGTCGCTCCTGGCCCGCGTCGAGGGGCCCTTCAACGCCGTGCTGGTCGAGGGAGAAGCCGGGGGACCCTTCATCTTCCACGGCCGGGGGGCCGGCGGGGATCCGACGGCCACGGCCGTCCTCGCCGACATCCTCGAGATCGCGCAAAGCGGAGGACGCCCCGCGGCGCCGCCGTTCGGCTACCGGGAGCTTCCTCCCGCCGAGGTCGCCCCGCCGGCCGAGTTCGTCGCCCCGTTCTGCCTCCGCTTCGTCGTCAGGGACCGTCCCGGGATCATTGCCGCGATCAGCCGGATCCTCGCCGACCACGAGGTCAACATCGACTCGGTCTTCCAGACGCCGTGGGACGACAAGAACGCCCTTCCGTTCGTCATCACGCTGGAGCCGGTGGCTCAGGTCCAGCTCGACGCGGCGCTCGCGAAGCTAAGGGGCCTCGATTTCAACGTCGCCCCGCCTCTCGCCCTGCCGATGACGCCGTAGAAAGCCACGTCGCCCCAAGGATATGATCCCCGCAGTAATACAACCCTGACGGGCCGCCGGAACGAGCGCTGAGGTGAGGGGGGCACGACTTCGCCCCTTCCTCCGACCCGGGGAGGCAGACGGCATGGGCCTCTCCGCGGAGACGCACTCCGGCTCCAACAGGGGTCTTGGCCCCCTCGCGATCTTGACCTTCGCTTTGCTGGTCCTCCCCGGCCTCGCCTTCGGCCAGGCGGTGACCGGGAACCTCTACGCCCGGGCGACCGACGACGGCGGTCAGCCGCTCCCCGGGGCGAACGTCAACCTCTCCGGCATCGGCGCCCCGGTCACCCGCCCGACCAACCAGAACGGCGAGGTCCGGTTCCTGGACCTTTCCCCAGGCACGTATTCCCTCGAGTTCATATTGCCCGGTTTCACCAGCGAGAGCCGGAAAGAAGATCGAGATCGGCCCCTTCCCCGGCTGGAAGGACGTGCCGACGTGGCAGCCATGATGGCGGGAGTTACACTTGGAGGATGAATGAGCGAGAGCTTCCGGTGATCCTGAGGCCCGGTGAAGACGGCTACATTCTCGTGGAGTGTCCTGCTTTCCCCGCCTGTTTCTCGCAGGGCAGCACGCGTGAAGAGGCGCTGGCGAACATCCGGGAGGTCATCGAGCTCTGCCTCGAGGCTGGAGAGACGCCATCTACGGACTGGGAATTGAAGACGATCTCGGTCCCGGCCTGAATGCCGCCGCTACCAGTTATCTCGGGGGCCGACTGCATCAAGGCGCTCGAGCGGGTCGGCTATAAACTCGTCCGGCAGAAGGGATCGCACGCCTGGCTCGAGTGTCCGGGCCGCCCTCCGGTCCCCGTCCCGCTCCACAAGACTCTCGACCGCGGCACTCTCAGGAGCATTCTCCGGGTGACGCGCATAAGCGTCGAGGAGTTCGTCAAGCTCCTCGCCTAGGACGCAACGCTCACCTCAGCTTCACGTCGGCGGGGGAGGCGGGCGGGGCGGCGAGGGCCTTCTCGAACTCGGCCCGGTTCCTGCCTTTGCCTTTCGCCTCGTAGAGGGCCTCGTCGGCCCGGCGCAGGAGACCTTCGACCGTTCCGCGCTCGAAGAGGCCGTGGTGGACCGCGATGCCCGCCGAGAGCGTGACCGACACGGCGACGCGCGGCGGTCCGAGGGCCGAGACGGCCTCGCGGATCCGCTCCACGGCGCCCCCGGCGGTCGACTCGTCGGCTTCGACGAGGAGGACGGCGAACTCCTCGCCGCCCCACCGGGCCGCGAGGTCGATGCCCCGGACCGTCCGCGCGATGGCGCGGGCCGCGCCGATGAGAACCTTGTCGCCGGCCGGATGGCCGAACCGGTCGTTCACCGCCTTGAACCGGTCGATGTCGAGGAGGACGACGGCCAGGGAGCGCCCCGTCCGCTCGGCGCGCTGGACCTCGACGCGCGCCCTCTCGAGGAAGGCGGCGCGGTTCGCGAGCCCGGTCAGCGGGTCGGTCGACGCCCGGAGGAGGATCCGGCGGTCGTCGTCGGCCAGCACGAGGAGAAGGACGAGGGAGAAGACGAGGAACCCGACGCCGAGGAGCGGAACGCTGGACCTGAAGACGACGATCTGGCGCGCCAGGGCGACGTCGGCGAGGGCGCCGAGGAGGAGGGAGCCCGTGCCGAAGAAGAGGAGGGCGGCGTTCCGCGCCGGGCGCGCCCGGCCCTTCACGAGAGCGAAGAGGACGCCCAGCGCGAAGACGGGTATCAGGAGCGCAAAGGCGCCGTCGAGGCGCGCGAGGGGGTCCGTCGCGCCGTCGGGAACCGGGATCCGGACCAGGGAGCGCGCGAGGTGAAAGCAGATGGCGAGGGAGAGGGCGGAATAGAGGGCCAGGGCGGGGCGGAAGCGGTAGAGGAGCGCGACGAGAAGCGCGAGAAGACCGAGCGTTCCGATCGCCACGGCGAAGATCAGACGAACGGCGAGCGCCGCCGAAAGGAGCACGGATGAAGGTTACACTTCCGTCATGAGAGTTCTTCCTGCCCTCGTGGCTCTTTCCGTGACGCTCTCCGCCGTTTCGCTCGCCCAGTCCGCCGCGTCGCCCTACCCGGCCGTGGAGACCGCCGCCGCCGCCCGGATCAGCGCAGACGAGCTGCGGGCCACCGTCCGTTTCCTGGCCGACGACCTCCTCGAAGGGCGAGGTCCCGGGAGCCGGGCCGACGCCGTCACCCAGCTCTACCTCGCCACCGAGATGGAGAAGATGGGCCTCCTTCCGGGGGCGCCGGACCGACACTTCGTCCAGCCCGTCGCCCTCGTGGGGATCACCGCGACGCCCGCGGGGCCGCTCACGGTGGCGAAGGGGGAATCGAAGCTCGAGCTGGCGCCGATGGCGGACTTCGTCGCCATGTCGCAGGTGGAGAAGCCGTCGGTCTCGATCGACGCGCGCGAGGTGGTCTTCGTCGGATACGGGATCGTCGCACCGGAGTTCGCCTGGGACGACTTCAAGGGGGCGGACCTGAAGGGGAAAGTCCTCCTCTTCATGAACAACGACCCGGAGGACGACCCGGCGCTCTTCGCCGGCAAGACCCGCCTCTACTACGGACGCTGGGACTACAAGTACGAAATGGCCGCACGGCGCGGCGCCGCCGGCGCCCTCATCCTCCACACGACGCCGTCGGCCGGCTACCCGTGGCAGGTGGTCCAGACGTCGTGGGGGAACGAGAACTTCTCCCTTCCGGGCGAAGGGGAGCACGACGTCCCCGTCCGGGGGTGGATGACGGAGGAAGCGACGCGACGCCTCGTCTCGCTCGGCGGAAGGGACCTCGGCGCGCTCGTCGCGTCGGCGAAGCGGCGCGATTTCCGCCCCGTCCCGCTCGGCGTCACGCTCTCGCTGACCCTCTCGAACGCCGTCCGGCGGACCGTCTCGGGAAACGTGATCGGAAGGCTCCCGGGAAGCGATCCCGTCCTCTCGCGCGAGGCCGTCGTCTTCACCGCCCATCACGACCATTTCGGAAAGAAGGCGGGAGCGGGTAAGGACGGAAGCGACGCGATCTACCACGGGGCCCTCGACAACGCCTCGGGCGTCTCGTCGCTCCTCGCGATCGCCCGGGCCGTCGTCTCGATGCCCGTGCGGCCGAAGCGGACCCTCTACTTCGCCTTCGTCGCCGGGGAGGAGCAGGGCCTTCTCGGCTCGCGCTACCTCGCCATGCACCTGCCGCTTCCGGCGGGCCGGATCGCCGCGAACATCAACCTCGACGGCGCGAACATCTGGGGCCCGACGCGCGACATCGCCCAGATCGGGATCGGCAAGTCGAGCCTCGACGCGGTGGCGCGCGAGATCGCGGCGGCCGAGGGGCGCGTCATCGTCCCGGACCCGTTCCCCGACCGCGGCTCGTTCTACCGGTCGGACCAGCTCTCGTTCGCCCGGATCGGGGTACCGGCGGCCTATTTCGGGGCCGGGGTCGACGTGATCGGCCGTCCGAAGGAGTGGGGGCGACAGCAGCACGAGGAGTTCGAGCTCAGGGACTATCACCAGCCCTCCGACGTCCTGACGAGCGCGTGGAATTTCGAGGGCTACATCGAGGACACGCGCTTTCTCTTCCGCTTTGGCCTGAAGGTGGCGAACGCTCCGGCGATGCCGGTCTGGAACGCCGGGGACGAGTTCGAGGCGGCGCGAAAAGCCTCCCTGGCCGCGATCGCCCCGTCGCCATAAACCCCGGGACGAAGGTCGTCGTTAGCCGTCGGTCCGCCGCGCGAGCTCGGCGGCGAGCGCGTTTTTCTGGACCTTGCCGAGGGGCGTCCGCGGAAGCTCGGGAAGGACGACGATCTCGCGCGGCTGCTTGTAGGGGGCGAGAGAGGCCGCGGCCAGATCGCGAAGCTCGCCTGGAAGCCGTGCGAGGTCGGCGCCTGGAGCCGCGACGACGGCCGCGGCGACCCGCTGGCCCCAGACCCGGTCGGGGAGGCCGACGACGGCCACGTCGCGGACCTGCGGATGGCGCTTCAGGATCTCCTCGATCTCGCGGGCCGAGATCCGGTAGCCGCCGCTCTTGACGAAATCGACCGACTTCCTCCCGTGGAGGGTGACGTAGCCGTCGGGGGAGCGCGCCGCGACGTCTCCGGTCAGGAACCAGCCGTCGCGGAACGAGGCGGCGGTCTCCCCGGGCCGGTTGCGATAGCGCGTCAGCATTCCGTTGCTCTTCACGACGAGCTCGCCGGCCTCGCCGTCGGGGAGGCTGCGCCCGGCGTCGTCCACGATCCGGATCTCGCAGCCCGGGACGGGGAGGCCGACGCTTCCCGGGCGGCGTTCGCCCTCGTAAGGGTTCGAGAGCGTGAAGAAGGTCTCCGTCATCCCGTACCGCTCGAGGACGGCGTGAGAGGTCGCGGCGCGGAACGCGGCGAAGTCGCCGGGCGGAAGCGGCGCGCTCCCGGAGGTGAAGAGGCGGGCCTTCGAGAGGGCGGCCCCAGCGGCCGGCTCCCGGCCGAGATGCTCGAGGAGACGGACGTACATGGTCGGGACGCCCATGAAGACGGTCGCACCGCCGGACCCGAAGGCGGAGACGATCGTGGCGGGATCGAACCCGTCGAAAAGGAGGACGGTCGCGCCCTGGAGGACGGACCCGAGGACGCCGAGGCCGAGGCCGTGGATGTGGAAGAGCGGCAGGGTGATGGCGAGGCGGTCGCGCTCCGTGATCCTCCAGAGGCTCGTGACGGAAAGCAGGTTGGACACGACGGCGCCGACCGAGAGCTCCACGCCCTTGCTCGTCCCGGTCGTCCCGCTGGTGTAGAGGAGAAGGGCGATCGCCTCGTCCCCGGGGAGCGGCCCGTCCGTCCGTCCGGTCTCCCGTCCCGCGGCCAGGACCTCCTCGAAGGTGACGTGCCGGTCGTACGGGCCGTGGCTTCCGCTCCGCGCCACGGTCAGCTTCGCCCCGGAGTCCGAGAGGACGTGGAGCGTCTCCTCCCCGGTGAGGGAGGGATTGAGCGGCACGTGGACCGCCCCGAAGCGGAGGATTCCGAGGAGGGCGACGACCGTTTCGGGGCCGGTCGCCATCCGGACGGCCACGGCGTCTCCCGGCAGAACGTGGAACGCCGCGAGGCCGGCGGCGAACCGGGACGCGAGGCGGCCGATCTCACCGTAGGTGAAGACCCGCCCCGCGAACTCGACGGCCGCCTTGTCCGGCCGGGTCTCGAAGGCCGCGAAGAGGCGAACGGCGGAGCCGCGGGCGTCCGGCATGGCGGGGGATGATGCCATTCAGACGGACTGATAGCCGAGATAGCGGTCGCGGACGCTGTGGTCGGCGGCGAGCTCGGCCGAGGCTCCCGTCTGCGCGACGCGACCCGTTTCCAGGACGTACGCCCGGTCGGCGAGCGCGAGGGCGTGGGGGACGTTCTGCTCCACGAGGACGATCGTGACCCCCTGCGCGCGGATGGTCTTGAGCGAGGAGAAGACTTCCCGGACGAGGAGAGGCGCGAGTCCGAGGGCCGGCTCGTCGAGGAGCAGGAGGCGAGGCCGGGCCATCAGGCCCCGCCCGATGGCGCACATCTGCTGCTCTCCTCCGGAGAGGGTCCCGGCCCTCTGCGCGGAGCGGGTCCGGAGGATCGGGAACATCGCGAAGACCTCCTCGAGCGTCTCCCGGGCCCGGGGCCGGGCTGCCTTCCCGTAGGCCCCCATCTCGAGGTTCTCCCGGACCGTCATCGCCGGCCAGAGCTGACGTGCCTCGGGAATCAGGACGAGGCCGTCGGCGGCGAGGCGGTGGGCGGAGAGGCCGGAGACGTCCCTTCCCTCGAAGAGGATCCGCCCCCTGCGGGGCGTCAGGAGCCCCGCGAGAGCCTTCAGGGCCGTCGTCTTTCCCGCGCCGTTGGCACCGATGAGGGTGACGATCTCGTCCTTCTCGACGCGAAACGAAACGTCCCAGAGCGCCTGGACGTTGCCGTAGAAGACGTCGAGGCTGGCGACTTCCAGCATCAGGCGTCCTCCCCCAGGACGGGGACGGAATCGTCGCCGAGGTAGGCGGCGATGACCTCGGGATCGCTGACGATCTCCCGGGGGACGCCCTCGGCGATCCGCTGGCCGAAGTTCAGGACGAGGATCCGGTCGGATACCCCCACGACCGCGTGGACATGATGCTCGATCATCAGGACCGTCACGCCGGCGTCCCGGATCGACCGGATGAGACCCATGGCCCCGACGATCTCCGCCGGGTTGAGACCGCCCATCACCTCGTCGAGGCAGATGGCCGTCGGCTCCGTCGCGAGCGCGCGGGCGATCTCGAGCCTCTTCAGCTCGCCGATCGTCAGGGTGCCCGCCAGGACTTTCGCCCGTGCTCCGAGGCCGGTCCGTTCCAGGATCTCCCGGATCCGCCGAAGCGCGTCGGTCCCGCGGCGCCGGCCGGCGCCGAAATGGGCGCCGACCGAGACGTTCTCCTCGACGGTCATCTCCCGGAAGGGGCGGACGATCTGGTGCGTCCGGACGAGACCGCGCGCCACCACGGCGGGGCTCGGGTGGCCGTCGATCCGCCTCCCCCGGAACCGGATCTCGCCACGGGTCGGGGAGAGGGAGCCGGTGAGGCAGGCAAAGAGAGTCGTCTTTCCGGCGCCGTTGGGGCCGATGATGCCGAAGATCTCGCCGCGGGCGACCTCGAAGTGGACGCCGTCGAGCGCGAGAAGGCCCCCGAACCGCTTCGAGAGGTCGCGGACCGAAAGGAGCGGCTCAGCCGGCATCCGGCACCTCCGGCCCCGGCGCCGGGACGGAAGACCTCAGCCGCGCCGTGAGCCGGCGCCAGAGGCCGACGAGACCCTTCGGTTCGTAGAGCATGACCAGGATGAGCAGACCGCCGTAGAGGAGAAGGTAGGCGTCCCTGAGAGCCGGAATCGCGAGGAGCTTGATCTGGAGCGTCGAGAAGACGAGGGCGCCGAGGACAGGCCCGACGACGGTGCCGACCCCTCCGACGATCGGCATCAGGACGATGCTGAGGCTCATCCTGAAGTCGAAGACGGAGCCGGGAGCGATGTACTGGAAGTTGATGGCGTAGAGGCTTCCGGCGAGCGCCACGACGGCGGCCGAGAGGGCGTGGGCCGCCAGCTTGAACCGGGTGGAGTTCACGCCGAGCGACTCGGCGGCGTCGATGTCCTGCCGGATGGCGGCGAGGGCGTGGCCGAAGGCGCTTCGACGGAGGAAGGCCGAGAGAGCGACGGCGAAGATCGCCAGGATGGCCATCGAGTAGTAGTTGAGCTGGAAATCGAAGGACCCGGCCGGCATCCGGAGGCCGCTCGACCCGCCCGTGAACGAGACGCTGGCCGCCGAGACCCGGACGGCCTCTCCGACGCCGATCGTGGCGATGGTGAAGTACGGCCCCCGGAGGCGGAAGGCCGGGAGGCCGATGACGACCGAGAAAAGGGCGGCCAGGAGGGCTCCGAGGGGAAGGGTGAGAAACGGATCGACGCCGCGCAGGGAGAGAAGGACCGTCGTGTAGGCGCCGATCCCGAGAAACGCGGAGTAGCCGAGAGAGACCTGTCCGGCGAAGCCCCCGAGGAGGTTCCAGGCCGACGCGAGGATGACTCCGAGGGCCAGGCTCCAGAGGTCGTTGAGCGCGCCCCGGTCGAGGAAGAAGGGTGCGGCGAGGGCGGCCCCCGCCGCGACCGCGCCGACGGAGGCGGGAAGCGCCCTCAATGGAGCGCTCCGCGCCGGACGAAACGGGAGAAGAGGCCCGGAAGCCCCTGCGGAAAGGCGACGAGGGCGAAGAAGAGAAGCGTGAAGCTGACGGCGTCCTGGAACGACGTCGGGACCGACGTGTAGACGGCGAGGCCGTTTTCGAGAACGGCGAGAACGAGCGCCCCGACGGCCACGCCGGTCACGCTCTCCATGCCGCCGAGGACGATGATGCAGAACGCCTTCAGGAGAAAGCTGCGCCCGAAGTCGGGCGTGAAGGCATAGAGAGTCGAGAGCATCCCTCCCGCGAGCCCGGCGAAGGCGGTCCCGAGCCCGAAAGCCGTGGCGGAGATCCGGTCGGCGTCGACGCCCGAGAGGAGGGCCGCGTCGCGGTTCTGGGTCACGGCCCGGATCGCCTTGCCGAGGTAGGTTGTCCGGAGGAGCACGTTCAGGAAGACGAGGGAGAGGGCGCTGGCGCCGAAGACGAGGAGGGACGGCACGCCGACCCGGACTCCGAGGATGGCGACGGATTTCAGGGTGTAGCCCGTCAGGATCGACTGCGTGTCGCCCGACCAGACGTAGTACGCGAGGTTCTGGAGGACGAGCCAGACGCCGAAGGTCAGGAGGAGCGACTCCATCGACGGCCCGGCGTCCGAACGCGGGAGCCGCCGGCCGACGACGCGGTGGAGAACGACGCCCAGCAGAAAGAAGAGGGGGCCGGTGACGACGAGGCCGACGAAGGGGTCCAGCCCGAAACGGTCGAACAGGGTCAACGTGACGTACGCCCCGAGCATCATCAGCCCGGCGTGGGCCAGGTTGATGATCCGCATGACGCCGTAGATCACGGCCAGCCCGTACGCCATCGTGGCGTAGAGCCCGGCGGCGAGGAGCGAGTTGACGAGGACGGAGACGAGATCGGTCATGAGCGGGGTCGGCGGCGGAGCGGACGCGGCCCGGCGGGAGCGAGGCCGGGGACGACTCCCCGCGACTCTACCGCGGGATCGGGGCGATCGCCTCGCCCGTCTTCGCGTCCCTGGGCCAGACGAGGTCGAGCTTTCCGCCCGGCTTGTTCTGCGTCACGACGAAGGGGAGGACGGCCTGCCCCGTCTTGCTGTACTTCAGGACCCCTCCCGGCAGGATGGAGTCCTTGAGCTCCAGCTTCGCGAGCGCGTCGCGGATCGCCTCCGGCTTCAGAGACCCCGCCTTCTGGATGGCGACGAAGAGTGCCCGGGCCGTCTCGTAGGCGCAGGCGTGGTACCACTGCGGCGTGACGCCCGTCGCCGCCTTGAACTTCTGGTTGAACGCCTTCACCTGAGGGTACGGGAGGAGGTCCGACCACCACCCGCTTGCGAAGATGTAGTCGGTCGCCGCGCCGAGTCCCTTCCGGCCCGCCTCGTCGGCCCCGCGGGCGCCGTAGGTCACCATCTGGTGATAGAGCCCCATCTGCGTGTAGGTGCGGTGCATCGAGATGTAGTCCTCGAGGTGCGCGTCGCACATGAAGAGGTCGGCTTTCGCGGACTGAACCCGCGTCAGGAGCGGCTTGAAGTCGGGCGCGTAGAGCTCGAAGCTCTCGTCGAGGGCGATAGAGAACTCCTTCGGATGGGCCTTCGTGAAGTCCTGGACCCCTTTCTGGAAGTCCTTCCCGTGCTCCGTGTTCTCCCAGACGAGGGCGATCCGGAGGGGCGCCTTCAGCTTGCCGGCCTTCACGAGGTCGGCGAGAAAGTCCATCTGCGTCTCGGCGAGGTTCTCCACGGGGGAGAGCGTGCCGAAGACCCACCGGCTCCGGCCGTAGATGCTCGAGGCGCCCGCCCCGCCGGCGACGAAGGGGATGCCGTACCGCTCCGGTACGACGCTCTGCGCCTGGACGAGCTGGGAGCCGTAGCCGCCGATCACCGCCGGGACCTTCTGCTGCGCGATGAGTTGCTCCACGAGCTGCGCGCTCTTGGCGGCGTCCGAGGTGTCGTCGAGGAGCCTCAGGTCGATCTTCAGCTTCTTTCCGCCGATCTCGAGGCCCCCGGCGTCGTTGGCCTCCTTCACGGCGTATTCGGTCGCGACCTTGAAGGCGCCTCCGATCTTCGATTCCTTGCCCGTGACCGGCAGGACGGCCCCGATGCGGATCTCCTCGTCGGCAGGCGCCGCCGGCGCCGGGAGGCCCGACAGACCGCCCCCGAGGAGCAACGCCAGGCTGAGGATGACGGGCGAGAGACGGCGCGCCGCTGGGGAAAGGTCCACAACAACCTCCACCATCGCGTTTACGCGATGTGCCGCCGCAAATCCTTCCGGACCGTGATTCTGCCGGAAGTGTAAAGGAGTCGGGCGGCCTGTCAAGGAGCCGGAGGAATCCGGACCGTGGCCCAGCGGATCCCCCGGACGCGGAAGCGGAGGTCGCTGATCAGAACGCTCCCGTCCGCCAGGATCTCGAAGACGGGATAGCGGGACCAGGAGAGGAAGCGGCGTCCGTCGTCGGTTGCGACGGCGCGCGCGACGGCCGCGGCGTCGGCTCGCTTCGGCAGGGATTCGGGGAAGACCCGGAGGGGCGCCGGCGCGAGGGGCGCCCACTCGCCGAGGGCATACCGGTCGCCCTCGTCGACGATGAGCGCCCGGCGGGCCGGCGTCACGGGAAGCGGAGCGGCGAGGGCGCTCTTCACCTCCCGTCCCCCGACCGAAGCCTGTTCCGCGGCCCGCCGGGCGACGATGTGCCCGCCAGCGATCATGATCGCGACGTAGGCGCCGGCGAGCCCCAGCGCCAGCCGGGCCGGGCGGAAGGCCGCGGGAGCGCCCCGCTTCGCGGCGCGATGCGAGAGCCAGGCCCCTCCTCCGAGCAGCAGCCACATCCAGGGGTCGATCACGAAGAGGGCGTCCCCGTAGAACCAGCGGTCCGAGAAGGGCGAGAGGAGGCGGACGCCGTAGGTGTTGAGGAGGTCGAGGAGCGGGTGGGAGACGACGCCGATCGTCGAAACGAGAAGCAGCGGGCCGAATCGGACGGGGGGCGCCCCGGGAGATCTCCGCCGGCGGATGAACCGGTCCCAGGCGAGGAGAAGGCCGGCCAGCAGGAACGGAAAGACGGCCACGGCGAGGACGCCGTGGGTCAGCCCTCGCCGGAAGGAGAGGGCCGCGAGCGAGCCTTTCAGGTAGGCGAGGCCGTCCACGTCGGGAAGATTCGCGCCGATGAGAAGGGCCGCCGCGGCGAGCGGCGTCCTCCTCCTGAGACCGGCCTCGGAGAGGGCCCAGCCCGCGAGCGTGTGGCAGAGATTGTCCATCGGCCCCCTCGGGGACTGCGCGAGCTTACGACACCGGGGGGGCCGCCGGCCGGGGCTCGAGAGAGAAGCTCCGTCCGGCACGCTCGGCGATCAATCGGCCGATGGCGAGTCCGGCCGTCGCGGCGGGCGACGGCGCGTTCAGGACGTGGATCTGGCCGGGCAGCTCGACGATGTGGAAGTCGTCGAGGAGCGAGCCGTCGCGGGCGAGGGCCTGGGCGCGGACCCCGGCGCCGCCCGGGGCGAGATCGGCCGGCCTCACGTCGGGCAGGAGCTCCTGGAGAGCCCGGGTGAAGGCCGCCTTGTTGAGGGAGCGCCAGAACTCCCCGAGCCCCGTCGGGAGGTAGCGGCCCGCGACCCGCCAGAATCCGGGCCAGGTAAGGCTCGAAGCGGTGTCGGCGAGGGAGAAGCTCGACTTCGAGTATCCCTCCCGCTCGAAGGCGAAGACGGCGTTCGGCCCGGCCTCCACCACGCCGGTGACGCGGCGTGTGAAGTGAACGCCGAGGAAAGGGAAGCGCGGGTCGGGGACCGGGTAGACGAGGTTCCGGACCAGATGCCGCCGCTCGGGGAGGAGTTCGAAGTACTCGCCGCGGAACGGGACGATCCGGACACCGGGATCCGCGCCGAAGAGGCGGGCCACCCGGTCGGCCTGGAGGCCCGCGCAGCCGACGACGAACCGGCAGGAGACCTCGCCGCCCTCCGTCGTGAGGCGATAGCCGCCTTCGTCCTTCGCCGCGGCGAGAAGCCGGGCGCCGAAGAAAACGTCGCCGCCGGCGGCGCGAAGCTCCTCGCCCAGCGCCTCCGTCACGCGGCCGAAGTCGACGATTCCGGTTTCGGGAACGTGAAGCGCGGCGAGTCCGGCGGCATGGGGCTCCTCCTCCCGAAGCTCCGGCGGCGAAAGGCGGCGGAGGCCCCGGAGGCCGTTGGCCTGCCCGCGGGCCTCCAGTTCCTCGAGCCTCGGGAGATGCTCCGGGCGCGTCGCGACCACGACCTTGCCGCACGTCTCGAAGGGGAGCCCCTTCTCGGCACAGAAGCGGCCGAGGCGCGCACGCCCCTCGGCGCAGAGCGTGGCCTTCAGCGACCCGGGGCGGTAGTAGAGGCCGGAATGGACGACGCCGCTGTTCCGACCGGTCTGGTGAGCGGCGAGGCGCGGTTCCTTCTCCAGGAGGAGGACCGAGACGCGGAAAGAGCGCGCGAGGGCGAGGGCCGAAGCGACGCCGACGATCCCTCCGCCGATGACGACCAGGTCGGCCCGACGGGAGCCGTTCACGCGCAGAGCCACCGGTTGGAGGCGAAGGCCGCCGCGAGCGACAGGAGGCACGCGCCGACCACTCCGGGCCACGCCCAGCGTTGGAAGGCGAGTCCGGGAAGGTAGGAGCCGAGCGTGGCGCCGAGGTAGTAGAACGTGACGTAGAGCGCGCCGGCGGCCCCCTTCGCGGAAGCGGCGTTCAGGTTGACGAAGGCCGGCGCGGTCGCCTGGACGAGGAACATCCCGACGCAGACCACGACGAGGCTCGCGGCGATCGCCGTGACCGACGGAAGGAGGGTTCCCGCGACGCCGGCCCCCGCCACGAGCAGTCCCGCGCCCATCATCGACCGCTGGGGCACCCGGCCCGCGAAGCGGGGGACGACGAGCGACGTCACGACGCCGGCGAGGTAGGCGAGGTAGAAGCCCGACACGGCGGCCGTCGAAAGGGCGAAGGGCCGGGCCGTCAGGTAGTAGGGAAGGAAGGTGAAGACGGCGATGAAGGCGAAGAGGACCGCCCCGCCGATGAGGAACGCGCCGAGGAGGCGGCGGTTCCGGAAGTGGTCGAGCAGCTCGCGCGGATTCGGGAGCGGCCGGACCGACGTGCGCGGCGGCGCGTGGGGGAGCGTCCGCGAGAGCAACAGGGCCGCCGCGGCCGTCAGGACTCCGAAGAGGACGAAGGGGGCGTGCCAGTCGGTCCACGAGGCCAGAAGGCCGCTCAAAACGCGTCCCGAGAGGCCGCCGACGACGGTCGCGCCGATCCACGACGCGACCCGTCCGGTGAGTGCGGACCCTGCGAAGTGGTCGCCGAGAAGCGCCACCGCGACGGCCGTGAGGCCCGGAATGAGGAGTCCCTGCGCGGCTCGGAGCGCCAGGAGGACGCCGAAGCTCGGCGCCAGCGCGGCCAGGAGCGTCGGGACGGCGAGGAGACCGGTGCTGGCGACGATCACGCGCCGCCGGCCGACCGTGTCCGAGAGCGAGCCCCAGAGCGGGGAGACGAGGGCGATCATCAGGACGACGATCGAGACGGAGAGCCCCGCCGTGGCCGGGGCGACGCCGAAGCGGGCGGAGAGGATCGGAAGAATCGGCTGCGTGATGTAGAGGTCGGAAAAGACCGCGACCGCGGCGAAGTTGAGCGCCAGAAGGCTCCGCCGGGTCATTTGATTCGTCGCCTCCGCGTCCGGAGGCGACTATAGCGGACGGGGAAGACACGACGGCCGGCGCGGGCCCACGGGCGCGAGGCCCGGGCCGGCGCCGGCCATCCGGATTACCAGTAGAAGAACTGGAGCTGGATCCCGAACTCGTTCGTCGAAACGCCGGTTTTCGGATCGACGCGGATATAGACGACCTTGATGTTCAACGGGGCATTGGCCTTGAACGGGTACCAGTTGAGTCCCCCGCCATAGCGCATGTCGCTCTTGGACGGCTGACCGTTGAAGATCCGCTGCTCCCAGCGCACGATCGGTGCGATGTGCAGGGAGTTGAAGTAATACCCGAGATCAACCTGTTCGGTGTTTTCGAGGGGAAGCGCGGCGAAGGTCGTGCCGCCGTTGACGTACTGATACTGGAACTTCCCCTGGATGGACCCGGATTTGGAGACCGGGAACGCGGCGAAAAGGTCGCCGGAATAGTAACGGAAGTTCTTCTGCGTGTCGAAGCCGGCGCCGACGGCGAGGACCTTCTTGTCCTGGTACCAGCCCGGATAGAACGTCGAGCCGATCCACCCCGGCGAGTACATATCCTCGCGGTCGAAGAACTCCCACTGGAGCCGTCCGGAAACGCGGAATGCGTTCTTGGACTGGGCGGTCTGCCGCGCCCCCTGAAAGACGCCGAGCCGGTATTCGAGACGGTGATCGGCGAAGTAGCCGCGGGCGAGGAATCCGGTGTCGCGGTTCCCGCCGGTCGACTGCGTCGAAGTCTGCTGGAGGTAGTCGTACGCGGAGGCGTCGAAGAAGAACTCCCCTGACGAGGACGTCAACGCCTCGCGGCTGTACGGAACGGGGATCAGGCCGCCGTCGAGCATGAAGGCATCCGCGATCCTCCACTCGCCGAACGCATCGAGGAGCTGGAACCCGGACCCGAGCGCCGAGTTCCCGGTCTTGTTGTAGCCGAGACGGGAATTGTCCGTGTCCATGTAGAAGTAGACGTCCGAGGCGATTCGCCCTCCGAAGAGGAGGCGGGCCCGCCGGAGGAAGAGGTTCTGCTGGTACCCGATCGTGTCGGTGAGGGTCGCGTTCGTCAGCTGGAGCCAGTCCGCCTGAGCCTGCAGGTAGACGCCGAATCTCAGGGTGACGGTGTCGCTGACCTTGATGATGGCCTGACCCTCGGCCGGGCCCGCGGCCGCGAGGGCGAGGAGGACGAGGCCGAAAAAGGCTGCCGCGGCGGCCCTGCGATAGCGCGAGGCGGAACGACGAGTCATGCTGTCCTCCTGCACGGGAGTGATATCAGCCGTGGCTTTGCCGAGAGGATGATGCAGACGCATCAAAGCGTCAAGCGCTTTCCGCGTCCGAAAGGACGCTGACCTCGCCGTATTTCATCGAAAGCTCTTTCCGGACCTCGGCGGCCTTCCCGTCGGAGATCTCGACCCGCATGACGAGCTCCCGGTTGCCGTTCGGGACCTTCGCGTGCGTGGAGAGGATCGAATAGATCTTCCCCCCCTTGGCCCGGACGACGTCGGCGACCTCCATGATGGAGCCCGGCCTGTCGGGGATGACGAGGCTGATCCGGGTCGTCTTCCGCCCGACGCCCGTGACCTCCGTCAGGGCCCGGAAGACGTCGCCCTCCGTCACGATCCCGACCAGGTTCCCCTTCGGGTCGAGGACCGGCAGCCCCTCGATCCTCTTCTCCATCATGATCATGGCGACCCGCTCGATCGTGGCGCCGGGCGTCGTCGTGACGACGTTCTTCGTCATGATGTCGGCGATGTGGAGCCGGTCGAGGAGGCCGTGGAGCTCCCAGACGTCGAGCGAGGTGGCCTGCGAGGGAAGGGCGCCCTTCAGGTCGCGGTCCGAGACGATGCCGACCAGCTTTCCCTTCGACACGACGGGAAGCCGGCGGATCCGGTTCTCCCGCATGAGGCGGAGCGCCGTCCCCAGCGATTCGTTCTTGTCGATCGTGATCACCTTCGGGGTCATCCACCTGGAGACGAACATCACTCCCCCTTTTCAGAGTCCGAGGTACGCTTGGCGGACGTTGTCGTCCGCGAGGAGCGCGGCGCCCGTGCCGCTGAGGACGATTCGCCCGTTGGCGAGCACGTAGGCCCGGTCCGCGACCTGGAGAGACTTGAAGACGTTCTGCTCGACGAGCAGGACCGTCACGCCCGCGTCGTGGACCTCCTTGATGACCTTGAAGATGTCGGCGACGAGGATCGGCGAGAGGCCGAGGGACGGCTCGTCCAGCATGAGGAGGCGCGGCTTCGACATGAGCCCGCGCGCGATCGCGGCCATCTGCTGTTCGCCGCCCGAAAGAGTGCCCGCCTGCTGCTTCTCCCGCTCCTTGAGCCTCGGAAAGATCGTGAAGACCTTTTCCAGCATCTCCGGCCGCGTCTTCTTCGCCGCCGGCGTCAGCGCTCCGAGGAGCAGGTTCTCCTTCACGGTCATCTCCGGGAAAAGCCGGCGCGCTTCGGGCACGTGTGCGATGCCGAGGGACACGAGGTCGTGAGGCGCGCGCGTATGGATCGGGTTTCCCTCGTAGAAAACGCCCCCTTTTCGCGGTTTCAGCAGGCTCGAGATCGTCGCGAGCGTCGTGCTCTTGCCGGCGCCGTTCGCGCCGATCAGGGCGACGATCTCGCCCTGCTTGACCTCGAAGGAGACGTCCCAGAGGACCTGAACGTCTCCGTACGCGACGTCGATCCCGCGGATCTCGAGCATCAGGCCACACCCAG
>DATIWM010000331.1:0-3194 GCA_035519355.1 Thermoanaerobaculia bacterium | reverse complement strand
GACGCGTACGAACGGGTTCTCACCGATGCGATCGACGGAGACGCGACGCTCTTCGCGCGCCAGGACTACGTCGAGGAGGCGTGGCGGATCGTCGATCCGGTCCTGAAGGCGGCTCTGCCCGTCTACGAGTACGCCCCCGGCACCTGGGGGCCCCCGGAGCTCGACCCGGCGGTCACGCCCCCCGGCGGCTGGCACGACCCGGAGACGGCGGGCTGAGAAGCCAGACAGAGACAGAGGGGCGCCGGCGACCGGCGCTCCCGGGCCGCGTCACTTCAGCCGGAAGCCGAGACGGAAGCTGAGGATCTCGCTCGTGCCGAAGGGGTCCGAGGTCCATGCGATCGTCGGCCCCTCGACGAGCAGGTCGAAGATGCCGAGGCGGAGCGCGAGGCCGATCCGCGAGCCGGCCAGCAGGTAGTACTCGCTCCCCGGAGAGCCGTGGACGCCCGCCGAGGTGTCGACCTCGTCCGTGCCGCGGATCTTCGGTCCCCCTTCGACGCGGACCGCCGTGACGGAGAGGCCGAGGGGCCCGAGAAAGTACCAGCGAACGCCGAGTCCGAGCGTCCCGGTGAAGTACGTCGAGTCGCCCGAGGTCCTGCGGAGCCCGGCCGCGAGCGAGACGACCGGCGTGAAGGCGAAGCGTCCCCCCCAGCGGTCGCGGTCCCAGCTCATCTCGGCCCCGAGCATCCCGAGGCCGTAGTCGATTCCCGGGACGGCATCCGCCGGGGGAGTCGTCACGGAGATGCCCGCGATCGCGTAGAGGGTGGTGATCCGGCCCTGGAGCCGGCCGTACGGGGCCGGCGGCGGCACCCACGTCTCATCCCGACGTTCGGTCTTCTCCTTGTCGTGGTGGAGAAGGGTGCTGCCCCCCACGAGGCGCCGGGAGGAGAGCGCGTAGCTGAGAGAGACGGCGAACGACCACTGCGCCTGGGGCTTCCGCCAGTTCACCTCGAGCGGCGCCTCGACCGAGAGGAGAAACTTCTCGCTCAGGGCGTAGTTGAAGTGGAAAAGGCGCGTCACGACCTCACTGCCGTCGCTCGGGCCACCGAAGACGGCGCGCAGCTCGGCGGGAGTGAATCCGATCGCAGCCTTGTACCCGACGGGCAACACGAAATCGAAACCGAGGCCGAAGAACCCGGCGTTGCCGCCGCCGTCGTAGTGCCGGTACCCGAGGCTCGCGCTGAGCGAGTAGACGAACGGATTGATGTCTTCCGCATACCGGAACAGCGTTCCCCGCGCCGCGACGTCGAGGGTGCCGGCGGTCGGGTTGTAGCGGGTGTCGAGCCCGAGCAAGGCGTACCTGCCGGGGGAAACCTCCGGCGGCTGGCGGACGTCGCACTCGGCTCCCGCGCAGGGATGAACCGGGGTGAACCATGTCGCCCGGTACCGCTGCCAGGCCTCCGACTTCTCGGGGTGCGTGTCGGTCCCGGGGGGCGCCGCGAGCTGCGCGAGGCGGAGGTCCCTCACGAGGACGAGAAGCTCGACGATCGCCCGCCGGGCGCGGTCTCCCTCGGGCGAGAGGCACTCGTACGGGACGTCGTACGGGGCGTCCGTCCGCTTTTCGCAAGCCTCCCGGCCCCCCTCGACGACGTACGTCTTGTCCCGGTGGTCGTCCCACTTGTGGAAGACGCCGTCGGGAATCTTCTTCGAGCGCTCGGTCGGGATTCCGGCGATCTTTTCGATCGGCTTCCAGACCCGGAGGAAGTCGACCCCGTCCCCGATCCGCTCCGTGTGAGAGCCCGAGAAGGAGTCCTCGACCGAATGCATCATCTCGTAGAGGCCGAAGCCGCTCCGGCGCGTGCCGGAACCGCCGTCCACGACGACCTGCCGGAGGAGGCCGTCGAGAAGGTCGTTGCACCGGACGACGGCGCTCGTCGCGAGCGCGCGCGGGATGGTGGTGCCGGGGAGCGGCTCCGAGAGGCTGTCCGTGAGCGTCCCCATGTAGTGGAAGCACTGGCCGGAGTCGCTGAACTGGCGCCGGAAGAAGGCGTCCGGCCGGTCGGTCTCGGGTTGGGGCCAGCAGAGGAGCGGGTTTTCGGCCGGCGCGTCGCGGCACTCGCCCGGCGGAGAGTCGCCGCGCCCGAAACACCACGGGGCGTCGAGGGCGCCGTCGTTGATCAGGTCGCGGAGGACGTCGGGACGGGGGGGCTGGCCGGCATGGCCTTCCACGAGCGTCCGGTAGGCCGTCGCCTCGATGACATTGTGCCCCTTACTGTCGAACGCGAAGGCCGGCGCCGCCAGGACCGCCGAGGCGGCGCCGGCGAGCAGGGCACGACGACAGAAGACCTTGTGCACCGGCAATCTCACTGGCGAGAATTTTTTCTTACTCTGAGGATAGCTGGTCTCCGGAGTTCCCTGGAAGAACCGCCGGGGCACGAGGCAGGCGCTACTGTACCGGCCCGGTCAATCGTGCGAGGCGGGCGCCGAACCGGAACCACCACGGCTTGCGGTCGTACTCGCCCGGTTCCATCACCCTCGAGCGGGCGAAGTCCGCCTCGAACATCCGCTCGACCTCGGACGCGAAGGCCGCGTCCACGATCACCGAGGTGATCTCGAAGTTCAGCCGGAAGGAGCGGTTGTCGAAGTTGGCCGTCCCGACGGTGGCGGTGGAACGGTCGACGAGCATCACCTTCTCGTGCAGGAAGCCGGCCCCGTACCGGTAGAACGTCCCGCCGGTGAGGCTCGCGTCGTCGACATACGCATAGGCCGCGAGGCCCACGAGGGGGTTGTCGGGCTTCTCCGGGATGAGGATGCGGACGTCGACGCCGCGGAGCCCCGCGAGCTGCAGGGCGTCCGTCACGGGCTTGTCGGGGACGAAGTACGGGCTCGCGATCCAGACCCGCTCCCGCGCCGAGTTGATCGCGTGGATGTACATCAGGTTCGCGGTCTCGAGCGTGTCCGCCGGGCCCGAGGGAACGAACAGCACGGGAACGTCGCCGGCCTTCGAGGGGACGGGATCCCAGCGAAGGTCGAGCCGGGTCCCGACCGCCCAGTGCCAGTCCTCCGCGAACGCGAGCTGCGCGCCGAGCGCGGCGGGGCCCTCGATCCGGACGTGGGTGTCCCGCCAGGGCCCGATCTTCGGGTCGCGGGAGAGGTACTCGTCGCCGACGTTGAGGCCCCCGGCCCAGGCGACCCTGCCGTCGACGACGACGATCTTTCGATGGTTCCGGAAGTTGAGCTGGAAGCGGTTCTGCCGG